>NZ_JBVYOJ010000007.1:0-320307 GCF_056120465.1 Paenibacillus sp. sgz302148
TGTAATTCTGCTTCGCAAGTGGAGGTTCGAGTCCTCTCGACCGCACCAGCATCAAAGGATTCAGCACATGAGCTGGATCCTTTGTTCGTTTATAAAGCGAAAAGGCGAGTTACTGGTTCTAGTGGTGTAATTCTGCTTCGCAAGTGGAGGTTCGAGTCCTCTCGACCGCACCAATATCAAAGGATTCAGCACATGAGCTGGACCCTTTGTTCCTCTTCAATCCGGAAATCTAGTACCTGATTGATATTTTTGTTCATTTTTACCAACCGCATAGGTTTTGTTGTTGTGGATATAATATGCGGAAGTTGACCAATAAAATTAATGCTTTGGCTATGTATGGGATATTGATCAAGGGGGATTTTTGCGGCAATGTTGCGCTTATTGCTATTAGTCGGAATGTCGTTCATCATCGGATTAACGCCAGTGAATGCTTACTCATTTTCTTTGAAGCAAGATCATGACCAAGACGAAATCATTGCTTACTTGTCCCAATTGTTCAAGGATCGCAACAACTTCCTTGTTCATAGACTTGAGGAATCCATTGAGAAGCATTACACCCTGACTGACAGCGGAAGCCGTTACGCTTATCAAATGGAAGTAAAACGTTCAAAATACATCAATTTATGGGCGGAGAAACGCGGAATACGTCTTGTTGCGGCCGAACCCAACATTCGCATCACCCGTCTCAAAAAAGAAGGGAACCTTGCCAGGGTATCCTTGGTCCAATCTACGAAAATATCGTATGACTACAAAATGATGTCTCTGCCCCCTCAATCGTTTGGACTCGGCACGAGACATGCCCTTACCTTAAAAAAGGATAGCGACAGGTGGGTCGTAAAGAAGGAATGGTATTTGGATCCACTTGAGGAGAACCTGGATTTAATACCGGATTCCCCAGCAACCTTTCCTCATCCTTCCGCCGCTAAATACACGATACAAGGGAAAGGAAGATACAATCGGGAGCGTGCGGTAGCTTATGCCAATATGTATGCAGGTCTGGCCTGGGGAGCCGGGAATAATAATCGCTATAACCGCAAGTATAGGGACTATACGCCACTTGGCGGAGACTGTACGAATTTTACGTCCCAGGTCCTTGGCGATGCTAAGGAAGGGGGCGGGTTGCGGATGACGAGCATATGGAGAAGTGGAAGCCGTGCATGGGTACAAACGGATGCATTCGAACGTTTCTTGCGTTACTCCGGATACGGGCGCTTAATTGCAAAAGGAACTTTTGCGGAAATTACCCGGTCAAGCGAAAAGCATCCTGATGGCGCGATCGCAAAATTACTGCCAGGCGATGTGATCGGTTATATGCTGGATGGAGATACCGACCATTTCTCAATCGTCGTAGGGCAGGATGCGAATGGGTATCCTTTGGTCAATTCCCATACCGCAGATCGGTATCGCGTACCGTTTGACCTTGGCTGGGACAAAAACACGAAGTATCTCTTATTTCATATCAACGATTAAAAGAAACGGGAAGTCTACCTCAAATACTTTGTTCATATAATCATTAGGACAAGGTTATTTGAGGTGAAAATATGAACCTTCCCGCCTTTATTAAACAAACGGCGCTGCGTACCGGCGCTATTTTTCTAGTTAAAGCGATCGGCCTCGTTGTTCGTATTCCTTTGTTCCGGCTGCTCGGTTCGGAAGGAACAGGTATCTATCAAATTGTATATTCCATCTATGGCTTTGCGCTTACGCTCATCTCCGGCGGTTTCCCGACCTCACTTGCGCTAATGACCGCCAAAGACAGAAGGCGGGGATGGCAATTTTTAAAAGGTTCGGTTATGCCATTCTTCATTTTGGGGGCTATATCCGCAGTACTTTTTTACGCGTTAGCGCCCCAAATTGCGCATGTTCTCGGAGATCGCAGTTTGACTTTCCCCATCCGCTGTCTTACGCCCGCGCTTCTTATCGTCCCTCTGCTGCAGTTATATCGAGGTTTTTTGCAAGGCATCGAATTGTACGGATATGTATCGGCTTCCGAACTTATTGAACAAACGGTTCGTGCCGGCACAATGCTTTTGCTGGTCGTAGTATGGATGAAATACGGCATTCATGCTGCTGCAGGCGGGGCTGTTTTCGGTGCTTTTACAGGCGCTTGTACCGCATTATGGTTTTTATGGATTTTGCGCTATAGCAAAAATTTCGTGCTTGCCATCGACAAAGGAACTCACGCTAATTCTATTCGCTGGCTAATCCTTGGGCCTGGAATATTTTTGTTTATGAAATCCTCCTTTTCCATTGCATTAACGCGTCTGATTGTCCCCGCATCGGATTTTCTGGATGCTTTAATCATCCCTAGCCGTCTTCAGGCGTCCGGTCTTAGTCAATCGAAGGCTATCGCGGTTTTCGGAGAAATTTCCGGAATGGCTTCGACTATTGTATATATGCCTACGATTCTTACTGCTGCATTATCGTATACGATTGCCTCGAAATTAGCGGCGGATTGGCAAAATAAAAAGAATAGGGATTTTGCAGAACGTTCTAATTTATCATTAAAAATCGGTTTATTCTGGGGTATCGGCTCCATGTTGGTGCTCTTATTTCACGCGGATGAACTATCCATTCTCATATTTGGCAGTATCGGGGCGGCCGAAGCCATCCGTTATATGTCTTTCGCTCCGCTGATTGCCGGCATGCGGGAAATCACGACGACGATATTATGGGCATCCGATCAAAAAAGGGCACCATTGGCCGGTTTGCTTCTGGGCCTTACCGGTTCGGCCACCGCTTCTTATTATTTGACCGCAATACCGGGATTCGGATACGCCGGTGCCGCAATAAGCGTATTGGTCTTGGAATTAATATCGTTTGCATGGAATGCCATTGTTCTGCAAAAACGAAGCAGGGGCGCTTTTCCCGCGGTCACGTTTTGGATGAGCTCGATTGTTCTTGCGGTGGTCGTTTTTCTTTATGCCCTTCAGTAAAATATAATTGATGTCTGGAATGAGCAGGTGGAAGCGGGCAACGAGTGGACGAAGCCGGTTAGCCGGGAAACGATCGAACAAGCAAGAGAAGGCAATTGGAGCATCGTCCTGACTCCGATTAAGCCGGTGCCGAGCTCATGCATGGCAGGAAGCATGCCGGGTACTGAAACCCGGTGGAACGATGATTGCAGGTTTCGTGAATCCGTTGCTGTATATATTTGACCCTGAACAGGAGGATCGCGGCATTCTTGACGTGAAATATGCGATTCCTTATTCCGATTTGACGAGCCTCGGCGAGAATCAGCTGCGGCTTCACATGGAAAACGGAAGAGCTCTGGAGTTTGGGCATTCTTTAGAGGATCAGATCCAGGGGCAGATCGACGCCGGTTTTGTCATCGCGGGATTTTATGAGGATACGTATGGCGGCAGCAGACCGCTTGATGCTTATATTCCTTCTTTTATCGCGACGAGGGCGGTTAAGACTCGTTTATAGAACCGTGCATAGGCAGGGCTGTGGCTTCTAGCTGCAGCCTGTTTCTTGTCTGCAACATTATGGGTGAATCATTCGTTAGTTGGAGGACAGTATTTTCCAATAATAAGAGTGAGGGATTGTATGCGAAAAATTGTGATGCTATCGATGCTGATCGGAGTCATTTTAGCCATTGGAACCGGATGTGCCAAGGAAGAAACAATTCCTGATCTATCGACGAAGCAGCTTCAAAACTTTTATCCAGGCGATACCACGAATGTCACGCTCGTCAAAATCCGAAGCGGCGAGACAGGGGAACTTCGGATTTTATCCGACAAAGATAAGGTTCGGCAATGGATAGAGCTTATCAAGTCGATGGAATTCGTTCCTGATCCGAATCAAGAAGGCAGGGCCGGTTTTTTATATTCCGTTTCGCTTTATGAAGGGGAGGCTCTCAAGCTTGGGTTTACGAATAATACGATGGGGAAGCATTATTACTTGAACAATGAAAAATTGCTGGAGCAGATCCGAGTGCAATATAAGGCGCTTGAAGGTTCATAAAAAATATTAAAATTTTATTGACAAGCGATAGTGATCCATGATAAATTATATTTCGTTGACATGAAAAAACGTCGACAAAACAAAATGCGGTCGTGGCGGAATTGGCAGACGCGCTAGATTCAGGTTCTAGTGGTGTAACAGCCGTGGAGGTTCGAGTCCTCTCGACCGCACCAGTATCAAAGGATTCAGCACATGAGCTGGATCCTTTGTTCGTTATAGGGAAACTCTGATGATCATACATAAAAAATACGAGCGGAGCTATGGTTCTAGTGGTGTAATTCTGCTTCGCAAGTGGAGGTTCGAGTCCTCTCGACCGCACCAACATCTGAGGTTTCAGCGCAAGAGCTGGAGCCTTTTTTGTTTTTCGATATCCTATACATGGTTTTTCCTCCTTTGGATATACTACCCAGATAAACGTCCGTTGATTTGGGGGTGCTCACTGTTGTTGGATCTGTTTCTTCGTAAATTATTTCGATCAGGCAAAGATCGGACCCAAGCCGCTGCGGGTACGTATGGGAGCCCGAATGTTGCAAATCGGAACGGTTCCTTTTCAACCCGAAACGGTGTCAACGGTACTTGGAAAGCAGCCGATGCGGCACAGCAAAATTCGGACTCTCCTACCTTTTCCAGTGCGGAAGAAACGATAGAGGCTATTCAGCAAAAGTTGATGCATCCGACGGATTTGGTCACAAGGCAATTTACGGTTGGCGAGGACGGACCGCTATGCACGGTCATGTTTATCGACGGCCTGGCCGACAAAGCGATGATCAGCGATAACATCATTCAAAATATCCAGCTGTTTGCGGGCAATGCGGGGGCAGGCGCTTGTGAACAAGTTTTTAACCGGTTAAAAACAGGATTTATCTCCACTACTTCCGTTTCGGAATCGGACAGATTCGACGAAATCGTCAGCTCCATCTTGTTCGGCGATACAGCCTTATTCGTGCACGGCGTATTGCGCACGCTCATGATCGGCAGCAGAAGCTGGCCGGGGCGCGGGGTGGAGGAGCCGGATACGGAAGCGTTGGTTCGCGGTTCGCGTGAAGGGTTCACGGAAAATTACCGCGTCAATACGTCGCTCATTCGCCGCAGGATCAGCGACCCGAATTTGCGATTCGAGTCGTTCAAGATCGGACGTCGTTCGCATACCGACATTGTCCTCAGCTACGTTGAAGGCATTGTAAACCCAGGATTGGTTTTTGAAGTGAGACGGCGCCTGCATTCGATCGATGTCGACGACGTCCCCGAGTCGGGCATGATCGAGCAATGGATTCAAGACAGCTTCTTGTCTCCGTTCCCGCAAGTGCAGCACACGGAACGGCCGGACAAAGTATCCGCGGCGCTCATCCAGGGCAGAGTAGCGGTCTTGATTGACGGCACGCCGTTCGTTCTGGTCGCCCCCGCCGGTTTCACGGCGGTATTCCAAAGCCCGGAGGACTACAACGAACGATTTTTGATCGGCTCCCTCATCCGGCTGCTGCGGTATTTCGCGGCATTTATCTCCTTGTTTCTGCCGGCCATTTATATTGCGTTGGTTGAATATCATCAAGGCATGATCCCGACAAATCTCGCCTTTTCTATCGCCGGCAACCGAGAAGGAGTGCCTTTTCCCGCCGTGGTCGAAGCGTTCATCATGGAGCTGACGATGGAAATATTGCGCGAGGCGGGCTTGCGGCTGCCGAAACCGATCGGCCAGACAGTCGGCATCGTCGGAGGGCTAGTCATCGGCGAAGCGGCCGTAGCCGCCGGCGTTGTCGGTCCGATCATGGTGATCGTCGTGGCGATTACGGCGATTTCTTCCTTTTCTTTGCCTTCTTATAGCTTTGCCATATCGCTGCGAATCTTGCGGTTCATCGTTATGCTGATGGCTTCTTTCCTTGGACTGTACGGCATTATTTTGGCATTTATTGCAATCTGCGTTCATCTGGTCAACATGCGGACGTTCGGAATGCCTTATCTTGCTCCGATTACGCCGGTATTTTCCGAAGATTTGAAGGATAGCTTCTTCCTTGCTCCATCCACCATGATGGAGCAACGACCGAATATGCTGCTGCCGGAAGACAAACAGCGAATCGACAAAACGGGTGATACAGAATGAAAGCTTTCCCATATGCCGATCAGCAGATCGGTTACAAAGAAGTTGTCCTTATGGCCGCATCGGTTATGACGAGTATCGGTCCGCTTGTTTTCCCAAGAATGTTGGCCAAGGCGACGGAATCGCTAGACGGCCTTATTTCCATTACGCTGAACGGTTGTTTGGCCTTAGCCTTGGGGTGGATGCTAGGAAAAATAACAGCATATTACCCGAATATGAACTTTTTTGAATATAGCGGGAAGCTGATCTCAAAGCCGGTCACCTATATGATTTGTCTATTAGCCGTGCCGATTTATGCTATGGTCGTTGCTTTCGAGATCCGCGCAATCGCCACGATCACCAAAATGCTCATGTTTAACCAAACGCCGATTGAAGTGATTACACTTTTGTTTCTGCTCGTTGTCGTCTATGCGGTTTCCGGGTCGCGAAGCGGGCTCATCCGGCTGAATACTTTGTTTTTCCTGCCGATCCTTTCGATGTTGGTGGTCGTATTTGCGCTCGATATCGGAAAATTGGAAATGGACAATATAGAGCCGATATTCGTGACGAGCTGGCAGGGCATTTTGCAAGGCATGCAAGTTTCGTTTATTCCGTTCATTGGCTTTAACGTAATGCTGTTTTATTCCCACCTCATGAACGAACCTCGGAAAATGTCCCGTGCGCTAGCGGCAGGAATATCAATCCCGTTTGTGCTGTCGCTCGTTGTATATTTCTTTGACGTTGCCGTATTTTCAAGGGAAGGGGTTGCCACGATGACGTTTCCGACGATGGAGCTGGCGAAAACGGTGGAAATTCCCGGCGGTTTTTTTGAGAGGTTCGAATCGCTCTTTTTTACGGTTTGGATCATGACGATTTTCAATACGACAACGATTTATTTCGACTGCATGCTGATCAACTTGGGGTGGGTATTTCCGAAATCGAAAAAAATCGTTTGGGTTTGCTGGCTTGCCCCGGTTATTTTTATTGTCTCGATGCTGCCGAAAAATAATGTGCAGCTTGAGAGGATCTTTCGGCTTGCGGGTTATGGCGCATTGTTTTTTGCCGTACTGCCGGTTCTGTATTTGTTGCTGGCGAAGTTCAAGAGGAGCGGGGTGAAACGGCAATGAGACGGCTCGGCACACTCTTGATTGCTTCTTCATTGCTGTTTGCGACCGGCTGCTGGGATCGCGTTGAAATTGAAAACCGCGGGTTCGTCGTTGGCGTTGCGCTCGACAAGCCGGACAAAAGCAAGTATAAGGCGACGCTTCAAATCGTCATTCCCGCGGGCATGAAAGATTCGAAAGGAGGGGGCGGGGGAGCGTCAGGTGCCGAAGGCAAGCAGGCGGAGCCGACCGCGTATACGAACGTAACGGCGGAAGGAGCGACGATCGTAGAGGCGATTCGGAGGGTCGGGACGAAGACGAGCCGTACGCCGTATATGCAGCAGCTTCAAATGATCGTACTGTCGCAAAGCATGGCCGAAGAGCTGCCGAAGCTGATCGATTATTTTATTCGCAGCCAAGAAATACGCCAAAGCATCAAAGTGATCGTCGCCAAAGGAGAAGCGAGGTCCATTCTCGACATTCAGCCGAAAACGGACAAGCTGCCGGTGCTTTATTTGCGTTCGGAATTAAACAATTATTTGATGACATCAAAAATGCTGAACGAGGATTATTACCGGTTGGGAGAAATCCGCGAAGAGCTGCTGGCGGGCAATTCGATCGCGCTGCCGTTCGCCGAAAAAACCGGAAACGATGTCAAGATCGACAAAGCTGCGGTATACAACGGAAAGACGTATCGGTTCGCCGGATTACTGCAAGAAAAGGATATCGAAATATTGAATTTGATGAAAGGAAAATACCGGAACGGGCTTGTCGATATATCGATGGAAGGTGGGCATGTGGTATACGAGGTTAATAAAACGAGCCGAACGATCCATATCGACGAAGCAGGCGAGGGACATATGAAGTTTACGATTTTCGTACGAACAAATGGAAGTATTAGAGAGGTTGACGGGATGTTCGATTTTTCCAATCGAAAAACGATTGACGATGTAAAGCGCGGCGCGGAACGCGAATTGGCCAAAATCATCAAGCATACGTTGAACAAAGCTCAGAATGTGATGCGGTCCGATGTGCTCGGGTTCAACAAAGAGCTAAAAAGAAAGCGGTATAAGCTTTGGAAGCGAATACGCAGCGATTGGGACGGCGGAAAAAACGAATTCGCCAAAAGCGAAATCAAGGTGAAGGTTAATGCGGAAATTATGGGATCGGGTACTCTGACCGAAACGGTGAAAGGAGAGAGCGAGCCGTAATATGGGGTGGAACATATGGCTATGGGCGTTGTCGGCCGGAATCGTTCCGTATGCGATATACAGAATCAACCGGATGTTGAATCGGAAAGGGGCACCCCCTTGGAAAAAAAACCAGAGCGAATAGTGATAGGAGCGATATCAAACGAGCTTACCCCTGTTATGCAAAATGCGGAATGGGGGTTTTGTGATGCGATGGTCGTTTTTGGTTTGTCTCGGACTACATATTTCAAAGGCCGGAATCGAAAAATGTAAGTAGCTCGCATAAAGCGCGGAGGTACAGCCATGAAGCGAATTGCCGTTTGCATTGCATGGATGCTCATTATTTATCAACTGTTATGCCCTGGAACGGTTGAAGCGGCCGCAATAAACAATCATGATATACCGGCGGAAGAGGATGCCGCGGCAGCTCATGACGATCGTCATTTGATCCGCCTTGAAGTGGCGGTATCGCCCGACGCCAAGCTGCGCACGACGCTGGACGTCGATTCGGCGAAGGTAGCCAAGGAGCTGCGCAAGCTTCCGAGCACGGGCTTAAAGAAACCGTATTTCACCTCCGACAGCTACGTAACCGCTGAAATGAAAGGCATTAAACGGACATGGGCTTACGATCGCAAAAACGCAATGCTGGTCGATACGCTGCAGGGCGATACGGTAGCATTGAGCCCGAGGCTGGAAGGCTGGTTCTCCATTTTGTTCGAAGCGCTTCGAAGTGCGCATTATGGCGCCAAAGTGTCTTGGAAGGATGCCCGAAACATCTTGCCGCGAAAGTCGTATTTTACGGTGCTCGATCTGGAAACCGGCATTGAGTTTCGGGTTCAGCGGCGGGCAGGGAGCAGCCATGCCGATGTGCAGCCGGTAACCAAAGCGGATACGGTATTGATGAAGCAAATATATGAAGGCAAGTGGAGCTGGAATCGTAAGGCCGTACTTGTCAGGAAAGACGGTTATACACTGGCAGCTTCGATGCACGGCATGCCGCATGGGGGAGATGGAATTCCGGACAACAATTTTTCCGGACATTTCTGCATTCATTTCCAAGACAGCACGACCCACCGATCAGGGAAGGTCGATTTCACGCATCAGCTAATGCTCCATAAAGCTGCGGGCTTATTCGATGAGAAGCTTGCTGAGGCGACACCCCAAGAAATCGTCGACATGTTCCTGATTGCTTTGCAGCATCATGAAAAGCAATGGATCCGGGCATTGTTCGACGGAGCGTCGCCGCATGCCGGTCAATCGGATTATTTTGCCGACAACATGATGACAATCACCTCCGTTCGCAAGATCGATAAAGATCCGAAAATCACGATTACAGAGGAACAGACGGAACTGCAGCTGCCCGTAAGAGTTAAGGTATTTCGCGAAGGATCGGGCGAAGACGTTGTAACGTACGAATTTCATTTGAAAAATGACAGTGTGACGAAGGGCTGGAAAATTCATTACATTTCCATCCTGTCCAAACGAGGAGGAGCGCGAAAAGAATGAGAAAAATCGGCTATTCCTTAACGATGATCATGGTGCTATTGGCTTTGTTAGGTTTAACGCCACAGTCGCACGCGACGGTGGTGAAGCAGGATGTCGGTCGCGGGACAAGCCGCGATTCCGGGAAAGCGGCCGATTCAAGTTCACAGCTAAAGCCGCTCGCGATTGTCATTGACGACTTCGGCAACAATATGGTCGGCACGGAGGAGATGTTGAATATGCCTGTTCCGATTACGGCAGCTATCATGCCGTTCCTTCCCTCCACGAAGAAGGACGCGGAGCTCGCATTCAGCAAAGGGCACGACATCTTCGTCCATATGCCGATGGAGCCGGTAAGAGGAAAGCGAAGCTGGCTCGGGCCGGGCGCCATCACGTCGGATTTATCGGACGAAGAAATCCGTAAACGAGTAAACGAAGCGATTGATCAAGTGCCTCATGCAGTCGGCATGAACAATCATATGGGCTCCAAGATTACGGTAGATCAGCGGATCATGCGAGTTGTTTTATCGGTGTGCAAGGAACGCGGACTGATGTTTTTGGACAGCAAAACAACTCATAAATCCGTCGTATCGTCCATTGCCCGCGAGCTCGGCGTACCCGTCATTGAAAACCGGCTGTTCTTTGACGATGTATACACGACGGCGCATATATCCAAGCAAATGCGGCTGCTGCAGAGCAACCTTGGCAAGCACCCTTATTATGTAGCGATTGGACATGTCGGGCCCGCGGGCAAAAAAACAGCGGCGATCATCCGCGAATCGATTCCCGCGCTGCAGAAAGAAGCGAAGCTCGTGAAAGCTTCGCAGCTGCCATCATTGCTTCAGCATTAACAAATAGTTCTGGACGCCGGAGGCGACGGCCCGTGCAATTTCGTCTTGTTTGCTCGGATCGGTCAGCATCGCCCGGTCCTTGTAGTTGCTCAGGAAACCCATCTCCACGATGACGGCGGGACATTCGGCATACCTTAGTAAATAATATTTTTTACCGGACCTTGGCTGAGTCGATGTCCCTTGCATCACATTCAACGTTTCTTGAATCTGGTGAGCGAGTATGTAGCTTAGATCGTGCCGCTGGTAAAAAACAAGCGGCCCTCGCTCGGTCTTGTCTTTGGCCCAGTTCACGTGCAGGCTGATAAGTACCTGTGAAGGAATCTCCACCGAAAGCTGCTTTCGGTGGGCCAAATCTCGGGTATGTCTTGATTTGGACTTCAGCCAGCGGTTTTCATCGCTCAAAGCATAGTCGCCGTCCCTGTTCAAAACGACATTGTATTTTCGGCTTTTGAGCAGTTCATACAATTTTTTGGAGACGTCGAGATTGATCGTTTTCTCCAGCAAAGTACCATAATGCGCCCCGCCGTCTATTCCTCCATGCCCGGCATCGATGATGATTTCGGTGTGCAGGAGCGGGTCAAAATCGGTTGCCGCAGCGATTTTGGCTTCGGCGCCATGGACCCAATAAGAGCCCGCTAGCAGCATGACGATGATGGCGATAGCGAAACGTTTCATATGTCCTCCCCCTAATGCAGTCTACGTATTATAATGTCAAATTTCGGCGGTAATCATGCGTCTGGCGGACGTTTAATCTACGGGGATGGGGGCAAACTATGAGGGGGAGGGATCGATTAATGGCAAAAAGCGATGAGTTGGTCAAATATATTACGCAACGTGTCGTTACGTATATCGATACGCCAAAACCGGAGCGCCAGGAGCGGCCCGTAGTCGTTAAGGAGCATTGGATGGTCCGCTGGTTCGGTGTCGTGCCCTTCGGCGTACAGATTTGGTTAAACGGGCGCCGCAATAAAAATAACGAAACACCCCCGACTTCTTAGGGGGTGTTCTTGCTTTAATAATAAAATTTGCCGATGCCTTGGAGCTGGCGAAAAGGAATGTACCGAATTCCGTCTTCGTCGGCCGCGATATAAGGATCGCAGCCTTGCCGGATTGTATAACCGATGATAGGCAACGGAAACAATACGGTGTTATCGAACATCTCGGCTGTAAACGTAATTTTTTTCCTTTTATCGATCGCCGTAAGAAGCTGTTCCGCCTTCGTAACGGAGACAGGTTTTTGCGACAACCATACGAAGCGTTCAAGCGGATCGAACGAAGGAAGGCTGCGTGATTGCTGAACCGGCAACGGGGTTGTAACTGGATTTGCAGACCAAACGAAGCTTGAAATCGCTTGCGGAATTTGCTGTACGTGTACGGGGAGAAGTTCGACCGTTTTGGCATGTAGAATAAACGGGTCTTCCGTGCCTATGGATACTTTCCAAAAAGCCATAAGCGCATGAATGTATATTCGCTCCAGACGAATGTCCTTACGCTTCATGAACGAATCAAAAGATACATGATCGGAGATGAGTTCTTGCTGTACCATGCCTTGATACAGCGTTTTGAGACTAAAAATCGGACTTGCGCCTGTTCCGTATTCGGTTAATTGCAGCTCGCCTTGAGGCGTTGCGCTCACAATCAAATAACCGATTTCTTGATCGTTTTTGCTTATGATGACGACCCATCCGTGCGTACCGGGACCAAGCGGATACTCATCCCATTTCGCTTCCTTCCAACCCGCGAATTCCGACTGTTTGGCCAGTTCCTGAATCCATTGATCAATGAAATCATGGCGTTTGCCGTCGCTTGTTTCTTCAGCCTGAGTAGAAGAAGGAGAGGGGGAGTTTGTTTCTGTTTTTGCGACGGACGTCATCCCAATTGCCTTTGTCGCTCCGATTGTATGAGAACCGACGCCCGATACAACGAAGAGAATGGCGATAAAGCCGACGATTATTTTGTACATGGCACACCTGCTTTTTTTTTAATGGTCTCGGGGTATATCTATCAATCTCTGAACTCATTGTAGCGAATAGACTAGAAAAAGGTTGTAATTCCATGTCGTCGCGCAGGGTAAATATTTGCTTGTTATTTTGCGGTCTTTTAGCGAGTTTCGTCAGTTGCCCGCGAACGGATCGGGACATAAATGAAAAATTCCGCACCCTGCGGCGGAAACGGCGATTCTTGGCTTGTATTGCCATTCGATCTCGGCTTTCCGATTGTTGAATTGTTCCTCGACCTCCGCTTTTTTGCCTTCTTCCGACGATTGGATAAGCTCGGTGTAGTATGCATCGATACGATGAAGCTCGTCGTTCAATCTTTCTTGGGCTTCTCGAGCCCATGTTCGGTCATATGCGGCCAGCTTCTTCTCCAAATGGGCTTCCAGCTTCGCCATCGCACGCGGAAGTGTTAATAACGTGCGGGTGACATAAACGTTCACCGGAAGGCGCGGCGTCATTTTTTTCATCAGAATGCGGTCGTGAAACTGTTCGACGATGTCGCCGGTAACAAGTGATATCGCCAGGGAATGCATTTCGTCGCGTTTCATGTCGCATTGAAATTCCACTTTGTAATTGATGCCGAGCCATGTGCCGTAAGGGTACGATTGCTTATCTCCACGCTGCAGCGACTTCGGTTCCTCGAACAGCATCACGAAGCTGCCTCCGGCCTTGGCGGCTTGAAAAATTTGCTCCAGCCTGCTGCTGCCGTATGTGACATCGTCCTGCGGAATGCGGCCGGCATAGGCCGGAGCTGCCGGTGTAACGCCGAAATAACGGCCGAGGATGCTGTCCTGCGCGCCATCCGTAGTTTGGGAGCCGGCAGCAGCGGAGGTTGGTCCGCCGGGACTTGCCGGACTTGCCGCCCTCGGACCGGGGGGCTTGGTTGCGGCTTGGCTCGATGCGGTCATTTCGGCCCGGTCGAATATAAACTTGAAGGTCATCGTTTCCGGGGGAACGCCGGTACGCTCGACAAAACTCCAGTAATAGGATCGGTTCGTCAATGCGCGGTCCGCCTGCGGAGATAGCTTAACGGTCACGAAAGAAGGCTGCTTCTCGATAATGTGACAATCCGTCGCTTCCAAATAGCGAAGCACGTATTTTTGTACTTGTTTTCCGTTCATGGCCTCACCTCGACTGATTGTCCTACCGCATCCAGAATGGTGCCGATCGCCATGTCCGGATCATCGGTTTCGTGCTCGACCTCGTCTTTGATCGAAGCTAATGAGGTGCCCAGATGATCTAGCCGATTGCGAATGTCGGCGTCATTTTTCGATTCCAGCATAATTTTGTATATATTTTTTTCGAGCGATCCCGATTTTTCGAATCGTTCCAAAATGACGTCGAGCCGCCCGATCACCATCTCGAACATATTGATTTTTTCATGCAGCAGATTGAGAATATGCTCTTCGATCGTGCCTTTCGTCGACAAATTGTAAATCTGAACGTCCTCGGTTTGGCCGAGACGATGAACCCGCCCGATTCTTTGCTCAACGCGCATCGGGTTCCACGGCAGGTCAAAGTTGATGATGTTGTGGCAAAATTGGAGGTTGATGCCTTCGCCGCCGGCTTCGGTCGCGACCATCACCTGGGCGCGATTACGGAATAAATCCATCATCCAATCTTTTTTGCCGCGATTCATGCCGCCCCGGTACGGAACGGCGATCAACTTGTGCTCCTTGAAATATTGCAGCAAATATTCCTGCGTTGCGCGATATTCGGTGAAGACAATCACCTTGCCCCCGATGGAACGGATGAGCTCCATCGTTTTTTCCGCTTTCGTATTCGCCTTGATCGGGCGGATTTTTTCGACGAGCGCCCAAATTTTCGAACGAATGGGGGAATCCTCGCTTGTTTTTTTGAACAGATTGACAAGCGTCAAGAAAACGGCATCCCGGCTGGAGCAAACTTCACGCTGCAGCGTGACAAGCGACAAAATATTGTTCAGATCTCCCGCGGCTTCATTGTAGCGCTGTCTGACAAAGTCCGTAACGCCTTCGTATAAGCCTAGTTCCTCATCCGATAGCGTAAGCGGAATGTTCTTCACGATACGTTTCGTGAAGCGGATATCCCCTTCGCCGCGCCTGTTGCGGATCATGACCTTGGCTAATTCCTCCTGCAGCTGGGACTCGTTTTTCGGAATTCGTTTGTCCACGACAAAATTGGCGGCGAAGCTGCCTTGCCCGCCGAGCTGTCCCGGCTTGAGCAGCGTAATGAGGTTGTACAGCTCGCTCAAGTCGTTTTGCACCGGAGTCGCGGTGAGCAGGAGACAGTATTTTTTTTTCAAGATGTTGATGAATTGATAGTTCGTCGTTTTTTTGTTCTTCAGCTTATGCGCTTCATCGACGATGAGCATGTCGTATTCCATGTTCAGCAGCGTTTCCCGATGGGGATCGCGTTTGGCCGTATCCATAGAGGCGACGACGACGTCGTATTGCCACATATATTCCTTTTTCTGCGCGACGGCGGATATGCCGAATTTCTGATTCAGCTCCCGAACCCATTGCAAGACAAGGGAAGCCGGAACAAGAATCAATATTTTGCGGATGAGGCCGCGAACCAAATATTCTTTCAGGATCAGTCCCGCTTCGATCGTTTTGCCTAACCCGACTTCATCGGCCAGAATGGCTCTACCGCGCATTTCGAACAATACTTTTTTGGCGGTATCGATTTGGTGGGGCAGCGGCGTAAGCTGCGGAATATGACTCAGGCATTGCAGGTCGTCGAAGCGGTGCACCAGCTTCGATTGCTCGGCTTCATAAGCGAGCTGGTACAACGTCCAGTCATCCCATGGCCCGTTTTTGGCCATTCGACTTTCCATCTGCGTAAACCAGCTGCGATCGTAATGAATGTGCAGCAGATCGTCCAGCGGACGGATGTCGCTCGGATTGTCGATGTTGCGCATGCGAATGCCTCCTTCTGGTATGATTCTCCATCCTTTAGTATGGACGAAAAGACGATCGTTCATAACCGCGATACCCGACGCCGGCGCATGATCATTTTAACCGGGCAGGTTGATTTCGGAGCGGATGATGCATATAATAACAGTAAACTGTAAATGGTACAGTATGCTGTCATATAGTCATTTTACTGTAAAGGAGATGAAGCGTTTTGAATACGTACACGGCTCAGCAAGTAACAGAGCTTCTGCAGCATGACGATCCTGAGATGAATGTGCGGACCGTGCGATATTATTCGCAAATCGGCATCGTTCCGCCGCTTGTGACGGTCGGCAATAAACGGGTATACACGGATGAGCATCTGCATTATTACCGCGCTGTCATGACGCTGTCGAAAACGGGCGAGACGCTGGCATCGATCCAGGACATGCTGAAAGACTTGCCGATGGAGGAAATTATCCGGATCGGCAATAAGTTATCGATGGTGCAAAATCAAGTGTTTTTGCGTAACGAAACGCATCAGGTGAGCGAGGATGTGTTCATCACGCTGAGTCCGCGCATATCGGCGGAGCTGCAAGAAAAGGTGATCCAAACGGTTTCGAAATTGATCAAAGAGGAGAAAATACGATGATCGAGTTGAAATTAGCCAAAAGCGCGATGGAAAACGAGGAGGGGCTGAATCATTTGTGGCTGCGGTTCGTCGATTCGATGCCGGAGATGGCCGATTTCGTTCAAGTTTCGATTCATTTGCCCGAGGGCGTCCTGCGGGTGCTTAACTTAAACGGTTATCCGGAAGATCGGGACGGAACGATCCGGCTGGAGGCTCCGCTTCTGGACAAAGATATCGTTATCGAAATGTTCACGCTGGGCGCCGTGCCTGGCGGGCTGAGGGAAATTTCCGCCGTTCTGGAATATCGGGATGGGAGCGGAGCGCTTAAAAAGTACGAGCGAACGGTTCCTTTGGTCCTTGCAGGCGAAGACGACATGGCGTATATCGTCGTGGATGAAGATGTCGTTCGGCGCGTAACCGCGATGCGTACGGCCGCTTCCGAGCGCTGGGAATTCGAGCGGATCCCGCCTGTGTTCCTGGAGCACAAAGAAATGTCGGCGTGGGAGAAGAAATATCGGATTGATGGTGTGAATCATCCGAAAAACATGCTGCGAGCGTAGATGGATTGAAGTCTATTTTCCGAACGTTCGTGTTTTCGAGTCGCTAAAACAGAAGGGTTTTTGCGGGTTGTCTCAATGAGTTCTTAATAACCTTATAAAAATAACATTGAAAATCCGAACATTGCCGATTGACAGTCCAACATGCTCCGTGTAATATGGAGAAGGATTGAACCAATCGAATACGTTACACTGTTCGTATATCCTCAATGTGATCGGTTTGGGGGTCTCTACAAGGAACCGAAATTCCTGGCTACGAACGGGCTGCATCGCTGCACCCGTCGGAAGCTGGGGTTTTTTGCTTTCCGGGTTATCGGCAGCGCAAAACGGCGAGCGAATCTGTCAACAATGACCAAGGATAATGTGGAGGATGATCTCGAAAATGAGCAAATACGATCTGATTGTAGTAGGCGCAGGCCCGGCTGGAATTTTCGCTTGTTATGAAATGACTTTGAAACGACCGCAAGCGAAAGTGCTGCTCATCGACAAGGGGCACGATATTTATAAACGGAATTGTCCGATTCTGGAGGGAAAAATCAAGCTATGTCCACCGCCGGCAGGCAAAAAGGATTTCGCCGGCTGCTTGCCGGCCTGTTCGATCACGAGCGGGTTCGGCGGGGCCGGGGCTTACAGCGACGGCAAATTCAACATTACGACCGAATTCGGAGGTTGGATGACGGAATATCTCGCGCCTTCCAAAGTGCTGGAGCTGATTCATTATGTCGACGACATCAACTTGAAGCATGGGGCGACGCAGAACATTACCGATCCGACGACCGAGGCGATCCGCGATATCGAACGGCGCGGGTATGCCGCGGGATTAAAGCTGCTGCGGGCTCAAGTCCGCCATCTGGGGACGGAGCAAAACCTTGAAATTTTGCAATCGATTTATGAATACCTGACGGACAAAATCGATATGTCGTTCAAAACGGAAGTCGAGGACATCATAACGGAGAAAACGGAAGGCCGTCACGTCGTGAAAGGCATCGTGCTGAAAAGCGGCGCCGTATTCGAAAGCGACCATGTCATGATCGCTCCGGGACGCGACGGTTCGGCATGGCTGACGGACATTCTGAAGAAGCGCCGGCTGAAAATGTACAACAACCAAGTGGACATCGGCGTGCGCGTGGAAACGTCGGATGTAGTCATGCGGGAAATAAACGAGCACTTGTACGAAGGCAAGTTTATTTTCAATACGTCGGTCGGTACGAGAGTTCGGACGTTCTGCAGCAATCCATCGGGTCACGTCGTCGTCGAAAATCATAGCGGCGTTATGGCCGCGAACGGCCACTCGTATAAGGACCCGGCGCTCGGGTCACGCAACACGAACTTTGCTTTGCTCGTATCGCACAAATTTACGGAGCCGTTTGACAAGCCGAACGAATATGCGCGGGAAATTTGCAAGCGGGCGAATGATTTATCGAACGGCGGCGTTATCGTGCAGAAATACGGCGATATTATCCGCGGACGGCGTTCGACCGTCGACAGGGTGAAGGAAGGATTTCTGGAGCCGACGTTAAAGGAAGCCGTGCCAGGCGACCTTGGTCTCGTGCTTCCGTACAATACGATGAAAAGCCTGATCGAAATGGTGGAGGCGCTGGAGAAAGTGACGCCCGGCATTGCGTCCGAGCATACGCTGTTCTACGGAGTCGAGGCGAAATTCTATTCGGCTCGTCCGAAGCTGACGGAATCGTTCGAGTCGGAAATTTCCGGTTTGTTCTGCGGCGGCGACGGAGCGGGAATCACGCGCGGACTTGCGCAAGCGGGCGCGGCCGGCGTATGGATCGCGAGAAACGTGATCGAACGGTTATAAGCAATAAACTTTGACTATAACTAAATATAAGGGTTGCATCCAGAGACGAGAACATGTATTCTTGTATATAGATTGTTAGAAAAAGGGAGAGAAAGAAATCATGTCTGCAAAGTCTTCGAGCATGTCCGGTTTGTTCGGCAACAAGTTCGTTCAGACGATCTTGATGTCCGGACTGCTGCTGCAAATCGGCATCTGGGTGCGCAATTACGGCATTTTGTTATTCGTCATGGAGCAAACGAAAGGCGATTCGTTCGCCGTTTCGATGATCTCGTTCGCCGAATTCGCGCCGATCTTTATATTTTCGTTTATCGGCGGAACGTTCGCCGACCGCTGGCGTCCGAAACGGACGATGGTCTGGTGCGACGTGTTAAGTGCCGTATCGATGTTCGCCGTGTTATTTACGCTCGTGTTCGGCTCATGGAAAGCGGTATTTTTCGCCACGCTTGTGTCGGCGATTTTGTCGCAGTTCTCGCAGCCGTCCGGGATGAAGCTGTTTAAGCTTCACGTGCCCGAGCATTTGATCCAGGCGGGAATGTCGATTTATCAAACCTTGTTCGCGGTATTTATGATTCTTGGTCCGGTTATCGGAACGTTCGTATTCCAAAGATACGGCATCGATTATTCGATCGCCATCTCGGGCATCGCGTTTCTGTTATCCGCCGCGGTTCTGCTGCTGCTGCCGAAAGATCGCGTGGAAACGGATAGGAAAGAAGGAGCATCCTTCTGGGGAGAACTCGCCGAAGGGTACCGGTACGTCCGGTCGAGCAAATTGCTCTCGACGCTTGGCGGTTGTTTCGCCGCTGCCGGTCTTGGCCTAGGGCTGATTCAGCCGCTCGGCATTTTTCTGGTCACGGACCGTCTTGGCTTGCCGAAGGAGGACTTCCAATGGCTCATGATGACAAGCGGTATTGCCATGATCGTCGGAGGCGGTCTCGCGATGGGCTTCGCGAAGAAGGTTGCGCCGCAGAAGCTGCTTGCCTTCGGCATGGCCGTTGACGTTGTGACGATGAGCATCTCCGGATTTTCCACAGCGGTTTGGCTGACGCTAGTCGCTCAATTTTTCAGCGGATTGGTGTTGCCGTGCATTCAAATCGGCATCAACACGATGATCTTGAAAAATACCGAAGAACGGTTCGTCGGACGCGTAAACGGCCTGCTTAACCCGCTGTTCATGGGATCAATGGTTGTCACGATGAGCGTGTCGGGTTGGCTCATGTCGCAGTTCTCGCTCGTCGCGATGTATCAGGCAGCCGCGGTATTGTTTGTAATCGGCGCATTGATCATGGTTCCGATATTCCAATATCAAGCCCCGGTGCAAAAGGCAGATCCTGCCCAATCCTAATCGAATCGATGTCTAATAAGAAACGGAGCTCGCTATTTGGCGAAGCTCCGTTTTTGTACATAAGCTTAATTCAAAAGACTCAGATCGATCGTGCCGCCGTGCAGCGGCTCTGAGTCGATGATGGGCGAATCGTTCGGATCCACACCGTTAATCGGGTGGAGCGCGCCTTTATACGCAAACGACGCTTGCCCGGTTTCCTCCGAGACGACCAGCACGAGGGCATCCGTTTGTTCCGTGAGGCCAATCGCCGCCCGGTGCCGCATCCCGATCTTCTTATCCTCCACTTCGGCGTTGGACACGGGCAGGACGTTGGCCGCCGAAACGATCCGATCGGATTGGATCAAGACGGCACCGTCATGAAGCGGATTGCCGGGATAGAAGATAGACTCCAAGAGCGAATAAGTTAATGTCGCTTCGAGCGAAATGCCGGAATGAATATAAGACTCAAGATGATCGTTCCTTTGAATGATGATTAGCGCGCCGTGCCTGCGTTCGGCAAGGTGCTGGACGGTTACGGACAAGTCCAAATACTTGGATGTAAAAGAGCTGAGGTAGCATTGCAAATAAAACGAAGCCGCGATGGATTGGACTTTTTTGAACATAGCGTGAATATTGTCAAAATGGCTTAACAAACATTGGTTTTCGTTGTCGATCACGCTTAAACTGTCTTGAACTTGGTCGGCAATATGGCTTAAATGTTGCTTCAGCTGCTCCTTAACGGGGGAAACGTCACAGTTTTTTCGGTTCATTTCTCAACCCTGCCCTTTACCGTCAAATATATTATTCGTGCAATAGGCCTTCGTCGCGTTTTCGCGGCAAAGGCCTCATCGCGATGTTGCTTAAGCTTGCATTCCTTTTTTTACCCATTCCGCAACGGTAATGAGCCGTTTCGTCTGATGGGCGACCGCTCCTTGCACATCTTCTTTCATATTGCCGTCCTGATCGACGGAAACGCTTGTCCCGTAAGGATTACCGCCTGCAGCGTAAATGGATTGATCCGTATAGCCCGGAGCTACGACGATTGCCCCCCAATGGTACATGCTCGTATAGAGGGACAGTACGGTTGCTTCCTGGCCGCCATGCGAATTTTGCGCTGAAGTCATCGCGCTGACGACTTTGTTGACCGTTTTGCCATGAAACCAGATGCCGCCGGTCGTGTCCAGGAACTGCTTCATTTGCGAAGCGACATTGCCGAACCGGGTTGGCGTGCTGAACAGGATGGCATCCGCCCATTCGATATCGCCCGTCGTCACGACGGGTACGTTCTGCGTAGCATCGACATGCGCTTTCCAGGCGGGATTGGAAGCGATGACCGATTCCGGCGCAAGCTCTTGTACCTTGAGCACCTTCACTTCGGCGCCTGCCGCTTTAGCTGCCGTTTCAGCCATTTGAGCCAATTTGTAATTCGTACCCGTGCTGCTGTAATAAACAATCGCTAATTTAATATTAGACATGCGGCTGGCTCCTTTATCGGTATTTGAAATCGATCTTCCTTGTTATTTCCAGTCTTCCGTAGGTTTATTCTGTCTTCAACGAGCGGTTATGTAGGCAAAGAAAGGCGTAAGCTTCACGCTTTTCTTTGCGACCAATTACAATGATAAGATGCTATTCACGGTTAGCTCGTCTTTAGCAGCGATCGCGACCCGCGTTTTTCTTCGGCCGATGACCTGCCGATTCCGATTCCTTGGCGCCGAACTGATCGAGACGGGAAGGAGAAGCTGCCGGCCCATCGTTATCGGGTTTATTGTTTCTGCCTGCCATGATGATCACCTCCGGTATTAATGTACCCAGAACTGCGCCCATACATAGCTGTACAATGCTTAGGCGATTGAATAGAGCTCATTTATTAAGAAGTTACTTATTGACAATTGATTTCCATTCCGATAATATTGAACTGACTGGTCAGTACAATAAATAAGGCGGTGTTTCAAATGGATTGGTTAATCTCAAGTGAACTGTTGCCGTTATCGTGGTATAAAAAAATGCGCGAGGAGCATCCGATGGCATTCAACGCGGAATATAACTCGTGGGATGTGTTTAAATACGAAGACGTAAAAAAAATTATGAGCGACCACGAGCATTTCTCTTCGCAGTTTAATTCGAATCCGACATCCGAGGAACCGATCGAGGCAAGTATTTTGCGAATCGACCCGCCGAAGCATAAACAAATGCGATCGATTGTTATGCAAGCTTTTACGCCGCGAACCATCGAAGCAATAGGTCCAAAAATCCGCGCAATCGCCGAATCGTTGCTGGAGGGGAGCGAAGAGGAGGGACGATTGGACTTCGTCCATCAGTTCTCTATTCCGCTGCCGATCATCGTCATTGCGGAAATGCTCGGCGTGCCTGCGGAACATCGGGATCGGTTCAAAGCTTGGTCGGATGCCCTTGTCGGGGACGATTACGAGAAATTCAAATGGTGCCAACGGGAAATGACCGATTATTTCGGCGCGATCGCAGAGGAGCGGCGCCGCGAACCGAAGGACGATCTGATCAGCGCTTTGGTTCAAGCACAAGCAGAAGGCGAAAAATTGAATGATGTCGAGTTGATCGGATTTTGTATTTTGCTGCTAGTCGCGGGGAATGAGACGACGACCAATTTGCTTTCTTCTTCCCTTCTATGTCTAGAGCAGTCGCCGGAGCTATATGCCCGGCTCGCAGATGATCCGGCACAATTGCCGCATATGATCGAAGAAGTGCTGCGTTATTGCTCGCCCGTACAGTCGATGCCGCGCAAGGTGAAGAAAGACGTCGTTTATAACGGACATCAAATGACGGCTGGACAGTGGGTTAACGTATGGCTTGGGTCGGCCAACCACGACGGCGACCAGTTCGACAACCCGGAGTTGTTCGATATGACTCGCAGCCCGAACCCGCATGTCGCTTTTGGCCACGGCATCCATTTTTGTCTGGGAGCCCCGCTTGCCCGTCTTGAAGCGAAAATCGCGCTCGGCGTACTGCTGGAGAAGTTCCGGCATATCCGGCGCGATCGCAATTTACCGCTCGAGAGACTGAGCAGCTCCTTTATTTTCGGGGTGAAGCAGCTTCCGATGACGTATCACCGCCGCTGATATTGCCGGAAGAACGCCATCCGCTCAACGATTGTCGGATGCGAACCAAGAAACCAATAGACAAGCTTCGGCTGCGTAACGGCAGCGAGGCTCTCTTTGGCGATTTTCTGAAAGCCGCGAATCGCAGCGTCGCCGTCGTTCGTCATGTTCATTGCATAGACGTCGGCCCGGTGCTCGAGAATTCGTGAAAAAGCATTCTGTATTGGCGTTGTGACGAAGCCGGCACAAGTGACGATGACGAGCAGCAGCGGCAAAGCCGCAAAATCGCTCATACCGCGAAATCCGAATTTCGGCCCCCAGCGTCGGATTCCGTACCGATACAAATGAAACGAACCCCAAATGACTCCAAAGCTGATGACTATGCCGAATGCGATGCCCCAATAAATATGCTTTTCCGCATAGTGGCCGATTTCGTGCGCCATGACTGTGAGAATTTCGTCCTTCTGCAACGCTCGAAGCGTCGTATCCCAAAGGACGATTCGCGCATTGCTGCCGATACCGCTAACGTATGCGTTTAATGCATTCGTCCGTTCCGACATATTGACCTGGTACACTTGATCGGCAGGTACCCCGGCCTTGTCGGCCAATTCAAGGATATCTTTTTTGAGAGCTTCGTCTTGCAGCGGAACGTAATCATTGAACAGCGGGTCCAGCACAACAGGTTGGATAAAAGTGAGGAAGAGGGTGAACGGGATGGAGATGAGCCAGATGGACAGCCAAGCGCGGCGCGGGCTTTTGCGTACGAGCCAGAGCATAACCGCCAACATGATCCATCCGGATAACCAGCCGATGCCGAAGCTCTTAAGCTGATCCGTGAGCCATAAGGCAGTAGATTCGTTGGATACGCCGTAATGCCGGTCAATCTGGAGAAGAGCGTAATTCAGCGGCAGCATGAGTGCCTCTGTGAGCAGAAAGAACAAGAACCAGTAAACCGGCAATCTCCAGAACGAGCCGGAAAACCAGCTTTCCACCCGATTGCGAAGCCGCGAAGAGAAGCCGAATAAGGCGATCAACGCGCCGATTTGTATAAACGGCATCAGGAAAAACAACCAGGATCCGATGCGGGCTAACGTCTGCGCATTGTTGATTTGTCCGGGGGTCATGTATGTATGCGGGTCGATGATCGTACCGGCATATTGCGGATCAACCGCAAAATAATTGCCGCGAAACACGTACAATGCCATCACGGCCGCGAATATAACGAATATCGACGTATAGTTCAAATAAAATCGCTTCATCGAATGGCCTCCTTCATCGTGCCGCAGGGTGCGGCCGGGGCCAAACCGCAGCTCCAGTTCAGCCAAGTTCAGCCAAGTTCAGCCCAGCCCTAAGCCCAGCTCAAACCAACCCTATTCAACGACCTCCAGCTTCGTCTGGCCGGCGGCAGGTTCAGAGCCGTCGCCTTCCACATAACGCTGCAGCGCAACCATTTTATTCTCCCAATACCGTTCGTAAAAGGCAAGCCAGCGCTTTAGCTCAAGAAGCGGTTCAGGCTCCAGACGGTACCGCGTTTCTCTGCCGACCTTTCTTTCCTTCACGAGTCCAGCGTCGGATAATATGCGCAAATGTTTGGAAACGGCGGTCCGGCTCATCGGGAAATGGCCGCTGATGACGGTTACGGGCATTTCCTGATCGACGAGCAGGCTTAGCAGGCTGCGGCGCGTAGGATCTGCAATCGCTTGAAATACGTCGTACTTCGGAGCGGCAGCATCCATTTTAAGCCTCGATATATTGAGCGAGCTTTTGTCCGATGCCTGACCAGCCTTCGTTCATATGGCCACGCACCATCTCGTGCGGTTGACCGAATTCCGTAACCTTGTCCGCATCCCAGCCGGAGTGGATAAGCGTAAATTCCGTTTTACCGTCCACTTCCTTTAATTCGAACGCGAGCGTCCAATCTTTGCCCCAACGAAAAGCAAGGCGGTTCGGGGGATCAAGCTCCGTTACTTTGCAAGGGGAATCGCCGAACGGACCTGCGTGCAATACGAACTCATGGCCGAGAATCGGCTGAAAATTGTTCGGCATGAACCATGCCGCAATGCCCTCGGACGAGGAGACCGCTTCCCACACTTTTGCGATCGGCGCGTTCAGCATTTGGGTTTGGCGGATGTCCGGCAGTGCGTTGCCGGCAGTATTATTCGTGTTTTTGTCCATCTTATTCTTGCCTCCTATGAAATATTCGCATCGTTAATTGAACTTCTCTATGGTGTAATATTTTGCACCAATCTCGCCAAAGAATCCGGTTGATGTCGGATTTGACCTTGGAACTGTCTATTTCAACAGAAGTTCGTTAGATGCTATCTCTGATTCGAAACCAAATGGTTTCGCAATTGATTATACGAAACCATTTGGTTTCGCGTCAAGACATACTCCTCTGGAAAGGAGTACCATGCATAATCGTTTATCCGCCAAACGCGTAGGTCGGGACGCCTCTGACGTTTGTTTTTACGGAGAACAACCCACCCGCAAGCGGCTGTTCGGCCAGCTTTTCTTCCGAAATTCCGACTCTTGCCGAAGTAATATACAGATCTTCTAAGTCTGCACCGCCGAATACGCAGGAAGAAGAGCGGGCGGCAGGCACGTCGACCGTTGCGAGCAGCTCTCCGGTCTCGGGATTCCAGCGTTTCACGCTGTATCCGTCCCACAAGGCGACCCAGATCATGCCTTCTTCATCCGAGGTCATCCCGTCAGGATACACCTCGGTGTCGGTCAAATCAACGACGACCCGCGGGTTGCTCATCGAGCCGGTGGATAAGTCATAATCATACGCTTTAACTAATTTCGTGCTAGAGTCGATATAATACATAACCGTGTTGTCCGCATTCCATGCGATGCCGTTCGAAACGGTGATGTTGTCCAGCACTTTGCGGATCGTGAGATCGGTGTCCAGACAATACAGCGCACCGGAAGGCTCCGATTCGTCAAGCGACATCGTACCTGCCCAGAAGCGTCCGGCCGCATCGCATTTGCCGTCATTAAACCGGTTGCGAGGCTTGTCCGCTTCCGGATCGCCGATAAAGGTCAGTTCTTGGCTCGCAAAATCATACGTATAAAAACCGTTTTGCAGCGCCATCACAACGCCACCCGACCTGCGAGGTGCCACCGCGCCGATCCGTTGCCCAACGTCGACGGTTGAATTTTCGTTTGTGGCCGGGTTGTAAGTATGCAGCTTTTGACCGTTGATATCGGCCCAATACAGGACTTGATGGCGATCGTCCCAGCTCGGACCTTCGCCAAGATTCGCTTTTTGATCAACGACCAGTTTCACTGGATTCATTTGCGAAACCCCCAATGTTCGTAAGAATGGTTATTCATCCCAACATCCATTATACATGATGTTATTTTTATACGAAACAAATCGCGGTGAACCGCGTCTATTATGGTAATGAAAACCATATCAAAAAGACGGCTCGATCGGCATAATTGTGAAACGGATTCGGAATGACGCCGTATTACGGAATATATGATGACGAGGTTGTAGGGAGTGGGGACATGGACCGGTGGTTTCAGGATGAGCTATTGCGCCTGAAGGAGATGGAGCGTAATAAGATGAAGTGGGAGCTTCGGCTGGAGGAGCTGGAGAAGGAGCTTGCCGCGGCCGAACGCAGCGCCGATGAGCTAGAGGAGAGGCTACGATCCGAAGAACACGACGTGGCGCAGCTGCAAGGGTTATCGATCGCGAATTTGTTTTACACGATGATCGGAAGCAAATCGGAGAAATTGAAAGAGGAAAACGAAGAAGCGTTGGCCGCAAAGCTGCGATACGACGAGGCGGTCGCGGCAAAGCACAATCTAAAGCTGGAAATCGAGAAATACAAGGTAAAGCTGGGCGATGTGATCAACGTCGATATGGAATACGAGCGGTTTCTCAAGGCGAAGGAAAGCTACATCCAGCGTCATGATGCGGCAACGAGCCAACAGCTGCAGGCTTTATCCGAGCAAAAGGCGTCCGCTGCCATCCTGCGTAAAGAATTGAAGGAAGCGTTCGAGGCGGGTGATGTCGTTTTGGAGGCGCTTGAACAAGCGGAGCAATATTTGCAATCGGCCAAAAACTGGGGCACCTACGATATGCTCGGCGGCGGTTTCATCTCCACGATGATCAAGCACGACCGGATCGACGATGCGAAGGAACAAATTCATAAAGTTCAGCATTACTTGCGACAGTTCGCCAGAGAATTGAAGGATGTACAGATGGCGGTTTCGGTAGATTTTGAAATCGGCGGATTTTTAAAATTTTCGGACTTTTTCTTCGATGGCCTCATTGCCGACTGGATGGTGCAAGGCAAAATCACGAATTCGCTGGAGCAGGTCGTATCGAAAAGAAAAGAAATCGACACGATGGTGGAACGGCTGAGCCAGGAACTGAATAACGTAGAAAATCGGCTTGGCGATCTGGATCGGCAATACAAATCACTCATCGAAGGCGCGTAAGGTATAAACCTCTAGATTCGCCTCTTTGTCGGAGGAGGCTTTCTATGTCCATAGATTTACATAATATCAAAAGAGGATGGATGTTGGATCATGAAAAAAATGATGCGGAAATTAGCAACAACAGGCTTGGCATTAACGATTAGCGTAGGTTCCATCGGGATCGGCGCAAGCGCGGTATCCGCGGCGGAAGCGAAGAAACCGGCGGCAACGGCGCCTTCGTCGACCGCGGTGGCTGCATATGACAAACTGATGACGGCTTTTGCCAAAGTCAACAGCTATTCCTACACGGCTAAATCGACGATCACGGCAGCCGGGCAAAAAACGGTGATGACGATGGAAGGCGATATGATCATCAAGCCGAAGGAAGCTTTTTCGATGAAAACGACGGTACAGGTCGGCAAGGAGACCGTATCTACCGAAGTGGTTCAAGTGGGCGACAAAATGTATATGAAGATGCCGGGCCAAGATTGGATCGTTGCACCGGCCGGCACGATCGAAAGTGCAGCGCAATCCGGATCGGAGGATATCTTCAACAAGCAATTCAAACAGGTTATCGACAAAACGGAAGTAAAGAAAAACGGGACCGATCAGGAAATTACGATCACGATCAATCCGGCCAAATACAACAAATTGTTCTTGGCGGGAGCCGAGGATACAGTAACCAAAAAGCTGCAGATGAAGTTTACGGTAGATACAAAAACGTCGCTTCCTAAAAAAATGAACATGATTTCCGAGATGACCGCGATGGGCCAAACGATGAAAACCGAAATGACTTATAACTATACTTCTTACAATAAAGTGAAAGAAATCAAAGCGCCGAAGGTAGCGAAATAATAGTAAAAAGCAAATGGTTGAGCAGATGGAATACGCTGCCCAGCCATTTTTTTAATCGATAGCCATATCAACTAAGCCTAACTGATGATTTCAATCGAATCGGTTAAGATGGTATAATGTGTAAAGTACTTATTGTAGATCAATGGAGATGTTACATGAGAGCGAAATGGGTTATTACGGCAACGATCGCGTCGTTGCTACTCGGAATGGGAGTGAATTCGCCGGTTGAAGCAAGCACGGTGAAGGCTTCGATGTACCAAATTCCTTCGAACCGGGCGGATTTAACGAAGGAGTACAATTTTACCGGGATGCCGGTCAGCTTGCGAGGCAGCGACAAGTTCCAAATCGACTGGCAGGTCCGTATTTCGGATCCGATCGGCATGGTTGTCGGAGATGACGGAACCATTTACGTCACCAATCAAAATAAAATTATTGCGGTCAATGCAAAAGGCAAAAAGCTGTGGGAACATTCGTATGCCGAGCCGGGTTGGTATAGTTTAATCTTGGGCGCAGATGGGACGATTTTTACCTATAAAAGCGCGGGTTATTCCTTTATGGAGGATAATAAGCCAGGAAAGGTATTGGCGTTTGATTCGAAAGGCGAATTGAAATGGCAGTATTCGTTTACGGAACATAAGGATATCTTCTTTTCGTTTGCGGTTGGCGACGACCGAGGAAATTTAATTACGCTCGCGGAAGACGGGATTATTTCGATCGCTCCGGGCGGCAAGATCAACTGGATCAACCGCGATATTTTAATGATGGAACAAGAACCCGGATTCACTTTATCGTTTCCGAATGTCCTTCGAATGATGGCCGATAAAGCAGGGCATATTTTTGTAGGGACAAGCGATATGTTATATGCATTGGATCGGAATGGAAAAATCAAGTGGCAGCGTGAGCTCGATCAAACGCGGTTTTGGAATCTCTATTCGGCGGACAACGGAAACGATGTCGCGGCGGTGTTTGGCAACCGCATCGTCGTCCTGGACGGCGAAACCGGCGCTGCGTTACCTGATCAAGATTGGCGACAGGTGCTTCGGAAAAGCGATTTTGCGGGTGACGGCAAAGGCGGTTTTTACACCATGAACGAAGTGAAAGGCAGCTTTGACGGTATCGCCAAAACGGACAAAAGCGGGATAAAGCTATGGCAGTACAAGATTCGTTTTCCAGGATACCGGGAAGCGTACAGCTTGCAGTCCGATCAGGCGGGCAACGTATATTTTCTGGACAATGGAGGGTCGGTCTATTCGCTCGATCCGGATGGAAATGAGCGATTCATCCTCATCGTCCGCGGAAATTACGGGCATCTCGTCGTTGGAGCGGATCAAGCCGTTTATACGGCCAACGAAAAGATCGGGTTAGTCCGAATTTCGCCGGTCAGCCGTGCGGGAAAAATTGCAAAATAAAGGGTGATGCCGAATGAGGATGGTTGACGTCATTGAGAAAAAACGCAACGGCGGGGAGCTGTCGCGGGAGGAAATTTATTTTGCCGTGCTTGGATATACACGCGGTGAAATTCCCGATTACCAGATGTCGGCTTGGGCGATGGCGGTCTATTTTCAAGGCATGACGCCGGAGGAGCGGGCACAGCTGACGATGGCGATGGTCGAATCGGGAGAAACGATCGACTTGTCCGGCATTTCGGGGATCAAAGTGGACAAGCACAGCACGGGCGGTGTCGGCGATAAAACAACGCTGATCGTTGCGCCGATGGTCGCCGCGCTCGGGGTACCGGTGGCGAAGATGTCGGGTCGGGGCTTAGGCCACACGGGCGGAACCGTCGATAAGTTAGAGTCGATTCCCGGATTCCATGTCGAAATCGAAAACAAGCGCTTTCTCGAATTGGTCAATACGAACCGGATTGCCGTCGTCGGGCAAAGCGGCAATTTAACGCCGGCGGACAAGAAGCTGTATGCGCTTCGCGACGTGACGGCGACGGTGGAGTCGATCCCGCTGATCGCAAGCTCGATCATGAGCAAGAAGATCGCCTCCGGCGCGGATGCGATCGTGCTTGACGTCAAGACCGGCGCGGGCGCGTTCATGAAGAAGCTGGACGATGCCCGGGAGCTGGCGCGCACGATGGTCGACATCGGCAACCGGGTCGGCCGCCGCACGATCGCCGTCATCTCCGACATGAGCCAGCCGCTTGGGCTCACCGTCGGCAATGCGCTGGAGGTGCGCGAAGCGATCGACACGCTGCGCGGCGCCGGACCGCGCGATCTGCGCGAGCTGTGCCTGACGCTAGGCAGCCACATGGCGCTGCTCGCCGGACGAGCGAGCAGCTTGCCCGAGGCGCGCGGCATGCTCGAGGCGGCCGTCGCAAGCGGCGAAGCGCTCGCGACGTTCCGCGCCTTCGTGGCCGCGCAAGGCGGCGACGCCGCCGTCGTCGACGCGCCGGAGCGGCTGCCGCAGGCGCGCTTCGCCATCGACGTGCCGGCGCCCGAGGGCGGCTACGTCAGCGGCATCGTCGCCGACCGCATCGGCACGGCGGCGATGCTGCTCGGCGCAGGCCGAGCGACCAAGGAATCGTCGATCGACCTGGCCGTCGGCCTCGAGCTGCGCGCGAAGGTCGGCGACCGCGTCGCCAAAGGCGAGCCGCTGCTGACGTTGTACAGCAACCGCGACAGCGTCGACGACGTCACGGCGATCGTCCGCGCCGCGTACACGCTGTCGCCGAAGCCGGTGGAGCCACCGCCGCTTATTTACGAGCAAATTCAATAAGGGGAGTGCATGGCTGATGAATCCGAACGACGATGCAGATCGTGCGAACAATAACGCGAATAAAGTGGAGTTCGACGAACAGCAATTAATCGAAGACGCCAAACGAGGACGGGAAAGGGCATATGTCCCTTATTCGCGGTTTAATGTCGGCGCCGCACTCCTGGGACGCAGCGGCAAAGTGTATCTCGGCTGCAATATCGAAAACGCCGCTTATTCCATGTGCAACTGCGCCGAACGGACCGCGCTGTTCAAGGCGTATTCCGAAGGCGAATCGGAGTTCGCCGCGCTTGCGGTCGTTGCCGATACGGCAAGACCGGTTCCGCCCTGCGGGGCTTGCCGCCAAGTCATATCCGAGCTGTGCAGCCCGGACATGATCGTGGTGATGACGAATCTGAATGGCGACGTGCAGCGTATTACGGTCAGAGACTTGCTGCCTGGCGCATTTTCGCCGGAAGATTTGGCGAGCACGACGTAGTTGGGGGTCGTGCGGCTCAAACGTTCGGCGGACATCATGCAGCGCCGCGAAGCGCGCAAGGGCCTGAGCCTGATGCGTAGCCGGACAAGGCAATTCCCCGAGTATCCGCGCAAAAACGCCGCGATCACGAAGCAACAGCTTCATGATCGCGGCGTTTGTTTTAACCGGTAATCTCGACTTGCAAGCCAACCTCGAACATCCTTCTCCACGGCATCCGCACATTGCGAAGGGCAATCCGTTCCGGCCCGAAGTCCTGCAGGTACGTATGAATGAATGCGTTAAGTTTCGTTTCCACGAGATCGACAACCTGATCGTAGGCCATCGAAACGTCGAAATTTGGCGCCAAGCTCCGGCAAATGCTGTTCGAGCACGTTTCGTCTGACGATCGCTTGATAGCCCCAATCCTCGACGAGCCGCTCCAGCAGAAATTCCCGGCTGCGCTGACGGCGTTCCGCGTTGTCCAGTTCCGGCCTTTGGAAGTAATACGATTCGATGATCGCGTGCGCGATGACGGTGCCAAGCGTATTGCCCGACGTGTTCCAGCCGGCATAAGCCGATAACCGAGGCAGCAGCCCTTTCTTCGAAAGCAGACGCATCAGCGATTGATCGCTGCCGTTCAGCGTGGATACGTCGGCCAGGGCGACCATCTTGCCTTTGGCTGCATAGTGATCGAGGACGCTGGCGAACTCGCGCAGGTTCACTTCCGAGAAGTACGAGCGGTGCCGGTCTCGCAGCGGTCCCGAGGAATCGGCCACGTCGTATTGTCCGGCCGCCGGCGAATTGACCATCAGCACGAAGTCCGCTTCGGACGACGAATCGCCGATGACGGCGCCGGCTGCCGTGACGTGCGATTTGATGCTTTCGTGCAGGCTGCGGTCTTCGAGACACGGAATGATGGCAGGACCACGTGTCGACGAATACCGGAGGAATAGCTCCGGACGGTATTGGTGCGTCTCGCAGAAAACGCGGGCCATCAGCGTGCAGCCGATCTCGTCTGCGCCTGGATAAATATGTACGCGATCGAGCACGTTCAACTCGTCGGCCAGGAACAGCACCTTGCGCTGCTCCGCCGCGGTAAAGCCGTATTCGGCGTTGTCGTCGAGCGGAATGACCAGCACGTCGAGGATGCCTTCATCTACTAGCCGCACGCCGCATTCGTTGACGTATGCGTTTACACTCCGGCGATGCAGATGTTCTTCCAGCACTTCGGCTGGTATAATCGACTGAAGACTTTCCCATTCCGCCTGATCCTCAGGCGTCAGCTGCTCGCGCTCCCGCTTGTCGCTTAACCAGGAGTAGCGGTAAATATGTATGCCATGGTCGTTGTAATAAGCAGGTTCCTCGTCGTCGCTATTGTATGAAGGCGTTCTCATAATCAGATTAAAAGCATAGATTGATAGCTCAGGATGTTGTTCCTTCAACTCTCGCAACACATTTAACCGCGCGCTGCATTCTTCTTTCGTCAGATGGTGCAGCCGCGAAGGAACGATGCCGCCGTACACGAGCATATCGATGGAAACGATCAATTTGTCCGTAGCTTCAGTTTGATCCCTAAGCCATGCCTTAAGCCCTTGGCAATCGGCGGGTTTCTTCTTGTCGCCGAGCAAATTCAGCGGCGGCACTTTCAGCGGCAAGCTGGCCAGATGCGCGAGCTGCGTCGGATATTGCAGGTTGCAGGGGCGTTCGTCTAATGGAAGATAGATGATCGAACTCATAGGAATCCCTCCGTTTTTATAGTTCTGTAACAAATCGTAACTATTATAGCATAGTGAAAAAGGAGAATAAATCTAATTTATTTTTAAAAAATAGAAAAAATATCTTTTATTTTGATCGATCCGGTGTTATGATGATCTCGAGGACGGATAACAAGGAATATAGAGGAGCGGATAAGATGAAGCACGCACTCATCGACAAGATCAAGAACGGGTGCGTCGTATCGTGCCAAGCACTTGAGCATGAGCCGCTATTCGGCTCCGAGATTATGGGGGCGATGGCCACGGCTGCCGAAGAAGGCGGGGCCGTAGCGATTCGCGCGAATACCCCCAAAGATGTCGAAGAGATAAAGAAAAGATGCTCATTGCCAGTCATTGGCTTATACAAACGCAACTACCCGAACTGTGATGTGTATATCACGCCAACATTGCAGGAAGTCGAAGACATCGTGTCCGCGGGAGCAGATTTTGTCGCTGTGGATGCCACCCGTCTGCAAAGACCGAACGGACTTTATTTTGATGATTATTATGAACAGATTCGGCAGCGGTTTCCTTCGACTCTTATTGTAGCAGACATTTCTACCTTTGACGAAGGTGTACGAGCGATGGATCTGGGCGCGGATATCGTATCGACAACGATGTCCGGATATACGCCGTATAGTCTGCAACAAGCAGGTCCAGACATTGAGCTGGTCCGGCAATTGGCTTCATTAAGAAGAACTCCTGTTTTGGCCGAAGGCCGAATTTGGACGGTGGAAGAATGCCTGCGCTGTTTCGAGGCCGGCGCTCACGCCGTTGTCATCGGTACGGCGATAACACGCCCGCAAGAAATTACGAAGCGATTCGTAGAGGCGATCCAACAAAAGCAACAGCAAGTTCCGAACAAAGCCATGTAATATCACGGATCAAAAAGCACGTGGAAATTTGACTTTCGCCTAGTAGGTTGCATGCCATTTTCATCACACTATGAGAAGGTGATATGGATTATGTCAAATTTAAACATGGAACATACGGAAGAAGGGCTCGGGCAGTTCATGCATCCGGGCGTACATACGGATGGCATCCGAAATCTTATTTTATTCTATAACGGGCATTATGAAAGCAACGCTGGCGTATGGAAGAAAGAAACGTTTATTCCTTACGTCAGCTACGTTGACGAAGAACTGAAACCTAAGGAATGGCTTTTCGACGGCGGTTTGTTTCTGGCCAAATGGTCCAATAAATTCCATGGATACGAGGAATCCGAGCATCCTACCGATTTGGAGGATTGGCTCTGGTACTTAGACAAATCGTTCGCGGAAGACGGCGATTTATCCGAATTGAATCGCGCGATTATCGAAGTTGGGGAAGCGCTGGGAGATCAAGATTACAAGATGAAAGTGGTCTTGATGATCCCTTATCCCGCTCCGAATCAAGCGGAATTCGGCGAAGTGAACGGCGAGTCCTTAATTTTCGATCATTCCGTCGTCAATCCGGATGCAGCGCATGCGAATAAAAAGAAAGCGCTTCGATGGTACATCGATGAGCTAATGAAACGCTGGAATGAAGCCGCTTACAGCCGCTTATCTTTATCGGGACTCTATTGGATGAATGAAACGGTTAACCAATCCGTTCCGCATGAAGAAGAATTAATACAACATACCTCATCCATGGTTCACGAGTTACATTTAAAATTTTTCTGGATTCCGTACTTTAATGCGTCCCTGTTCTGGAAGTGGAAAGAGCTTGGGTTTGATGCCGCCGTATTGCAGCCGAATCACTTTTTTACGGCAACGGATGCATCGCGCATCGAAGAAACAGCCGCATTAGCTAGTAAGTCCGGAATGGGCGTGGAGATGGAAGTGGATTACCGGGTTTTTGAATCCGACGGGTCATACCGTCAGAAATATATCAATTATTTGGATGGCGGAGTCAGCTACGGTTTTGCTGGAAACGTATTCAGAGGATATTACCAAGACGTTAAACTGTTAGCATCCGCCGCAGCAAGCAACGATCCGGCCAAGAGAGAAATTTATGACTGGACCTGCAGGTTCATTCAAGGCACTTACGAAAAAGCCGGAACCGATTAAGGGAGTACACGAATCTGTTTTGAATATTTTAAGGGGGTGTTATATGTAAGCTGGCTTATTCTTCATGAAGTATTAGATTTCTGGATTGATTGTTACATCAATTAATTGGGAGGGTTCGTTTTATGAAGAAGATGAAAGCGATTGCATTACTTCTGGTAGCCTTTACACTCATTTTTGTTGCCGCTTGCTCCAGCTCAACCGATACGCCGAAGAGCGGTGAAAACGCACAAACAGAAAAGCCTGACGATACGAAAGAAGAACCGAAGGAAGAGCCTAAAGAAGAACCGAAGCAAGAACCGGAACCGCCTGCGATCGACATGAAAGGCGAAACGATGACGATTCTGACGTGGGTTAAAGAAGACGTGCCTACGGATGCAACTGATGAGGGTCAAGCGAGACTGGATAAAATTAAAGAGGTTGAACAGAAATACAATGTCAAAATCAAATGGGAAGTTGTACCTTGGGGTCAACCGAATGAAATGATCCTGAAAGCCGGTCTTTCCGGTGATCCGGTTGCAGACATCACATTGATGGACTTGTACTTCTCTTATCCGTTGATCAACCAAGGGCTGCTGCGTCCAGTCGACGAATTCTTCGACTTCAATGATCCGAAATGGCCGAAAGGCATTCAAGATTGGGGTAAAATCAACGGCAAAATGTATGGCTTCAAAGAATACACCAACGTCGGCGTAGGCATTTATTACAATAAGACGTTGTTCAAACGCGAAGGCTTGCCGGATTTGCACGAGCTTGAGCAAAGCGGACAATGGACATGGGATAAATTCCTCGAAATCGCTAAGAAGGCAACCAAGGATACAAATGGCGACGGCACGATCGATCAATGGGGCTTAACAAACCATGCCCCGATCCTAGCCCGCTTGCTTGCATCGTCCAACGGCGCTAAAATTATCGACTACGTTGACGGCAAATATAAGTTCGATGGCGATGATCCAAAGCTGCTTGAAGCGCTTCATTTCGTGGACGATTTGTATAACAAGAGCAAGGTGGCCGCACCGAACAAGGGCGATTTCAACGACCACGCCGAATCGCAAAAAATCTTCAGCAGCGGCAAGGCTGCAATGGTGTCAGGCGAGCTATGGGAAGGCAAAGAACGGAAAGATATGACGGACGAACAAGGTTTTGTTTCGTTCCCTAAAGGTCCAAGCGCGGGCGATAATTATCATAACGCAAATGAAAACTTCACGATGTATTATATGCCGACCAACGCGAAGCATCCGAAAGAAACGGCGCAAATTTGGCAGGAACTGATTCTGTGGGATAAGCTTGATCAAAACAAACGCGCATTATTCGAAGAGCAGAAGGTCGCCGACGTGGCAGATGTTGACAGCATGATGAAAGCAACAGAGACAGTCTCGAAGATCTACTTCCCTGGAAACGGAACATTCGGTGACGTCGTTTGGGGTATTACGAATAAAGGCCTCAATCCGGAATCCGAGCTCGAAAAGGTAAAACAAAACATTCAGTCTCAAATCGATCAAGCTCTCAATACAGCTGCTAAGTAGCGACACATTGATTCCAGCGGGGGGTCCGACATCCGACTTGTTCGGAGCCCCCTTTCTAATTCATGACACAACGCACAAGCGGAAGTTTTGAAGACAAGACGTCGTAAGACGTTTTTCTATTTTATAGTATATGAGTATCTTTTGCTATTTTTCGAGGGAATGGGGGGTTCGCGTGCATTACATATTGCGCTTCAGAAAACAGATTGCAGTCGGCCTTAGTCTTGTTTGCCTATTGACTTCATTTGCCTTGTTTCCTGCAAATCGTACGTTCGGCGATGAGAACGGATCGAAGCAAGGATTGGAAACGAATGCGAATGCGTTGGGGGCGGCTGATCCATCTTCGCTTCTTCGCTATGAACAGTATATTGCCCGATACTCGAATGCGCCTCGCCCCGATACCTCCGCCATCGTGGAAGCCGAATCGTTCGCCGGGACCGAAGGGATGACCGCGACGGTTCTTGATTCCTACGAGAACGCCTCAAGTCCGGTCGTTCGGACCGAAGACAGCGGTTCGATCTATTGGAACGTGGATGTTGCCGAGGAAGGATTGTACCATATCGGGATTCGCTATTTTCCGGTAGAAGGGAACAGCTCCCCGATCGAGCGTGAAGTGCAAATCGACGGTCAGGCTCCGTTCGAGGAAGCGAGGCGGCTCGTATTTTCGCGGGTATGGCGCAATGAACTGTCCAAGGTCGAGCAGGACAACAATGGAAACGATTTACGGCCGAGGCAGGTAGAGGAGCCGGAATGGCAAGAAACGGTGCTGAAAGATTCCGAAGGGTATTATCGCGATTCGTTTTCGTTTTATTTGACGAAGGGCAGCCATAAGATTGCACTCGTATCGCTTCGCGAGCCGATGATCATCGATTCGCTGAAGCTGTTTCAGGAAGAGAAGATTCCGACTTACGACGAAGTGAAGAAACAATATGAAACGAATCAATGGAAAGAAACTAAAGATATTCTCATCAAGATTCAAGGGGAAGACGCAACTGCCAAATCGAACCCGTCCCTCTACCCGCTAAACGATCGGTCGAGTCCGGCGACGGAGCCTTATCACGTTTCTAAGATCCGAATGAACACGATCGGCGGCGCGAACTGGAAAATCCCCGGCCAATGGCTGAACTTTAAAGTTGATATTCCGGAGGACGGATTATACCATATCGGATTTCGTTATAAGCAGAACATGGCAAGAGGCATCAACGTGACACGCAAATTGTTTATCGACGGCAAAGTGCCTTTCGAGGATGCGGAAACGGTTGCATTCCCGTATGACGGCGCATGGCAAATCGGACTTGCCGGGCAAAAAAACGACGATACGGAACCCGATTTGTTCTATCTGTCCAAAGGCCAGCACGATATCAAGCTTGAAGTTACGATGGGTGAGTTGGCCGACATCATTCGGTTCGTTCGATCCAGCATTCAACAGTTGAATTCGCTTTACTTGAAGATCGTCATGATCACGGGTACATCACCGGACGAGTTACGCGACTACCAATTGGAGAAGCGGATTCCCGATTTGAAGCAGCAGTTAATTCAGCATAGCAAAGATTTGAACAAAGCGGCGGAAATGATGGATAGTCTCGTCGGCGGGAAAAGCGAAAATGCGACGATTCTTCGCACGACCGCTTATCAGCTCGATGACCTCGGCAACAACCCGCATACGATCGCGGAGCGGCTAAGCAAGTTCAAGGATAATGTTAGTTCGCTCGGCGCATGGCTGCTGACCGTCAACCAACAGCCGCTGGAGCTCGATTATATGTTTATCAAATCGCCGAACGTCGAGTCGCCTGACGCCAATGTCGGATTTTTCAGCAGATTGTTCCATGAGCTCGCTTCCTTCTGGTACTCGTTCTCGGAGGAGTACAACAACATTGGGAACAGCAATGCTGACGGTGACAAAATCACGGTATGGATCGCCGGCGGCCGTGATCAGGCGCAGCTGCTGCGCTCAATGATCGATTCCACGTTTACGCCGGAAACCGGCATTCACGTCAATTTACAGCTTGTCAATGCGAACGTCGTTTTACCTGCGACATTGGCAGGGAAAGGACCTGAAGTAGCCATCTCCAACGGAGACGTTGTCAATTTTGCAATGCGAAACGCATTGGTTGATCTTTCGCAAATGCCGAATTTCGATAAAGTGAAGCAGCGGTTCAAGGATAGCGCTTTCGCTTCATTCAAGTTTAACGGCGGCGTATATGCGATACCGGAGACGCAATCGTTTCCGATGATGTTTTATCGCAAAGATATATTGAATCAACTTGGCCTGAAAGTTCCTGAAACATGGGAAGATCTGTATCACATTATTCCGGAGCTGCAGAAGCACAAGATGGAAATCGGCATGGCGGCTACGCCGGTATTCGAAATGATGTTGTACCAGAACGGCGGCCAATATTACGAAGGCGACGGCATTGCAACGGCGCTCGACACCAAGGTCGGAATCGAGTCGTTCCGCAAATGGACCGAGCTGTATACGAACTACAAGCTGCCGCTCGAGTACAACTTTCTGAACCGATTCCGTACGGGGGAAATGCCGATTGGCATCGACAATTACACGTTATTCAACTCCATGACGATATTCGCCCCAGAAATTCGCGGCCAATGGGGATTCGTTCCTGTTCCGGGCACACGCGGGGCGGATGGGACGATTCATCGGGAGGCAATATCGACCGCATCCGGAACCGTCATGTTTAAAAACGCTAAGAACAAGGAAGCGGCGTGGAAATTTATCGATTGGTGGACCGATACAAATGCGCAGCTGACATTCGGAAGAGAAATGGAAGCGATTCTCGGGGAGTCTGCTCGTTATGCCGCAGCTAACGTTGAAACACTAAGCCGACTGCCTTGGGCAGCTAGAGATTACGCTCAACTCGCGGAAGAAATGAAATGGGTTGTCGGCGCGCCGGACGTCCCGGGCGGATATTCCTTGTCGCGTCATCTACAGAACGCTTTTTATGAAGTTTACCGGGATGGCAGGGAAGCGAAGGAAACAATCGAAAACTACGTCCGCACGATAAATGAAGAGATAACCATCAAGCGGAAGGAATTTGATTTACCGACAAAATAGAAGGGAGGGCTCCGTATTTTACCGATTAGTAAAAAGGTTGCCGATGCCAAGCTAAACGGAATGTTCCGTATGCGATTGAACCAAACGTTAAACGCCATGAAGAAGAACAAGGTCGTTTATGTCATGCTCGCTCCGTATTTTCTCATCTTTATTACGTTTACGGTCGTTCCGGTATTTCTATCGCTGCTCGTCAGCTTTACCGATTTTAACATGTTGGAGTTCCCTCATTGGGTCGGGCTGCAAAACTATGCTCGTTTGTTCGTTCGCGACGACGTCTTCCTGATCGCCTTGAAGAACACGTTGCTCTTCGCCGCGATTACCGGCCCGATCAGTTACATCGCTTGTTTCGTGCTCGCCTGGATCATCAACGAAATGTCGCCGAAAATGCGGGCATTTGCCACGCTTGTCTTTTACGCTCCGGCGTTATCGGGCAACGCCTACATCGTCTGGACGTTGATGTTCAGCGGCGACTCCTATGGATACGTCAATTCGTTCCTGATCAAATGGCGGTTTATTTTGGAGCCGATCATTTGGCTGAAAGATACAAAATACATTATGCCGATTATCATCATCGTCCAGCTGTGGCTCAGTCTCGGCACAAGTTTCCTGGCCTTCATCGCCGGACTTCAGAGTATGGACAAAACGCTGTACGAAGCAGGCGCGATCGACGGCATCCGCAACCGTTGGCAGGAGCTGTGGTTTATTACGCTCCCTTCGATGCGGCCGATGCTCATGTTCGGCGCGGTCATGCAGATCACGGCCTCGTTCGCCGTGTCCGAGGTAGCGACGACACTCGCCGGATTTCCGAGCATATCGTATGCAGGCCATACGATCGTGACCCACCTGATGGACTACGGCACGATTCGATTCGAGATGGGCTACGCTTCGTCGATTGCAACCGTGCTCTTCGCGATCATGCTGATCTCCAACCTCGTCGTTCAGAAATTGCTCAGGAAGGTCGGTGAATAGCATGAAGCTGCTCGCGCTGCGGAAACGCAGAATCAACCGATCTTTTATGGGCGATGCGATGCTCATCCTTGTTCTGGCGGCAATCGGATCTTTCATGGCGCTCCCGCTTATATTCGTCATCAACAACGCGTTTAAGCCAATTGACGAACTGTTGCAGTTTCCGCCGAAATTCTGGGTGAAGAATCCCACCCTCAGCAACTTTACCGACCTATATTACTTGCTGTCGGGTACTTGGGTACCGTTCTCTCGGTATCTGTTCAACACGTTTTTTGTTGCGATCATCGGCACCACAGGCCATGTGCTTATCGCTTCCTTGGCGGCTTACCCGTTAGCCAAGAAGAAGTTCCCGGGCAAGCTGATCCTGTTCACGATGGTCATGCTCTCGCTTATGTTCTCCGCTACGGTAACGCAGGTGACGAACTACATGACGATGTCGTGGCTTGGCATGGTCGATACATATATGGCGATCATCATACCCGCCATTGGCTCTTCCTTGGGACTTTACTTGATGAAGCAATACATGGAAGTTATTCCGGACGCGCTGCTGGAGGCGGCGCAAATCGACGGCTGCGGCGAATTCCGCATCTTCTGGAGCATCGTTATGCCTGTCGTCAAGCCCGCCTGGCTTACGCTGATCATTTTTTCGTTCCAAGGATTGTGGAGCGCCGGTGGGGCGGCAGGTTCGATGTTCATTTACAGCGAACAGCTGAAATCGATCGATTATGCCTTAAGCCAAATTCTGGCCGGCGGCATTATTCGTACCGGACCTTCGATGGCGGCGACATTACTGATGATTTCGGTGCCGATTACGATATTTGTCTTGTCGCAAAGCAAAGTCATCCAGACGATGTCCACATCCGGCATGAAAGATTGATTGGAAGGAGAAGCCTATCGTGAAAAAAACATGGAAGTCCCTTATGCTTTTCCTGCTCCTGTCGATTGCATTCGGATCCGCAAATACGGCGTTAGCCGCACCTTATGAAGGGTACAACTACTCGTACTGGAGCGAAACGAAACCGGCGCCGCTTCCGTATTTGCCGGCAAGGCAAGTCGACGGGGTGCAATTGAATATCGGGTCCTTTAACGCGCCCGAGGATATTTTCGTGACGAAGGACAATTTCGTTTACGTGGTGGACACAGGGAATAACCGGATCGTCTGTCTCGATTCCAAATTTAACGTCATTCGAACGATCAGCAAGTTCAGCAACAAGGGCAAAGAAGATTCGCTAAACGGCCCGCAAGGGATGTTTATCGATAAAAATAATCATATCTACATTGCCGACACGGGAAACAAACGAATAATCGTCCTACAGCTTGACGGGACATTCATTCGCGAAATCGGCGAGCCGAAATCGGATACGCTGCGAAGCAATTTCAAATATACGCCGTCCAAAATCGTCGTAGATACGGCCGGCCGTATTTATGTCGTCGGCAAAGGCGTGTTCGACGGCATTATGGAATTCGATTCCGGCGGCAATTTCACCGGGTTCATCGGCGTCAATAAAGTCCATATCAGCCCGATCGATCTCTTCTGGAAGCGAATTTCGACGCAAGCCCAGAAGGACCAAATGAATTTGACCGTTCCGATCGAATTCAGTAACGCCGATATCGATGCCGACGGCTTCATCTATGCCACGGTCGCGGAAGAGTTTTCCGATACCCCGATTCGGCGTCTGAATCCTTCGGGGGCGGACGTATTGAAACGGGAAGGTTATTTCCCGCCGAAGGGCGACATCCGGTTCACATTCGCGGGGACACGCCGCGGACCGTCGATGATTATTAGCGTCGCGGTAGATCAGCACGGCATGTACAGCATTCTCGACAGCAAGCGCGGCCGCATCTTTACGTACGATCGCGACGGCAAGCTGCTGTATCAGTTCGGCCATCTCGGCGAACAAGTCGGCAACTTCAAAAATCCGACCGAAATCGATATGCTTGGAGATCAAATATTAGTTCTGGATAAAGGGCTTAACCAATTCGTCGTTTTTCAGCCGACCCGTTACGGGGAAACGATTCGCACCGCGGTCATCGAAAGCGATCTCGGCGACGAGCAGAAAGCAACCGCCGCTTGGTTCGAGGCGAAGAGCCTGAACAACAATCTGGAGATCGCTTATCTAGGCGTCGGGAAAGCGGAGCTGCGCAACGGGGATAACGTTGCGGCGATGGCGGACTTCGAGCTGGGCATGCACCGCGACTATTATTCCAGAGCCTTCGAACGTTACCGCAAAGATTTTATGTGGAGTCATTTCACGACGATATCGCTTGTCGCGTTGGCCGTCGTCGTCGCTTTGTTCGCCTTGTTCCGTTTCGTTCGGGCGAGAGGCGGGGAGCCGGGCGCGTTAAGAACGGCATGGGGGACGATTTTCCATCCGTTCAATGGCTTCTGGGACGTAAAGTATGAGAAGAAGGGAAAGCTGTCGCTTGCCTTGCTCATCTTGATCGTCTTGTGTATTTTGTATATTTTGAAGCAGCAGTTGTCCGGATTTATATTTAACCCAAGCGTCAATCTGGAGGTTAACAGCCTGGATGAAGTGAAATTTATCGTCCTGCCGTTTTTCCTTTGGTGCATCGCCAACTGGTCGCTTACAACATTGATGGACGGCGAAGGCAAGTTCAAGGAAATTATCATTGCCACGTCGTATGCGTTAATTCCACTTGTGCTCGTGCAAGTTCCTCTGATCGTGTTGTCCAACATTTTTACGATCAAGGAAGCGTCCTTTTACAATTTGATCGAAAGCATCGCATTTATTTGGGTAGGCTGGTTAATCTTTGTCGGCATGCAGACCGTGCATCAATATTCCGTTTCGAAAACGATCTTTACGATGCTGCTCACAATGGTCGTGATCGGGATATTCCTATTCCTCGGCTTGCTATTCTTCAGCCTGCTGCAGCAAATGATTTCGTTCGGCTCGACGATATACAAAGAGATTATATTCCGGATCGGGGAGGGATGACGCTATGACTCGTAACAAAAAACGCAAATTTATAGTTTCATTCCTGATGCTGGTCGCCGCAGTCGTCGTCGTGATGCTGTTTATTAACAATTTGGGGCTCAGTCCGTCGGCTGCCCCGGCCTTTGTCCCGGTTAGCGACAAAATGTCCGGCCTGAAAGTAACGACCGGCAATCTGTCCGCAACAACGGATGCACGGCTTCCGGGAATGCAAGCGCTTATGGAAAACGAGAAGCTGCTATTTTTCATGAACCGCGATACGGCCGAGTTTGCGATTCTGGATAAACGGAACGGCCAAATCTGGCATTCCAACCCGCAAGACCGTGATCAGGACAAAATCGCCGCGGCGCAAATCAAAGGGAAGCTGGCTTCGCAGCTCTCGCTCGTTTACTTATTGCCGAACGGGAATACGAAGGATTACGACAGCTTCAACGACAGCGTGGTCTACAAGCAATTCGAGGTTCAGCAAACCGAGGATAGCGTTGTCGTCACCTTCCACTTCGGTAATCCGGAGAAGGGCGTCGAGGTACTTCCAGAAAAGATTAGTAAAGAAAGGTTCGAGGAAAAGCTGCTGAGCAAGCTGGAAGGCGATGAGAAGAGCAAGGTTAAAAGCCGATATAAGCTGGTTGATTCCTTGAATCTGTACGAGCGCCGGGAAATCCCTAAATCTGCGTTAAAGCAGTTAATCCAGCTGTTCGAAAAAGCCGGCTACACGGAAGAGGATCTCGCGATCGACAATAAAGAGAACGGCGTCGCAGGCAGCGGCAGCGGCAATGCGAAGTTCACGATGAGCTTGAAGTATACGTTGGACGGCGAAAGCCTGGTCGCTTCGGTCGATACGACGAAGCTCGAGGAGAACGCGCCATACCGGATTCAAACGATCAGCCTGCTCGAAAATTTCGGCGCGGCAGGTCCTCGGGATGAAGGATACATGCTGCTGCCCGACGGTTCGGGTTCCCTCGTCTATTTGAACAACGGCAGAAAACTGGCGCAGCCGATTCAAGTTCCGCTATACGGAGAAGATCAGGCCATTGCGAAGCAGTTGAAGCAAACTTCGTATGAAACGTCGCGTTTGCCGGTATTCGGCATCAAGAACGGCGACCGCGCCATGTTCTCGATTATCGAAGAAGGCGATGCGCTCGCCAAAATTTCCGCGGATATTAGCGGCAGACAGAACGAATACAATCAGATCAACGGTTTGTTTACGATTGTGCCTAGCGACAGCGTTAAGCTGTCCAATGAAGAACAGATGATTAAATCGCCAAAGCAGCGTTATATGGGACCACTCCAGGTCCGCTATTCGTTCCTGTACGGCGACAAGGCGAATTATTCCGGCATGGCGGAGCTTTACCGGAATTATCTGGCGAGCCGTTATGGCATGAAGAAGATAGCCCATGAAGGGGACACGCCGTTTTATCTCGAATTGACCGGCAGCGTCACGAAGCAGAAAAATTTTGTCGGCGTACCGTACGAAGCGCTCATCCCGCTAAGTGATTTCGAGGGAACGAACAAGCTGCTGGACGATCTGAACAAAGACAAGATCAGCAATATTCAGTTGAACTATAAAGGCTGGTTTAATGACGGCCTGCGACACGACATTCCGACCGGCGTGAGTCTGGATGGCGTATTGGGGAGCAAAAGCGATTGGCTTGCCTTAACCGAGCGATTAAATAAAACCGGCGGACAACTGTACCCTGATGTCGCCTTTCAACGCGTATACGGTGGCCGGTTCAATCCGTCGAAGGACTCGGTGCAACAGCTTTCTCGGAAGAATACGGCGATCTATCGCTACGATCCGGCCATGTATGTGAAGGACTACGAGCGATTTTCCCACTATGCCTTATCGCCAAACGTGCTTGGCACTGTCGTTGAAGATTTTCTGGATTCGTATGCCAAATATAATCCCGGCGCGGTTTCGCTCCGCGATCTGGCTGAAGATCTTTCGTCCGATTTCCGCAACGGCGAGGAAGTCACCCGTGAGGACGCTAAACGGATCGTTCGGGACCAATTCAAGCGAATCCAAGAGCAAGCGAATAATGTCATGGTCAGCGGCGGCAACGAATATGCGCTGCCTTATGCCAAACATGTGCTAGGTGCACCGCAAATCAGCAACGAGTTCCAACTGGCTAACGAATCTATCCCGTTCTACGAGATGGTTCTGCATGGCTATGTTGAATATGCGGGCAAGCCGTTTAATCTCCAGGATGACCAGGGCCTAAGAAGAAACGTGCTGAAATCGCTGGAAACCGGCTCTAACGTATATTACAGCTGGGTTATCTCGGGTGCGGAGCTGCTGAAAAACACGAAGTTCGATGACTTATATTCAAACCAATACACGTACTGGTACAAAGACGCCATTGAGGCATATCGGGAAGTGAACGGCGTGCTTAAGCAAGTGAAAGGGCAAACGATTTCCTCGCATCAGAAATTGGCGGAAGGCGTATATCGCACGACATTCGAGAACGGAAAGACGATTTATGTCAATTACAGCAAAGAATCGGCCACCGTTGACGGGATTACGATCGAAGCTGAAAACTACAAGGTGGAAGGGTGAAACGAATGGCCACAAAACGCACGGTAAGTTTGGAGCGGAAAAAAGAGCTGTTTGGGTTTTTATTCATCTCCCCATGGTTTCTTGGTTTCGTTCTGCTGATGGCCGTCCCGCTGTTTCAATCGATCCGGTTCAGCTTCAGCAAGCTGACGATCGAGGTCGATGGCTACAAGCTGCAATTTATCGGCTGGGAAAACTATAATAACGTATTTTTCATCGATCCTTGGTTTAACCGGATTATGACCGAGGCGATTATGGAGATGGTGCTTAACGTCCCGCTGATCATCTTCTTCAGTTTATTCACCGCGGCTCTGCTGACGCAGAAGTTCAGAGGAAGAATGATCGCAAGGGCGATCATCTTCCTTCCCGTCGTGCTTGCTTCCGGCATTATAAACGACCTCAGCAGCGGAAACGGCAGTTTCCTGGCGCAAATGATGGGTGGCGCAAGCATGGACGTGGAAAGCAACTTCGGGGGAATGAAAAGCATCGAGCTTGAGCCGTTATTGATCGAGGCGGGGCTAAGCATTGATATCGTTCATTATTTGACCGGGGCCGTCGATCGCATTTACCAAATCATCAGCTCGTCCGGCGTACAAATTCTTATTTTCTTGGCCGGCTTGCAATCGATATCGCCTTCGCTTTACGAAGCGGCCAAGATGGAAGGCGCAACCGGCTACGAAGCGTTCTGGAAAATTACGTTTCCGCTGATGACGCCGCTCATCTTGACGAATACGATTTATTCCATCGTCGATTCGTTCTATAACAACAAAGTGACAGGGTACATGCAAAGCATTGCGTTCACGAATTTGAATTTTGGTCTTAGCTCGGCGATGTCCTGGATCTATTTCATCGTCGTTTCCATTATCCTTGCGGTATCGACCTATGTATTATCCAAGCGGGTATTTTATCATGACTAGGACGGGGAGGGGAAGCCAATGAAGACGGATGTTAAATCCGCCGGACGGAATGCGGCTCTTTACGTGGGCAAATGGTATGAAGAGAACAGTCCGGTTGAACAGGCGAAGCATTGGTTATGGCTAATAGTCCGCACCGTGCTAGTTCTCGGAATTTGTTTTATCATCCTCTATCCGATTATGTCCAAAGTATCGATCGCGTTCAAAGATAAAATCGATATTTTCGACTCCTCGGTCATCTTCGTCCCGCGTAATTGGACGCTGGATAATTTCATCTATGTAATCGATAAACTCGATTATTACAAAGCAATCACGAACACGCTTATTCTAAGCTCGGGTGCGGCTATATTACAGCTTATTTCATGCGCGCTCGCCGGTTATGGATTTGCACGATTAAAGTTTAGGGGAAGCAGCATATTTTTTGGGCTTGTCATCTTTACGATCGTCATACCGCCGCAAACGATTATGGCTTCCACTTATTTGCATTTTCGTTTCTTCGACGTATTTGGCATTATCAATCTGTTGTTCGGGACGAGAGGCATTAATTTGCTCGAAAGCTATTGGCCGACCTTTATATCATCCGCGCTAGCGATGGGGATGAAAAACGGTCTCTACATCTTTATATTCCGCCAATTTTTCCGCAACCTTCCGAAAGAATTGGAGGAAGCGGCTTATGTCGACGGCGCGGGCATTCTGAAATCGTTCGCCCGGGTCATGCTGCCGAATGCGGTTCCGGCTATTGTTACCGTTCTGTTATTCTCGTTCGTCTGGCAATGGAACGACAGCTATTTCGTCAACATCTTCATGTCCAATTCGACGACGCTGTCTAGGATGCTGGCCATGCTGCCGTCATTCGTCCGTCCGGAATATGTCGGCGGCCTTTCCTATGCTTCCATGCTGCTGAATACCGGCATCGTCCTGGCGATCGCGCCGATATTCCTGTTGTATTTATTCGCACAAAAATATTTCGTCGAAAGCGTCGAGCGGACGGGTGTCGTCGGATAACGTATCCTTCCGGACACGCCGTCCAGAGGAGGATAGCTATGAAAAACGGTCTTGGTATAGAGGAAAAGGTGTCTACGGCGCTTTCGAGCTGGGGCGAACGCCACAGCCCGGTAGATAGGGCGAAAGAATGGCTGTGGGTAATTACCCGAGCCGTACTGGTCATCGGCATCTGTTTTATCGTGCTGTATCCGCTTCTGCTGAAGCTGTCGATCGCTTTCAAAGCGCGCGAAGACGTATTCGATTCTTCGGTCGTCTGGATCCCGCGGCATTTTACGCTGGACAATATTAAAATTTCGCTGAACCTGCTTCAATATGTTGAGGCCGCTACCAATACGTTCATCTTAAGCGCCGGCGCCACGATCCTGCAGCTGATCTCCTGCGCGCTGGCCGGCTACGGGTTCGCCCGGCTGAAATTCAGAGGAAGGAGCCTATTCTTTGCGATTGTCGTATTTACGATTGTGATCCCGCCGCAAACGATCATGGCGCCGACGTATTTGCACTACCGATTCTTTGACGTATTCGGTTTGTACCAATTGTTTACCGGGCAACACGGTGTAAACTTGCTGGAAACGTTCTGGCCCTTCTTCCTATCGTCGGCACTGGCGATGGGGATGAAAAACGGATTGTACATTTTTATATTCAGGCAATTTTTCCGCGCGCTGCCGAAGGAATTGGAAGAAGCGGCCTACGTTGATGGGGCGGGTATCTTGAAAACATTTTTCCGAGTGATTCTGCCCTGTACGATTCCTGCTGTCGTTACGGTCGTGTTATTTTCGTTCGTATGGCAATGGAATGACAGTTACTTTACGAACTTGTATATGGCGAACTCGACGACGCTGTCGAAAATGCTGAGCATTCTCATTCCGTCCATCCGAAGCGGAGTAACGATCGAGATGTCTTACATTTCCATATTGGTCCAAACTGCGACACTGCTTGCGATCGCGCCGATCATCGTTCTATATATGTTCGCACAAAGGTTTTTTGTCGAGAGCGTGGAACGGACGGGTATCGTCGGTTAATCGAACTAAAGTCCCTCTTGTGATAAACAACCATCGGGAAGACCCGTTGTTTCACAGGAGGGACTTATTTATTGACTGCAGGTAGGAGGTAATAGGATGCATGATGAGAAGATGAGGCATTCGTTCGTGAATGTCCGGGATTATGGGGTCATGGGGAATGGGGTATCGGACGATACGGAGGCGTTCAAGCTTGCGATCCATTCCGTGCCGCATGGCGGAACGCTTTATTTCCCCCCGGGCAAGTATCTGATTACAGGAAGCTTGGACATTCCGCAGGATAATTTTCAATTGATCGGCAGCGGCAGGGGATCGGTGCTGCATTATCGTTACGAACAACGGGAAGAGGACAGCTCAGTATCGGCGAGCTTGTTTGTTTTCCGGGAAGGGGCTTCGGGTATTGCGGTTCGCCATCTCAAGCTGGAATATGAAGGTCAGTTCTTCCCGAAACCGGGAGAAAGCTACGCCGGCAAAATAAGCGCCTTGCGATTTCAGCTCTGCCAGGACGTCTTGGTTGAAGATGTGGAGATTAGCGGATTTAACGCGAACGGGATTGAAGTGATTACGGGTTCGCCGCTGAAATATGCCAAACGTTTTAAGGTTCGGCAATGTTACTTGCATCATAACCGCGTATCGGGCGTCGCTTTCGGCAACGTCGACGGAATCAGCATTACGGATTGCGACTTGGAACATAACGGATCCCCTCTGGACGGCGGAACAGGGTACGGCTGCTGCGGAAGCAGCAGTGAAGTGCCGTTGCGAATTCAAATTATCGGAAACCGTGCGTCGTATAACTGTCGTAAAGGGATCGACCTTCACAGCGGAATCGGCGCGATCATCGAGGGGAACATTTGCCACGCCAATAAGTTGTACGGTATTTACGCCGAAGGACGCAATACGGGCAACATCACGATTCGCGGAAACATCATTTCCGGCATGCAGTGGGAAGTGCCGAACTTCCCGGCTCCTTATACATGGATCACCGGAATCGATTTTGGGCCGTATGCAGAATCGAACGTTCCGGAGCTCTACCATCATTATTTGATCGAGGGAAATCAAATCGTAGATTTTGGCATGGAACATGGGAATGCATATCCCATTCATTGTTATTTCAATTTTCAGAACGGCAGCGTCATCATTCGCGACAATATAATCCAAGCCGGTTCCATCGACCATCTCGTCAGCTTCGGTGCCGAGTCCGCGGGCGGCAGAGAGAAGGTCATGGTGAACATATCCGGCAACCAGGCGACGATCGGACATCTGAGAGGGGATTTATTACGGTTGTCCGATGGGGGCTCCGTCACCGTAAACGACAATCAAATCATGAATTGAAGGAGAGTTAGCATCATGACCCAAACAAACGGTTTACCTTCCGCGGATGAAGGGAAGTTTCAAGAACTATGCAGCATGCTTGGTCTTGGAAGTTTGGTTTCCGGTCCTGTGCAAGTATTCGGCGGGCTGCTGCATCGGATGTTCCGGGTAGGCACAACGCAAGGCCAATATGCCGTCAAAAGAATGAATCCGGAAATTATGAGCAGACCGGGCGTTTACGACAATTTCCGGCGGTCGGAGAAGATCGCTCAGGCCGCTTATGAAGCGGGCATACCTGCGGTCTGCGCAATTCGTCTAGATGGCGAGTTCATGCATGCGATCGACGGAGACGTCTTCATGGTTTTCGAATGGGTCGAAGGAATAAGCTTGCCGCCCGTGGCCGCGAGTCCGGAGCAATGCAGACGAATCGGCTCGCTTGTCGCTCGGATCCATCGGCTTGATGTCGAAGCATCGGAAGCGAAAGGCTCGATGGGAGCAATCTCGCTCATCTCATGGGAATCCCTTGCCGCTCAAGGTGCAGATGAGGGAGTTTCTTGGAGCAAGGAGATTGCCGCGGCGGTTCCGGATTTGGAACAATGGACGATGCGGTGCAATGAAGCGATCGCAGCGCTTCAAGGCCGATTCGTTGCGAGTCATCGCGATATGGATCAGAAAAACGTGTTGTGGCGGGATGAACGGACTCCGCAAGTCATCGATTGGGAAGCAGCCGGCTATACGAATCCGGCGATGGATCTCGTCGACCTTGCCTTGAATTGGGGTGGACTTGCGTCGGGTCAAGTTGAGCGCGAGTCGTTTGAAGCCGTGATCCAAGGATATTTGGGCTCTGGCGGGTCTATATCGGAGACTTGGGAAGATGCGGTCTACGCAAACTTTGCCGGAAGATTGGAATGGCTTGAATATAACATGAAACGTTCGATCGGCATCGTCGCATCGGATGAAGAGGAGCGGCAACTAGGAATCCGCGAAACGGAAGCGACGCTTGCTGCCTTACGATTGATGGCGGACCAAGCCGGAACATGGTGCAGCTGGCTAAGAAGCATACAATAAGATGATTGGAAAGAGGTGTTATGTACATGTTTCGCTTTGCCGTTATGTCGGATATCCACGTGCAGACGTGGAACGAAGAATCGATAGAGCGGTTCGTGGCCGCATTGCAAGATTACGCGAGCTTGTCTGACGGACCGGATTTGATCGTGATCAACGGCGATTTGACCGAAGGCTTCGAGGAGGACTATGCGTTATTGAAGACTTTAATCGCCGAACATACCAAAGTGCCGACCTACGTCACGATCGGGAATCACGAGTATTATAAAATGTGGTATAAGGAGGGGCGTGCCTGGTCGACAGACTCGTTCCCGAATGGATGGTCAACCGATCAAGCTAAAAGGACTTTCCTGGACGCGTTTCATCTGGATCGCCCTTATTATGATGAATGGATTCATGATCATCATTTCATCTTCTTAGCCGGAGAGCATTACCGCGATGCCAATCCTCTTGTCGTTGAGCATGCCTGGATCAGCGACGAACAGTTTGCGTTCCTGCGTCAAGCTTTGCGAGAACGGCGCGACGGAGATGGAACCAAGCCGATCTTTGTTTTTATTCACCAGACGCTGCCGGCGGTCTATCAGCATCAGGAGCTCGAATCGCTGCTTAACGAATATCCGGAGGTCATTTTATTTTCCGGCGACTCGCACTTTCAACTGCTTAGCGAATCGACTTTTTGCGAGAGAGGGTTTGCGACAATGAACAGTTCTTCGGTTCGCAGCCCATGGAGTGATAACAACGAGCCGCTGCCGGGACCGATCAGCGAGAGCGTGCTGGTGGAAGTATCGGATTCGGCAGTGAAGCTGTATGGCCGGAGGCATAACGAGAAAAGGTGGCTGGAAGAGGCACAGTTTGTTCGGAATTACCCTAGACAATCAAGACAATCGAGATCATCAAGTTGATCATAAAAGATAATGATCGCGGAGGTGGTATCATGATCAAAGATCAAAAGTCCCAACCTGTATTGTCCGGTACGTTTTTGCAGCCATGGCTTGGAGAACGTTGGGCGGACGAACAATGGGAGCGGGAATTCGAGCTGATGAAATCGGCTGGAATGCACATCGTCATTTTGCAATGGTCCGTCGATAGTCAGCATTTTACGGCCTCATATCCGACAGGGTTGCCCGGCTTCAGGCGAACCGCTGCTATTGATGTCGTTCAGAAGCTGCTTACGCTCGGGGAAAAGCACGGCTTTGATATTTACATCGGCCTGCAATTGAATCACGATTGGTTCGTGACCTATACGTCCGATGAGAAATGGATGAAGAACGAGGCGGACATCGCTTGTCGCCTATCGACCGATTTATGGGACAAATATAGCGGGTACGACTGTTTTGCAGGTTGGTATTTAAGCTTCGAAGCGGATAACGCCAACTTGCTGACGGAAACCGATTGGCAGCGATCCGTCGACTTTTACCAAACGGTGGGAGGTCATATCCGGGCACTGACTCCCGGAAAGCCGATCATGATCGCCCCGTTCTTCAACAATGAAATCGGACAAAAACCTGCCGAGTGGAAGGCGATGTGGGAATATATCCTTTCCCGCAGTCCGATCGATATCTTTGCGCTGCAGGACGGAGTAGGCGCCGGGCATGCGGAGCCGCAGCATCTTGATGCCTGGTTCAACGCAACTGCCGAAGCGATTCGCAATGCGCGGCCGCAGATGCAATTCTGGAGCGATACGGAAACTTTCCGCCTTGACGGCAGCAAACGTTTCGTACCGGCCGATTTTGCGGACGTTATCCCTTGTATGCAGCACGTTGCACCTTTTGTAAGCAAATTCGTCAGTTTCAGCTACAACCATTATACGAGTCCGCAGCAAGTGGACCCCAAGTATCATGCACAATACATGGAGTATTTGACTTCGTGCGCGAAAAAACGATTAATAAGCAATAACTGAATGTCGTGAACTAACATTCCCAGGCTCAATGCACTTTCATCGTGAGCAGTATGAATGCCGTCGTGAATACGCCGTATGAACGCCGACCGGTTACTGCCAAGCTTCAAATGCAGCCCGCGTCATCTTACGGCACGCCTGGTAATCCGTATGATTTTTCGTATAGAATCACCGAAATGAACGCGGAATGAGCCAACTTTATATGATTTTTCATTCAGATTCAACGTTTTTGCTTTGCTTTTCACTCCATTCTTTTAGTTCATGATATTTAGTTAAAAGAAAAACCGTAAAGAGCATCGTGCTCCTTACGGTTCTTTATCTTGTGTATTTTAAGTATCTTATGTGTCTTATCGAATCATATGAGATCAAACATTCAAATCTTCGGGCCAATGAATTTGCACGCCTTGACGCTGCAGCACTTCTTGATAGGCTTCGAGATGTTCGGGATTTTCACGTACCTCATGCGGCGTTACGTTGTTCAATATTGCATAGGCGGCCAAATAACCGGCGGATTCGCCGATGTTCCATTCCGTCGGGTGAAGCCGGTAACAACCGTTCGTCACTTGCGTCGTACCGATGTTTTTGCAAGCCGGAAGCAAGTTTTTCATCCGAACCGGCAGCAGCGCTCCAAGCGGGATTTCATACGGATAGGTCGGGATGTAGAATCCCCGGTTCGACTTTGTCGTTACATGGAGGTCGAGATGATAACTGCCCACGCCTACGCTGTCATTGTACACGCGAATCCCTTGGTCTCCGCGAATTTCCTTGCTGACGTCGTTTTCCGTAACGGTATACACCGCTTTGATTCGTCGCGATTCTCGTATGTACGGATGCTTGGCAAGGCCGTCTTCCGTTCCGAGAACGTCTTTACGGAGCCGCAAACCCGGATAACCTCGTCCGCCGTCAGGGCGAGGGGCTTCGGTCTGGAGCCAGTAAACCAGCGATAAGCTGAGTTGTCTCGCACCCTCCAAATGCCGTTGTCTTTCTTCCTCCGATACCTCGTAAATCGGCCCTAGGAAATAATCGTTCTGACCCCAGTTGATGAGCGAAATATCACCTTCATATAATCCGTTCTCGAAGAGCGATCGATCGATAATTCTGCGATACGTCCACAAAGCCATCCAATCCTTGCCGTCCGGGAAAAAGATGAATTCGCGCACTTTGCCGCTGGAATCGCCGACAAACCAGCTAAGGATCGGGTGAGTGGTGTATGCAGGGACGAATTGCCGCCAATAATCGTATTGTTCCGGCTTCTCGATCGTAAAGGAACCGCTTTCTAAATACTCCAGTGCAAAAACATGCGTAAACGATTGCATGTCGAGCGGGTCCGCTTGTTCAAGCGCATGAGGTTCGCCCGTCTCGCTCCGGGCTTCCGCGCCCGTTACGTATTCCGCTCCGGCCAGAGGCAATAAATCCCCGCATTCCGTAGCATCCAAATAATAAGATCCCGTTAAAGTCAACTGTTCTCCAGTTAGAAGATGCTTGACGACAATCGATTCTATCCGGTCGCCGCTAGTGGATGCTGAGTGAGGCTTGCAGTGATAGAGTACGGATATCCGTCCGCTGTTCATGTAGGGCGCAAGCATGTCTTCAATGACTTGAAGCGCGACTTTTGGCTCGTGGCACAAGCGGCTTACCCAACCGTTTCCGGGATTCAGAAATTCGTTGTTCTTCGCCGCATCGAACAAGGGATAATTATCTTTATAATATTGGCGTACACGATCTCGGAACTCGCGGTACGTTGCCGTGCATCCAAATTGTTCGATCCATGGGTGTTCATCCGGAGGTACCGCCTGGCTCGTCATTTGTCCGCCAATCCAGTCGGTTTCTTCGGTCATGATGACGCGCAAACCCATCTTAGCCGCGGCCAAAGCGGCCATGCTTCCACCCAATCCCCCTCCTGCGATAATGACGTCCGCTGTTAACATCTTTTCGCCCATTCCCATCACCTTTCTACGACTATGATTCTAGTTTTCTATCATCGTATCACAAATAAATGATTTACTCCACTTTTGATGTATAAAAAGAAAAAAATATCTTTCTATTTGTTCAATACTGATTTATATTTAGAATACCGGGGTTGTATGTTCATATCGAAACGGCAAACTTTGTTGGAGGAGAGAGAACATGACTCGTTTTTTATTCATAACGGATACTCATATCGGGGCAAATCCCGTCGGGTTTCATCAGCAGCCGTCTTATCCGGAACATATTGCGGAACTGCTTGAAGGAATCAAACGGATCATTCAAGAGGGCGAAATCGACTTTGTCATACACGGCGGTGATATGGTGGACCGTTGCTGCACGGAATCGATTAACGAAGCAAAACGTTTGTTTAACTTGCCCGTTCCGGTATATTTGTCACTCGGCAATCATGATTTGGACCGGGAAGACGCTTTGCAGATATGGCTGAAGCAAGCGCCTGGATTTTTCGCAGGCGGTGACTCGCCCCAATACTCGATCCGAAGCGGTTCGTGCAGAGTCCATGTCGTTCCGAATCAATGGGAGCCGGATGCCGAGTACGTCTGGAGGCATTCCCAGGAGCCATACTTGACGCCGGGACAGCTCCGGCGAATTGAACAGGAATTGCAGAATGACCCGGAAGGCGTTCATATTCTCGTTATCCATAATCCGATTTATGGCGTCTCTACCGAACAAACCGGGCTGGAACGAGTCTTCCATGATGTGCCGGCACATTTCCGGGAATACGTATTGGAATTGATACGGGCCTATCCGCAGGTAAAATGCGTGCTTTCCGGTCATAACCATATCAATTCGATGGCGCAAACCGAAGAAGGCATATTTGTCTCCGGCAGTTCGTTCGTGGAAACCCCTTTCGAATATAAGCTGATCGAAGTAACGGACGATGGGATTCGATTGCAAACTTTCCCTTTAAGCGAACCGTTGAGCTTTGAACCGAAGTACGATATCAGCCGATCTTTCGTACAGGGAAGGGAACAAGACCGGGAGGCCGTCAGGAGGTTCCGGAATTGAGAACGATACAATATAACGTGTTGGATGGCGCCCACGACCAAGACCGATTCAGGCGAATCGGCGAGTGGTTATCCGGGCAAAGCTGCAACGTCGCCGGATTTAACGAACTTAACGGCTGGAGCGGGGAACAGCTTGCTGAACTAGCAGCGGTGTGGGGGCATTCGTATTGTTTTGTATACGAAAAGCAAACAAGCCCATATCGAATCGGGGTTACGGCCGATTCACCCATTGAATGGCTCGGCAATGTGGATACGGGGTTTGAACATGGACTGCTGCATGTGCGAATTGGCGGGATCCATTATTTGATTACGCATCTGTCTTCGGCCGATTCGGTCAGACGCGAGCAAGAAGCCGCGATGATTGCGCAGCGGGTTGCGGGAATAGACGAGCCGCTGGTCGTCATGGGGGATCTGAACACCTTATCGCCCTACGACCACCCAGTATACGAGCAAGACGGACTTTATCATTCGCTGGTCGGCAATGAAAAACTGGCCCGCAAATTTTTGAACAACGGCAGTTTCAATTATACACCGATGAATATTCTGCTTGGAGCGGGATTGGCCGATACAAGCTGTACGGGCGGATTCGAGCATTCCGTGCCTACGGCTTTCAATCAAGATGCAATGCACGCGGCTAAGCTTCGTTTGGACTATATTCTCGTGAATGACGCGCTTATGAAAAGAGGAGCTAAATCCCGCATCATTCGCGATGCCGAGGTTGAAGGATTGTCGGACCATTATCCGATCCTGTGTGAATGGAGTTCGTAGACAAAGTAACTCGTCGAAATGAAAGCGTAATCAACGGCTTGCCGATTAAACAATAAATTTGAGGTGTGAGATTGCACATGATCACTCGAAATTCCGCATTGCTTGGACCTTCAATCCAGGTTGATCCCGGATTCCCTTATTATTCGGACCGGTCGATTGAAAGTATCGTCGAAGAAATCGAACTAGCCGGGTACCGGATCGTACGTTATTTTGTCGTCAACGAGAACATCGTGAACAAAGAGCTGATCCAAGCCTTTCAAGCCAAAGGCATTGCGGTGTGGGCGATGGTCCTAGGCAACGGAACCTATTCCGTCGACCGTTTCCCCGAGGAATGGCCGGAATGGCAGATGGAGCTGATTAAGCCGACGCATGAAGGATTTTGGAAGCTATCTCCATTCAGCGAGGGTTACGTGTCGTGGAAAAAAGCTGCGCTTGCCCGCCTCGTTGCGGAATACAGGTTCGACGGCATCGAAATCGCCGAGCCTTATTTTCCCGAATGGAACGGAATCGAAACGGGCGTATACGGGGATATCGGGCCGCTGGCCCGTAAAGCGTTTCTCGAACAATACGGCCATGAGATCCCGGACTTCCGCGATTCCGCCTCGCCGAATTTCTATTTGAATATCCCGGACGTCTATGAGAAATGGATTCAATTTCGCGTCGATGCGGTCAACGGCTTTCTGGACGAAATGATCAATGGAGCCGGAGGAGTGCGGGAAGCGAAGCCGGATATTCTCGTGGCGACCTGGTCGCTTGCGATCGATGCCGGTCCGGAGTCGGTCCAGCTGCTGCGGGAATATCAAGGGTTGGATGCGAAAGCGATGATCGCCAAAGTGCGTCCGGACATCCATTTCCTGCAGACGCATTGGCCGGATTGGGTAAAATCGGAGGCTGAACTGCCCGGTGACTACGTGGCAAAATACAAGCCGTTCGTCGAGGACATCCGCGTGCTGCATCCCGACATTCCTTTAGCAGTTCAAGCGGATATCGGCTCTTCCTTGCCTATGTTGAAAGGCCGAGAATGGCTAGATCTATTCATCGAAACGAACGAGCGGCTTGGGTATGCATCATGGACTGCATATGAATATCATCTTGGCAAATATATGTATGAAGAGCCTCCTGTACCGAAGCGCGTGGCACGCAGAGGGCACAACGAAATCATCGTTTCGTTTAACAAAAGAATCGACTCTTTGTCGGCAGCTTCATTCGAGAATTATTCCATCGCGCATCAAGGTGGATCGGATGAATCGGGGGGACCGGGAGGATCGGCACCGCTTCAGGTGCAGACCGTGCGAACAGACGGCAACCGAATCATACTGCATTCGGACCATTTTCCGGAGGAATCATTCGAATTAGAGATCAACGGCATAAAGGATACGCCGGATTTGTGGCTGTACAAAGGTTTTGAGGCGAACTCCATTCCTGAACAATGCCGGGTCCTTGTACCGGGCTCCGGAAAAGGAGAATCGTTTTAAAAAGCAAAAGTAAAAAAGTAGAAATATCTTTTACATCCCTTGATTCGATGTTATGATTGAAGTATACAATTGTAACACAACACGTGATCAAAAAGGGAGATTTAAAATGAAAAATGTTCGTAAATTGAACAATTCCTCCAATACGCTTTTAATGATATCCAGTATTTATTCTTCGATGACGAAGGCCGAGAAGAAGGTGGCCGATGCGGTGCAGAGCAATCCTCAGGAAGCCGTGCTCGCTACGGTAACCGATCTGGCGGAGAAAGCCGGCGTCGGCGAAACGTCGGTCATCCGGTTTTGCCGTGCGCTTGGATTTCGCGGATATCATGAGTTCAAGCTGTCCGTCGCGCAGGATCTGGTTAACATGCCTAACCTGATCAACGGCGAGATCGAAGATGACGACGATGTGACGAGCATCGCTCGCAAGTTAACGATGAATAACGAGAACGTACTGAAAAGTACGCTCGACTTGCTCAATATCAATAATTTGAACAAAGCGGTCGAAGCGATCGTCGGTGCCAACAAAATTTATATTTATGGCGTTGGTTCCTCGGGGATTACGGCGCTCGATACGCATTATCGCTTTATGCGGCTTGGCCTGAACGTGGAAGCGCAGCGTGATTCGCACATTATCGCGATGTCGGCCGCACTTGTTAAGCAAGGCGACGTCATTCTGGGCATCTCCACGTCCGGCAGTACCAAAGATTTGGTTGATCCGCTCAAGCAGGCCAAATCGAACGGGGCTTACGTCATTTGCTTTACGAGCCATGCCAAATCGCCGATCACGAATTATGCCGATACGGTGCTGCTCGTTCCTTCCAAAGAAATGCCGTTCCAAGGCGGCGCGTTGTCCACGAAGATTGCGCAAATGCATTTGCTGGATATCGTTTCGACGCTTGTCTCCAACTCGATCAAATCCGACGCGCTGGATTCCATCAAGAAAACGGCCAACGCCGTGGCCGATAAATTGTATTAAGCTCAAGATCGCATACAAATAACAATAGATAACGACCTTAGGGGGATATATGAAACAACTCGTAATTGGCGCAGATATAGGCGGAACGAAAATTCATTTCGCGCTTGTCGACGAAACCGGTCAAATCGCGGAACAGCACATCGTTCCTACGGAAGCGAAGCTCGGTGCAGCAAATGTATTGAACAAGCTTATCGCCGGAATCGAAAAGATGCATGAAGCCGCAGCGCGCTACCCTGAAGCGGCCCTCGTCGGCATCGGCGTCGGCAGCGCCGGACAAATCGATTTTGCAACCGGCTCGGTTGCGTTTGCGGTCGATACGCTTCCGGGTTGGACGGGGACGCAGATTAAGGCGGAGATTGCTTCGCGTTTCCCGGATCTCCCGATTTACGTCGATAATGACGTGAACGTCATTGCGGTTGCCGAGAAATATTTCGGATCGGCGAAGCATTTGAATAGCTTCGTATGCTTGGCGCTGGGTACCGGCGTAGGCGGCGCGACGATAGAGGACGGGAAGCTGATCCGGGGCGCGTTCGGCGGAGCGGGAGAGCTTGGCCACGTTTCGGTTAACTTTAGCGGCCCTCGTTGTTCGTGCGGCAACTACGGATGTCTCGAGCTGTATGCTTCCGGGACAGGGATCGGCCGCATTGCCGCAGAAGTCGCGGCAGCACATGCGGTCACTTCATGGGAGCCGAATTCTCGGGCGGTGATCGAAGCATGGAGAAACGGTGATCCGCACGCGAAGCAAGTGATCGATACGGTCATTTCAGCTTTGTCCGCAGGAATCGCGGGATTCATACATACGTTTAATCCGCAAGCGGTCATTATCGGAGGAGGCGTCTCCGAAGCGGGAGAACCGTTCTTCGCCGCGCTTCGCGAGGCGACGGCAGAGCGCACGGCAACGGCAATGTGGAAGGCAACCGAAATTGTACCTGCCACGGTCGGCGTAAATGCAGGGGTTATTGGCGCGGCGGCGCAGTTGTGGTATTACGAATAACCCCTCTTTTTTTTCGACTTAAAAAGAGGAAAATTCCGCAATATTATAAAATAAAAAAGAAAATATTTATGAAAATGAAGTGGAGACACAGAATTATTTTAAAAGGAGGTGATTTTGCTCACTTATGTCTCATGTAACAGGTGTAAGTCATATTCTATGATTGGGAGGTAACCATGAAAAAAGTAATGAGTTTGGCCCTCAGCACCGTACTACTGATTTCAACCGTAGTTTTGTCCGCATTTACGAATGAAGGAACGGCAATCACCGCATCGGCACCTAACGGCAACACCATTCCGATTACGGCCGTGAACCAACCGATTACCGCCGCGGATCAACTGATTTTATTCACCCGAGAAAATGCTTCGAAACAAACCGACGGGAACATTTATGCCGCGGCTGCCATTGTGGACATTCAAGAAGGCGCTTACAAAGTGTCTGCGGTTAAGGATCGGCAAGGCGCTGTCGATATCCCTACCAATGGCTTCGTGTTGTTCGGTCATGGAACAAGCGAAGATTGGATCCTGGCCAACCTGCATTCGGGCGATGAGGTTGTGATTTCAGGATATACGCTTCCTGCGCCGATCGCCGGGCAACAGCTCGTCGTCGAAGGCGGAGCGACGCATGCCATCGATGCGGTGGATCAAGACCGTCAGCCGAATCAGCTTGTGATTTATACCCGTGACTATGGCAATACAACGAAACCGTTCGGCAACGATACGGTGGAGTATATTGTCTCGGGTAATTCGGTCGTCGTAAAAAGCACGTACGAAGCAAACGGAGCCAGAGGCACGTACATACCGAATTCCGGCTACGTCATTTCGGCATCCGGCACCGCAAGAGATACACTCGGCTCGCTGGAGCTAGGGACTGAAGTGCAGACGGTAAACGTGGATATTACGTTATTGCCTTCGAAATATTTTACGATCAATGGGAATACGGTAGGCATTACGAGCGTTAACGGACCGCGTGGTGAAAGCGCTATCGTCATGTATAATCCATCCTACGGATCGTCGACTAATGCGAATCCATGGGGCATGGAAATCACGGTGGTTGGAAACAGCGTAACCCGAGTCGTCGCATTGGAATCCGACCCTGAAACCGGGGGATTCAAAGACAACAATTCGCCTATTCCGGCTGATGGGTATGTATTGTCCGTACAAATCGGCAATGAAGCCTATGCCCGTTTAAACGGTCATGTGAACGTCGGGGATACGGTCGAGCTTGTCATGAATTCGCCTGTTTATTCGGCTGCCAAAACGAAGTACAACGGGCTCAACTCCGAAGTTCGCGGAGCGGATCAATTGATCGTATACGATAGCAATTTCGGCGCGCGAACCGGCACGAATCCGTGGGGCACCGAAGCGGTCGTTAATGCAAACGGATTCATTGTCAGCGTCGGCGGCAACGATAAAGAAATTCCGGTTGGCGGTTACGTGTTGTCCGGACACGGCATCAACAATACATGGCTGACCAATAACGCATTGATTGGCGCCAAAGTGATCATCAATCATGCGAAGCAGGAAGTATTGATTATTTTTACGCCGGAATCCTACGTCGATAAAGCAACGATCAGCATCGATGCGGTGGAACAAGCGCTTGAAGTATCCAAGAGCCAATTCCTTGACGTACCTTATGCGGATATCACGCAGAAGATCGCCGATGCGAAAGTAAGCCTGGAGCAAGTCAAGCAGCATATGGCGGAGCATGGAACAGACGGACTGTTCGAGCTGCTGAATGTTCTCGATGCGAAGGTTACCGATGCGTTATACATGAATTATGAATCCAGAAAAGTGGTAATGCGCGGCGTATGGCTGCGTCCGAAAGAAAAAAATGTTGAGCAAGTACGCGAGCATTTGCAGAAATTGAAGGCGACCAACGTGAATGCCATCTTCCTTGAAGCATGGTGGGATGGATATACGACATGGCCGACCTCGATCCCGGATACCCAGTTGAATCCGATCTATGACGGATTTAACGTTCTGCAAGCTTACATTGATGAAGGGAAAAAGCTCGGAATCGAAATCCATGCCTGGGTTGAAAATTTCTTCGCCGGAGGACCGGTCGTTCAGAACCATCCGGATTGGCGCTTGATTAGCCGGCAAGGTCAAGATTATGAGGATGGCGGAAACGGCGTAAAATGGTACTGGCTCAACCCGGCGTTGCCACAGACAAGAGATTTTGTCGCTTCGGTCTATAAGGAGCTTGTGACGAATTTCGATATCGAATCGATCCATCTCGACTATGCCCGTTATCCGGGCTCCGGAAATTATACCAATGATTTCGGGTATGATGCATATACGCGTGCACAATTCCTGAACAAATACGGCTCCGATCCGCTCAACTTGCATCCTGGCGATGCCGACTGGGAGCAATGGCTGCAATTCCGCGCCGATATTATCAACACCTGGGTGGAGCGGGTCGTCAAGGATGCGCACAAAATCAAGCCGAATCTGCAAATTACGGCTGCGGTATGGCCAAATTATCATGAAGCGCCGAAGTCCCATGCGCAGCAAACGCAATATTGGCTGGACCACAACCTGATCGATCATCTGTTCCATATGTCGTATGCGCCAGGCGCCGCCATCGTGGTCGATGATTTGAAAAATTCGTTGGCGCTGGCACGTAACCATTCGTTCGTCTCCTCCGGCATCGATACGTTCCAAGGCAACCCGCCCGCAGAAGTGGTTAACCAAGCGAACGAAGTGAACCGGAATGGGGCAGCGGGAACAGGCTTGTTCGAATTCGAAGGGCTGTTCAATTACGGCTACGATAAAGTATTGAAGCTTGGCGTTTATCGCGATGCGGCGGTCGTGCCGGATTATCGGAGTACGAAGGCCGTATCCACGCTGTTGAATGATATGGTCCGCAAGATCGACGATATCTACGTTCCTTTCCAAGGCATGAGCGACAAAGAAGCGCTTAAATACAAGCAGCAGCTCAAAACGATTGCCGCTGTCATGAAGAACAAAAGCGAGTTTAATCATGGCATCGCAACGGCAGTAAACGTACATGTGAATAACATGATACGCGACATCACGAACAGCCAAACGCTCCATGCGGAAGTCAAAGCGCGGATGCTAGTTGACTTGCAGTTCGCGGGGCAGATGCTGGATATTTATTTTGCCAAGAAAAAATAAAGAATATTGAGGAAGCCGTTGCGCAGGAAGGGTGAAAGCCGCCTTCGCAGCGGCTTTTTTGTCGTTTGTGCGACTTCCCTGACAATGGAAAATATGGATTGACACATAATGGATGTTATCCTAGAATTGTTAAAAACAAAGAAATAATCTTTATACGAAGATTCGAAAATGGAGTATTCCTCCGGAAAGGTACGGTTGGTTTCATCATGAAACGTCTCGTTACGCTATTCATGATTTGTGCAATCGCATTCATTTTCGGTTGCTCCCATGGACGAACTGATTGCGATTTTCGAAGCGGAAAAGATAAAGGAATACAGCAATAAATTAGCAAGAAGCATAATAGTGCTATCAAAAGTTAGAGAATGGTCTTCATGAATTATTTTTGATCATGGGTGCTTCAGTTAAAGAAATAACGAATGCGGACATTACTAAGATCGAAAAGAAGGCACAATCGGGAGGGATCTGTCTGAATCGAATGATGATTGTACTTTTATCCGTATTCCTACTCATCGTATCAGTAGGGTGTACGAAAGACGAGAAGAGCGATCCGTTTGAGGAGGAACGCCAAGAAGAAATCAAGACCCCGGTGGTAGAAGAAGAGGATGAGAAAGAACCGGTAGAGCTACACGTACTGACATCTTTGACAGATAAGGAATTCGATCAGCTTTTCGGGAAAGAATTTGTTAAGAAATATCCGAAAATAACGCTGAAAGCGACATACAAAGCGGATATTTGGACATTTGAAGAAGCCTATCAGAAGGCGGAAAAGAAGCCGGATGTGATTATTTTTCCGTTTGAGTATGAGTTCAAACAATTCCTGGACAAAGGATTATTAAAGGAGATCGACGGAAGTGCATTCGATTTTAAAAAACTATTTCCTCCCGTTGTTTCCTACGTTGAGGCGATGAGCGGCAGCGAGAAAAAAATATACGGCATCGCGGGTGGGTTCACCACAATGGGACTCAAATTCGATAAGCAACTGTTTGACCGCTATCAAATCGATTACCCGACGAACGATATGACGTGGAAAGAAGTATTTGAACTTGCAAAGAAGTTTTTGGGGAAAGAAGAGAATGGAGTGCCTGTTTATGGTCTGAGTCTATATGGTGGAATTTCCTCGCCATTTAACTCGATTGATATCGTAAGAGAGGCATATGGGCTGACTTATTTTGATCAAGAGGGTCGGGTTATGTTGAACTCCGATCGGTGGAAAGAAGTTCTTCAGCTTCTTCTCGATGGGTTTCACTCGGGATATTTGGATCCGGTCGGAGACGCTATGATAACAAAGCGGGCTGCGATGTATATCCAGGGAGGAACCATGCAAATGAAGGATATGGATAAGTATGGATTTGTCACTTTGCCTGTAAGTCCCTACCTCCAAGAAACTTCGGATTTTGGTGTAAACAATATCGCTACCATCGTGAATACGACGGAACATCCAAGCGCCGCGTGGAAATTCGTCAAACTTATGAGCAGCGAAGAAACTGCATCACGAAACATCGATCAAACCGTCTTTTTTCCTTCCAGATTAAATGTTATTCCAGAATCGAAGAAACCAGAGCTTGAGCCGTTTTTATCACTCCCAATCGATGCTCCCCGGCTGTTGAATTTCGATGCCTTCGGCGAATTTGATTCGGGAGATGCCAGAAGCATTATATATTCAATATTGGAAAAAGCGTTTAAGCAGCTGTATGAGAACAAACTCACCATAGACGAGGCTATCGCTCAGATTGAAAAAGAGGTGCCAAGCCGAATGGAAGAGGTGCGTTTGTTGAAGAAGCAAGAGAGAGAGCAAAAGACTGCGGGTGGAAAATGAAGATGGCAAAATTAACAATCATACTAAATTGGATAGATTAGGGTTGACAGGATTTGGATACCGGCCTATAATCAAATTAACAGAAAAAACCACTTTACCAAATATTTCTGAAAAAATATTCCTTTTACCTCACCTACTTCTACGCTTAACTCCAAAATTGTACACAGCTTGTACAACTTCATTTAAGAACCTACAAATATAATTTCATTTCTAGAGACATCCAAATTTAACTTTTACCAGAAACGATCTACCAATTGTTCAGTAGCATCTGAGATATCCTTGCTCAGAATCTGAGCGAGTGCTTCTAGTTCTCAGATTAAACATGCTTGATCATAAGATCGATCAAGCATATTTATTTTGGTGAATCATTGATTAGGGTTGGTGAAATAACCTATGAGGGTTTACACGATTGTACTCAGCATTATTATACTTTTGTCCCAGGCGGGATGTACCGGCGGGGGAACATTTGAGGTGGAAGAGAAAGAGGTTACACTAAAAATATTAATTGGAACAATGGGGGTTATTATCGGCAATCCCGAATATTTGGATAAGATGTATGGGGATGCTTTCCGTAAAGATCACCCGAATATTAAACTGGAGTATGAATATGCAGATGTAAATATAGGATTCCCGACCAATTATAAAGAGTCAACATCAATAGATGAAGTTAAAAAACATCAACCTGATATTATTATTTCAGGTCCGATTTTTTACAAGGAAATCGTGCAAGCCGGTTTACTTCGAGAAATCTCTAATCCAGATACGATTCGCTTGTATCCTCCCGTAGTTGACTATATTAAAACCCTTGGTGGCTCCTCCGATCAATTGTTTGGAGTAACAGATGAGTTTTTTCTAGCGGCGATTGAATACAATAAAAAACTGTTCGACCGTTATCAAATCGATTACCCAACTGATGGGATGACTTGGGAAGAAATTTTTCAATTAGCCGGGAAGTTCCCACCTACAGGCGATAATAATATGAAACTTTATGGCTTAGATATCCCATGGTCGGGAAGTGGGACGTGGCAAATGGGCATGTTTGATGCGATGAAGCGTTCGACAGGGTTAGCGTATACAGAAGGGGGGAAATTTAACTTACATACAGGCGAATGGAGGCAATTGCTTTCTCTTGTCATAAAAGGCTATACTCAAGGCTATTTGAGCCCAACGAGGGTTATAGATCCAATCTTTTACAACGAAAATTTATTTCGTGAAGACCAGGCAGCGATGGCATATCAATATTTTGAAAATGGTTACGACATAGGATACCGATTCATGGAGGAAGCGGATGGTATTGGGTTTGTTAGGGAACCGATAGGATCTTCTTATTCGGCTTCGTCTTTTCGAATAAATGGCATTTTTTCGATCAATAAAGAAGCAACTCATCCTAAAGAGGCCTTGGAATTTATAAGGTTTATAAACAGCGACGAATTGGTCCGATCCAACTTGCATCGAATGTACGGAATCCCTTCAAGAACGGACCTGATTCCGGAATCAAGAATGGAAGCCCTGTCTTCGATTCTACGAATTGATGTGAATGCAGAAGAACTCATCAATCGCGACGAAATTTATACAGTTAGTCCAGGAATACCGAAGATCATATCTTTCGAATTAGAAAAAGCATTCAAACAGTTAGTCACCCAAAAAATAACGCTGGACGAAGCTATTCCGCAAATCGAAAAAGGCGCGCAGGCGAAGCTGGATGAGTATTTGACCACAGGATTAGTTAAGTTGTGGAAGTAGGCGGCGATCATGAAAATATTTGTGACTGTACTGAGCATCATTATGCTTATAGTACTCGCGGGATGTACCGGCGGAGGATCATTAGAGGTGGAAGAGAACGAGGTTACACTAAAGATTTTGACTGGAACATCGATGTTTGGGGATAAAACTTATTTGGACAGGAAGTATGGAGATGCATTCCGAGAGCAACACCCGAATATTAAACTGGAATATATCTATGCAAACGTAGTTGGATTCCCCACCTATTATGAACTTTCCACCTTATCGGAAGAAATTATTAAACATCAGCCTGATCTTATTTTAACGAGTCCAAGGTATTACAAAGATATTGTGAATGATGGATTGCTCCGCGAAATTCCCGGTACGGATGCAGTTAATTTATACCCTCCCGTCGTTGATTATCTTAGAACGCTTGATACTTCCTCCGGATTATTGTATGGGGTAACCGATGAGTTTTTTCTCGCTTCCGTTCAGTATAATAAAAAACTGTTTGACCGTTACCAAGTCGAATACCCGACGGATGGAATGACTTGGGAGGAACTCTTTCAATTAGCAAGCAAATTTCCGCGTATAGGCGATAATCATAAGAAATTATATGGATTGTATTTCCCGTGGTGGGGGATACAGGGGTGGCAAATGGGTCTCGTTGATGCTATGAAGCGATCGGCAGGGTTGTCGTATACCCAAGAGGGAAAATTCAACCTCCATACGGACGAATGGAAGCAACTGCTTTCCCTTGTCAAAGATGGCTATATCCAAAGATATTTGAGTCCAACGAAGGATATGGATGGATCTATTTTTTACGAGGAATTATTCCGTACAGACCAGGCTGCGATGACGTATCAATTTCATCCAGTGGACAAAGGATACCGGTTCATGGAGGAGGCCGATGGTATTGGATTTGTGAGGGAGCCGATAGGATCTTCAAACATGGCTGCGTCATTTTTTGTAGGTGATATTTTTTCGGTCAATAAGAAAGCGGCTCATCCTAACGAGGCCATGGAGTTTGTAAGGTTTATCAATAGCGATGAAGTGGTTCGGTCCAACTTGGATCGAATGAGCGGGATCCCTGCAAGAACAGATATGATACCGGAATCAAGAAAGAAAGCCCTTTCAACGATTCTGCAGCTTGATGTGAATGCAGAAAACCTAATCAGCCAAGACGAAATTTATACAGTCAATTTAGGAATACCGTATATCATTTCTTTTGAACTGGAAGAGGCTTTCAAAAAGCTGGTCAACCAAAAAGCAACGCTTGACGAAGCCATTACGCAAATTGAAAAAGGCGCCCAATCGTTGCTGGATGAGTACATGTTCACAGGTTTGGTTAAGTGTTACTGTCCGCCGAAAAATGATGAATGAATTGGATTCAAGCAAAAATGGGTGCATTGCGAGGGAAACCAATATGAAGATTTATATGATCGTACTTAGCATTATTGTACTGTTGGCACAGGTGGGATGTTCGGGCGGAGGCACGATAGAGGTGGAAGAGAAGAAGGTTACCCTTAAGGTTTTAGTTGGAGGCTGGTGGTTCTATTTTGGAAATGAGGATTATTTGAAGAGTATGTATGGAGATGCTTTCCGAAAGCAGCACCCCAATATTAATCTTGAGTTTATAAATGCAGATGTAATCGTAGGTTGGCCAACCCATTACGAGCGTTCAACATTAACGGACGAGATTATCAAACATCAACCTGATCTTATTATTTCGAATCCAAGTTATTACAAAGAAATTGTACAAGCTGGGTTACTTCAAGAAATCCCTGGTACAGAAACAGTTAACTTATATCCTCCCGCTGTTGATTATATACGAAAGCTCGGCGGAGACACCGGTCTATTGTATGGAGTCACAGACGAATTTTTTCTCGCGGCCATTCAATACAATAAAAAACTGTTTGACCGTTACCAAGTGGAATACCCGACCGATGGAATGACTTGGGAAGAACTCTTTCAATTAGCCGGGAAGTTCCCGCGCCAAGGCGATAATAATAAGAATCTATATGGCTTATATTTCCCTTGGGGGGATATGGACGGGTGGCAAATGGGTTTGATTGACGCGATGAAGCGATCTGCAGGGTTATCGTATGTAGAAGGGAGAAAAATCAACTTACATACCGACGAATGGAGACAACTGCTATCGCTTGCCGTGAACGGTTATATGCATGGCTATTTAAGTCCAACGAAATACATGGATCCAGCCGTTTATTTCGAGAATTTATTTCGGCAAGAACAGTCGACCATGGCGTATCGATATTATGGAATGGGTGCATACAGAGGGCAATTCATGGAGGATGCTGATGAGTTTGGCTGGGTTAGGGAGCCTATAGGAGCTTCCTTTGCAGCATCGTCTTTTCGCGTTGGTGGTATTTTTTCGATCAATAAGCAGGCTACACATCCTAAAGAGGCCATGGAATTTATAAGAATTATTAACAGCGATGAATTTGTTCGATCCAACTTGAATCAAATGTACGGAATTCCCGCAAGAACGGATTTGATTCCGGAATCCAGAAGAAAGGCTCTCTCATCGATTTTGCAGCTTGATGTGAATGCAGAAAAACTAATACACAATGATGAAATATTTACGGTAAGCCTAGGACTGCCTATAATCATGTCTTTTGAACTAGATAAGGCTTTCCAACAATTAAACACACAGAAAATAACGCTGGACGAAGCTATAACGCAAATTGAACAAGGCGCTCAGGCGAAGCTAGATGAATATTTGAATACGGGAATGCTGAGGGTGTGGAAGTAGAATTTATTTGTGGTCTAATAGCATGTGAAAAAGGAATGAATGCTATCGTACATAATGGGCGGCGGTTTTCAAACCATAACAAATACAATCTTTGGAGTAAACTAGATGGCATATTTCGCCGTATTTATTTCTATTTAGTATTTTACTACATTCGTGTTTGTCTGCTTTTGGTAACAACACATATTACAGCTGCAGACCTATTTGATAAAATGAACAAACTTACTAATTGAATGGACGATAACCCCATTAATGGTACAACAAGTATTGTATCCTACTTGTAGGACCTTACATCAACCATATCAGGGGGGACTGAGGATTGAGAAAAGTAGTTATTTCTATCTTCGTTTGTATATTAACAATTGTCATAGGTTGTTCTAAAAACAGCCCGACAGATTCTTTCGAACAAGAGCTTAAGGAATCCGAGCATACGGAATCCAGTACAGATATAAAAGAAGTTGAAACGATTAAAATCATGATTGACACCGAACCGCAAACATTCAATCGATTATATGGCGACGTATTCAAAAAATTACATCCGGAAATCAAGTTGGAATTGTTAAAAAGAAATACATTTAGATCATTTAACGATAATTTTACATCGATACAACCAGATATTATGTTTATAAATTTTTGGGAACATTATAAAGAAGCTATTAAATCTGGTTTACTCAAGGAGATTGATCGCGAAACTGTTGATATAGGGAGACTGTATCCTCCTGTTGTCTCCTATCTAGAAGCACTTGGGAATGGTAAATTGTATGGTATGGCAACCGGATTTTCGATATCTGGTATAAAATTCAATAAAAAACTATTCGATCAATATAAAATTAAATATCCGGCGAACAATATCACATGGGACGATTTTTTTCAACTTTGCAAGGAGTTTCCGAGTCATACAGAAGGGGCGGAGAAACTGTATGGTTTTTATTTCCATAGATCCGATCCAATTGTGATTGTTTACACTATGAGAAGAGCATTTAATTTGTCGTATCTCGACGAACAAGGAGTTGTCAATTTACATACTCCATCATGGAAGCAACTAATAACTCATGTGTTGGAGGGATACTCGAATGGTTATTTTCCCCCACCGGTACCAATAGCAAAGGAGAAATTTGATAATTTTTTTGAAGAGAATCTTGCGGCAATGACGTTAGACAGCATTCAATTACATGATAATACCGACAACTATGGATTTGTATTAGAACCGATCGAATTCAATGCGAAGCAAATACCAATATTTAATCTTAAAGACATCATTACGATTTCCGCACAAACTAATCATTTGGATGCGGCACTGAAGTTCTTTCAGTTTGCCAATAGTGAAGAAGTCGCACGTCAAAATCTCGATCAAATTTACGGGCTTCCAGCAAGAATCGATTTGATTCCGGAATCCAAACAAGCTGAATTTGCGCCTTTTCTTACTGGCCAGATCGATGTGGAAGAAATGATGAAAAATGATACAAACAATTCACAATATGATTATGCTTTGCACGATCTGTGGCGAGAAGTGGTTGAGAAATATTTGAAACATGATATCACAACGATCGATGAGGTGATTGAAATGATGGAGAAGGGGGCCGCCAAGGTGAATAAAATAAACTGAAGGTAATACTGAAAAATAGTGCAATAGTAGCTGCACATGGAAAGGGTACTTTCCGTTGCAGCTATTTATTTTTATACGGCGAAAATATGCGGAAAATTTCTTCATTTTTTATGTAATTAACAAAAATAATTTTTAAAAATCTATTGACTGCCTCTTGCTCGCATCATACGATGAAGACAGGACTTCAATATAAGCAGAATGAGGTGATATGAGATTTGAGAGCATTCATTGAAAAAGGCTCCAACATCTTATGGGTCGATTTTCTGGCGAACGGCCAAAGGCTGGCGGATCCGCAAGAGCAGCTAAAGCTAGTGAATCGGGCGAAGGCGGCGCATATTACGCATCTTGTCGTCGACGCCAAAATTCCGTACGGGCATGTGACATTCAAGAGTTCGACGGATGCGCTGCATGTCAGCGAATGGTCGGACGGAAGGTATGGCGCGTGGGCCGGGCGAGATTTTCTGCGGGAGCTGACTGACAAGGCACATGAGGCAGGATTGAAGATCATTGCCAATGTGGATATTTTCGCGGAAGGGACGATTCGCAGCCGAGACGGATTGGCTTATGAACGCAAGGATTGGCAGGTGACTTATTACGTGCCTGCTTCCGAAGGAGGGACAGCGTCTTTTATTAAAGCGGAGGAAGGGCATGAGGACAGCATTTTCGTTAATCCGCTTCATCCCGAGGTACGCGCGCATCAGCTTGCGATTATTCGGGAAATCGCCGAGCTTTATCCGGTGGACGGAATCGTGCTGGATCGATGCAGGTACCCGAACGTTTATGGGGATTTCAGCGAGTTGAGCCGCCATCGATTCGAGGCACATCTAGGGATGAGGGTAGAGCGGTGGCCGGAAGATATTTTTACGGCAGGTCGTGAAGGGGACGGAAGCAAGATTCGTCGTGGGGAGCTGTTTCCCGAGTGGACCAAATGGCGCTCGATGAACATCAAGCAGTTCGTACAAGAAGCGAAAGCCGAGTTTAAATCGATAAGGCCGGACGGCTTGTTCTGCATTTATGTAGGCTCCTGGTACCCGCTCTATTACGAGGAAGGCGTCAATTGGGCGAGCTCGACTTACCGGGCTGAGCTCGAATGGGCGTCACCGACCTATCATGAGTCCGGGTATGCGGATGAACTGGATTTTCTCATGACCGGCTGCTATTACCCAGAGGTTTATAAATCGGAGGCGGCCGCGAATAACCGACCTGCTTTCTGGTATAGCGTCGAAGGCGGGATCGAAGTTAGCGCCGCGGCGATGAACGGTCAGATCCCGTTTTTTGCAAGTCTTTATTTGCACGATTACAAGGATAATCCGGAGCAATTTGCGAAAGCGGTTGCATTATGCCGGGAGAGATCGCAGGGCGTTATGTTATTCGACGTTTGTTACTTGGAGTATTACGAATGGTGGGAACAATTGCCGGCTTTGCTGCAATGATAATGGTTCGAGCACCTGAATAAATCGAGTTGGAGGCTAAACTAATGAAGAGAGCGCTTTCTTTCATCATTTGCTTCATGCTCATACTATCAGGAACAGCTACATACGTACATGGAGAGCAAACGGATACGCCGCAGACGGCGGCAGCGGCAGCAGGCGGCATCGTCGCCACCGCGCCGAATGGCAGCACGTTAAACTTCACGGACGTCAACCGTCCGATTCAACTGGTTAACGAAGTTATTTTGTTTACGCGTGACTACGGCAGCAAGACGGATTCGAATGGATGGTCTACGGCGGCGATCGTCGATTATGTCGATGGAAGTTATGTCGTAACGGGAATTAAAGACAAGCAAGGGGCCGTCGACATTCCGAGCAACGGGTTCGTTATTTTTGCCAACAACGAGAGTGGCTTATGGGTCACGAGCAACCTGAAAATAGGCGATGCGGTTGTTATTGACGGCTACAATCTGCCGGAGCCGATTACAGGGCAAAAGCTCATCCTGGAGGACGGAACCGAAGTTGCCGTTGACGCAATGGATGCAGAGCGTCAGCCGGATCAGACCACCGTATATACGTATCAGTACGGAACCATTACGAAGCCGTTCGGAGCCGATACCGTGGAATTTATCGTTTCCGGCAACGTTGTCGTCGTGAAAAATACGAACGGAGGAACGGGTACATACATCCCGGCGACAGGGTATGTCGTTTCGGTCAGCGGAACCGCCGCGGAGGCGTTTGCCGACGTGCAGGTCGGCGATTCGGTGGTAGCTTACAACCTGAACATTCCGACACTGCCCGCGAAGTATGTGAAGGTGAAGGGGACGGCGGTTGGAATCGACAAAATCAACGGCGGCCGCGGGCTGGCGGAAGTGATTTTGTACCAGCCATCGTATGGTTCCTCGACACGGACGAACCCGTGGGGAATGGAAATTACGGTTGCGGACGGCATCGTCACGCGTGTGGTCGCGATTGCGGCCGACGCTTCGGGCAACTTCATCGACAACAATTCGCCGATTCCGGCGAACGGTTACGTCTTATCCATCCAGTCGGCCAGCCCGTTCTACAACGAGCTGAACGGTAAAGTAGCCGTAGGCGACAGCGCCGAGCTGGTTCTGAATACGCTGACGTACCGCGCAGGCAAAATCGGCTACGACGCGCTCAATCCGCGGACACGGGAAGACAATCCGGGCGGCTGGCACGACCCGAGCAATACGCCGTATCCGGGACTTCGCGGCCCCGATCAGCTGATCATTTATGACAGCAGCTACGGCGAGCGTACCGGAACGAATCCGTGGGGTAACGAAGTCGTCGTTAACGCCAACAACCGCGTCGTCAGCAACGGGGGTAACGACAACGCCATCCCGCAAGGCGGATTCGTCGTTTCCGGTGTAGGCAAGACGGCGGCTTGGCTCGCCAATAACGTATTGGTCGGCTCTACCGTCAGGCTGGATCGGACGAATAAGCAAGTGTTTTTCATCTATACGCCGGAATCGTACGTCGATAAGGCGGAAATCGCGATCGCGCAGGTCGAGCAAGGTTTGGCGGCATCTCGTGCCCGTTACTTGGATGTGCCGTATGCACAAATTGAGCAAAAGCTCGCTGGCGCCCGTACGACGCTGGACAGCGTCAGAGTCAAGCTCGCCTCCGGTTCGTACGACGGCTTGTTCGACTTGCTGGGTACGCTCGACCACGAAGTGAGCGATGCGAGCTTCATGAACTTCGAATCCCGGAAGGTGGAGACGCGCGGGTTGTGGCTTCGTCCGAAGGAAACGAACGTGGAGCAGGTGCGCGAGCATTTGCAGAAGATCAAAGCGACGAACATCAACTCGATTTATTTGGAAACGTGGTGGGACGGACATACGGCTTTCCCGATCAATAATCCGGATACGGCGCTGAATCCGATTTACCAAGGCTTCGACGTACTGAAGGCTTACATCGACGAAGGGAAGAAGCTCGGCATCGAAATCCACGCATGGGTCGAGAACTTCTATGTCGGGCAAAACCACGTCAGCCCGGTATATGTCAACCATCCGGACTGGTCGATGGTAAGCAAGCAAGGCGACTTGTACGACGATATCAACGGCGAGAAGTTTTATTTTATCAACCCGGCGCTGCCTGCGGCGCAAGATTTTGTGCTGAACATCTATAAGGAACTGGTGCGCAAGTACGATGTAGCCGGCATTCATCTCGATTTTGCCCGTTATCCCGATTCCGGCGACTATACGAACGACTTCTCGTACGACACGTATACGCGGAATTTGTTCAAGCAGCAATACGGTGAAGATCCGATCAACATTAACCCCGGAGATCCATTGTGGGGAACTTGGACGAAATTCCGGAGCGGCATCATCAATAAGTTCGTCGGCCGCATCGTGAAGGAAGTGATGCCGCTTCGCAAAGACATGAAGCTGACAGCGGCGGTATGGCCGAATTACGAGGACGCTCCGCAGAAAGTGTTGCAGGAAACGAAAGCATGGATAGACAACGGCTATATCGACCATTTATTCCATATGTCGTACGTACCGGATCCATCATTGATCGTGACGGATGCGAAAAACTCGTTGCAGCTGGCAAATAACCGGGCATTCGTAAGCTCCGGCGTCGGTACTTTCATCAACCTGACGAAGTCGGTTCTTGCCGAGCAGATTAACCAGGTGAACGAAGCGGGTGTCTCTGGGACGGCATTGTTCGAATTCGAATCGCTGTTCGACAACGGCTATGACCATGAATTAAAGCTGGGGCTGTACCGGACGGAAGCGATCATGCCGGATTATGTCCAAACGAAGCCGTTCGTTACGATCATGAAGGAAATGAAACGGAAAATCGACGAGATTTACGTTCCGTTCGGAGGCGTAGATTCCAAAACAGCGAAGAAGCTGAAGGAAGAGATCGAGGATGTTGCCGACAAAGCGAAGGATGACAAGAAGTTTTCCCGTGGCTCGGCGAAATCGACGGGCAAGCAGCTCGACAAGCTGGAAAATAGCATTCAGCAGTCCGCCGCGATCCAAGCGGAGGTCAAGCAGCGGATGGCTGCGGACATTGCCTACGCCCGGACGATTCTCGACATTTACAACTCGAAGCTAGCGAAATAAACGGTAATTTATTATCACAAATTGGGTATCAGTAAACATAAACCGGCGTTGGAAGGGAGTCACTTCCGGCGTCGGTTTTGTTTAAGCGCGATTGGACGAGATGATTGATATTCCGTTTATCGCGATTCGCTTTTTTGCGGAATTTGTATGATTTTTCAACTCCATTGTTCGATAATCATATCTGCCTCTCGCTGTCCCTCCCTATAATGAAGAGGAATAGATTCGAAACCCGTCGTGTGCATTTGAATGGCCATTCATACGATGGGTTTTCTTTGTCTATTAGACCAAGAAGTCAGGAGGTGAAAATGATAAAGCATATCGGGTTGGGCCGTTTCACCCGTAATTTTCAAAGATTATGACTAATGGACGCAGGTCGAGTTTTACAAAAGATCATCGAAAAGCGAGGTAAAGCGAAATATGAAGCGACGTCTGATGAAATTTGCAGCTACCGTAACGTTATTCAGCATGTTGTTCACTTTGCCGGTGCATGGTTTCGCCGCCGATGTACCGCAGCCCGGCAACTGGCCGGCCATTATTTCGCAAACTTCCACCGATCCGCTTGCCGTCGCGCCGGGAATCGATTACGGCAAAGTCAATATGACGACAGAGGACGGTCCGATGCAGCTCAATACGCTGCAAATCGACACATCGAATCCATATGTCGGGTTCGATGCCGTAATGGCGCATGACAAAGTATTCAGCTACACGGGGGAAACGGTCAGCTCGATGGCGAACCGGACAGGGGCCGTCGCGGGCATCAATTCCGATTATTACGATATCGGCCATTCGCAAGCACCTTTCAATCTTCATCTTTCGAACGGCGTATTGTATCGAAGCCCGCTCGATTGGGCAGCTTTCGCAATCGATCATGACAACAAGCCGTCGATTCTGAAGTTTACATGGCAAGGCAAAGTCGTAATACCGGGAACGCCGGAAAATATCTCGTTGTGGGAGCAGCACGGCATGGGAACCGCGAAGCCCGACGGTCAATCGCTGTCGATCAATCAGCTAAACTGGGCGCCTGAATGGGATGGATTATACGTCTACAACGAAAAGTTCGGCAGCGAGGTTGCCGCTTCGGACGGGGGCAGCAGCAGGGTGAACGTTCTGCTGGAAAAGGTTGATTCCTTCGGGCTGTATGAAGTGAAAGCAATAACGCACAACGACAAAGTGCCGCTGCTTACGCCGAATCAGCTCATGTTCGTCGGGCAGGGCGGCGCTGCCGATTGGTTATCCGCGAATGTCATGCTAGGGCTGCAAATGGATGCGGATTTCGCCACAAGTCCCGATTGGCGCAATTACAAGACGATCATCGGCGGAGGTCCGCAGCTGCTGAAGGACGGCGAATGGTACGAGGATCCGGATGCGCCTTCCGCGGAAGAGCGGAATGTGCGGAATCCCGTCGTAGGACTCGGCATCGCAGCGGACGGCAAGACGGTACAGATTGCGCTGTTCGACGGCCGCCAGCCGAACTTGAGCATCGGCCTGACAAGGCCGCAATTCGGCGAATATTTCAAAGCGGTCGGCATGAAGGACGCGATGGCGTTCGACTCCGGCGGATCGGCGCAAATGGTCGTCCGCATGCCGGGAGACCGGCTTGTGACGACGGTCAACTCTCCGTCCGACGGCTTCGAGCGGCTTGTTGCCAACGGTCTGTTCTTGTACAACAAGGCACCTCAAGGAGAATTAAGCCGCCTCATTATCGAAGCGAAGGCGACGAAAGCGTTTGTCGGCAGTACGCTGCAATTCAAGGTCAAAGGCGTTGACGCGAATAACCAGCCTGTCGACGTACCGGATTCGCTTCAACTGACAACGACGGTGCCCGGAGCGACGCTTCAGAGCGGCGGTTTGATCGCAGGTTCGTCAGCCGGCTCCGGTGTAATCGAAGCAAGGGTCGGAACGATTAGCGAGCAATTGCCGGTTGAAGTCGTCGATACGCTCGGAGCGCTCGACATTACGCCGAATCCGGCCGTCATCAACCCGGGTGATTCGAAGCAATTCCAAGTATCGGCCAAAGACAGTCAAGGCAATCCGGTCGCATTCGATGCATCCCGAGGCGTATGGTCGGTTGAGGGCAGCATCGGCACGATCGATTCAACCGGCTTGCTGCAAGCGTCGACCGAATCGGGGCAAGGCTATGTGCTGCTGCAAGCGGGAGGAGTGACGGGCAAAGCCTCGGTCAGCGTCGGCAAGCCGCCGGTCGTGATCGAAGATTTCGAATCGGTTGACGCGTTCTCCCGTTGGTCCAACAGCGCTATCCGCGCAACAGGCAGCGTGCAGCCGTCCAGCCGGCCGAATCCGGTTCACCGCGGCACCCACAGCTTAAAGCTGGAGTACGATTTCACGAATCAGCCTTCAACGTCAGCTTCATATGCGAACGTTGATTTGCCCGACGGCCGCCTCATCGAAGACCGTCCGCTGCAAATCGGGATGTGGGTCCATGCCGACGGGCAGCCGCACTGGCTTCGCGCTCAGCTTGTCGATGGGAACAACGTGCGTAAATCCGTGGACATTACCGAAGACGGCGGCATGAACTGGGTCGGATGGAAGTACGTCACCATTCCGATTGATCCGGATACTCCGCTTCCGCTGCGCCTCAGACAAATTTATGTCGTCGAGCCGAACGCCGATCGCAAAACGAAGGGTACCGTCTATATCGACGATATTCGCGCCGTTTATTACGACATGGGCGAAGACTTGACGGGCCCCGCGATTACGCAGATGAAGCCTGCCGATGGATCGACCGTGTATACGTCGACACCGGTGATCTCCGCGATGATTACCGACGATCAATCCGGCGTAGAGCCTTCTTCGATCGAAATGCATGTCGACGATCAGCTCGTTCGCCCGCAATACGATGTTGCGACGAAGCAGCTGACGTATACGCCGCAAACGCCGCTTGCGGACGGGAATCATCATGTGACGATTCAAGCCCAGGACAAGACGGGCAACGAAGCGGCGCCGAAGGCGGACTTCACGTTCACGGTTTACACCGGTCCGGATCTCGACGCGCCGATCATCAAACCGATCAGTCCGATGAACGGGATCGTGACGCGCACGCCTCAGCCGAGAATCGCGGTGAAGCTGGATGATGCGTACACCGGCATCGATTTTGCCGCAACGAAGCTCGAGATCGACGGGGTGGACGTGGCCTACCGCACGCACCAGGAGAGCGGCACGATTTATTATACGCCGCCGGTCAAGTATGAGCCGAAGTCTCAGCATAGCGTCAAAGTAACGACAGCTGACCGAAGCGGCAACACAGCGGAGCTGAACTGGTCGTTCATGGCGGACAATTTGATCGGGCAGCCGAAGGACCCGAACCGCTTCCAGCTTTCCGTCATCGGCGACGGCGGCTATTACACGCAAGGCAGCGACGGGAGTTCGCCTGACGTGCTGCTGCAGGAGCAAATCCGCCGGATCAACTTGGAAACGGCGACCGAGTTCGTCGGGTATACCGGAGATATTGTCGATGACGGTCAAAACGCAAGTTATGTCGACGCGAAACGGGTGATGGATACGTTCCGTTATCCTTATCTGATTTCGATCGGCAATCATGAAGTGTCGGGTACGGGGACTCGCGATAACTTCGAACAGTATTTCGGCGAACCGACCTATACTTACGACTACGGCAATACGACCTTTATCGTGCTCGACTCCGCTTCCGGCAAAATAACGACATCCGATGCGTCGCAGTGGCCGTGGTTATCGGAAACGTTGGAAGCTTCAGGCAACGACAACATCCTGATCTTTATGCATATCCCGCCTGACGAAGTCAGTCCTGACGGCGTTGATTTCAAAACAGGGCACGGGTTCCAGGATCCTGCGGAAGCGCAGCGGTTTTACGATTTGGTCGGCGCGTTCAAGAGCAGCCACCCGAATAAAAACGTGCTCGTCCTTAGTGGGGATTTACATGCTTACCAGCACAAAAAGGTGCAAGGCGTCGACTACATCATTTCCGGCGGAGGCGGCAAATACACGCACAATACGCCGGAGCAGGGCGGATTCTTCCACTACTTGAACATGAAGGTCGACGGCAGCCAAATCTCTTGGGATGTCATTCCGCTGTTGGAGAAGATTACGTTCGCCGAGCCGTCGGCGCAAATTCCATCCGGGCTTTCGCTGAAGCTCCAGGCAACAGCCGACTTCATGACGCATCTGAACCAGGACATCGTCATGCCGCTTCAGGCGCCGTTTAAGACGGAATGGAGCTCAAGCAATCCAAGCGTAGCCGCGGTTGACGGGCTCGGCAATGTGCAAGCAGTCAAGCAAGGAACGGCTACGATCACGGTTAAATCGGGCTGGCAGGAAGCTTCCGTACAAGTGACAGTCACGGCGCCTGTTCCGGTTAGCCTGCAAATCGAGCTGCCGGATACGATCAAAGCAGGCAAGGAGCATAAGGCCATCGTGCATAAAATATTCAGCGACGGTTCGCGCAAGAAGGTAACCGAAGGGCTGATCTTCAGCAGCAGCAATCCGGCGGTTGCCGCGGTCGATTCTTCCAGCGGCCGGGTATCGGCGGTAAGCGAAGGCGAAGTCGTCATTTCGGCGAAGCTCGCGACGCCGAACGGGGAAATCACCGGGGAGCGCGGATTGGTTGTAAGGCCGCAGCACAAATAGCTGCGAGGCAACGCCAAATTATAGATACGAGGTGCATTGGATATGAAAAAATTTACGCTTTCTATTTTCATGCTCACTTTCGTATTGGCAACGATTTTGCAACCGACTGTCGCTTCCGCTCTAGCAGGCTACTTTCCACCCAATACGGCTGAATCCGGGTTTGCGAAAAACATCGCTCTGATCTACACCGGGTATTACAACGGCACAACCGATGAAGGTCGAGAAATCGGAGTATACGACAAAAATACGCTATTGCCTTACGTCGCGCATTACAATGACAGCAATGCGATGGACGACACCTTTTTCGATACATTCTTGTTCCTAGGGCTATGGACGTCGAACGGCCGGTATTTCGGCGATTCGTCGACGGCTTCGCAATGGACGTATAAGACGGATTGGGAGTGGTACATCAACCGGATTTTCACCGCAAATCAGCAGCTTGACGCTTTAAACCAAGCTACTGCCCAGGCTGCTGCGAATCTAGGCCTTTCCAATTACAAATCCAAGGTGTATATCATGATCCCTTTCCCGAATTCCGAAATAACCAATTTCGGCGATGTAGATAACGACGGGATCAGCGAAAATCTGAAAAATACGTCAAGCAACATGTACAAGGTCAGCAAGTGGTATATCGATACGGTGCTCAGCAGATGGAATCAAGCGAGTTACAGCAATCTTGAATTAAAGGGCTTTTATTGGCTGGAAGAAGATATTCACAAAACGACGAAGGGGGAAGTCAATGCGATCAACAGCTCCGGCAACTACCTTCACACGCTGGGCTATAAGTTTTTCTGGTGTCCTTGGTCAGGGGCTGGCGAAAGAAACAACTGGGCGAACTACTCGTTTGATTTCAGCATTCTGCAGCCGAACCACTATTTTCACTTGGATACCGATTATTCCAGGATCACAAGCACGGTGAACCAAGCCCAAACGTACCATGAAGGCGTCGAAATGGAGTTTGACGAAGGGGTCATGTTCGACTTTGATCACTACAACCGCTTCTATAACTACATGAGAGGCGGCGTGGAGTACGGGTATATGACCGGGGCCATCAAGGGCTGGTACCAGGATGTGTTCGGCATTTACAACCTGTACCGAAACAAGGATAACAACGGGAACAGCGGCATTTATAACGGAAGGCCGATCTACCACGACATCTATAATTTCGTGAAAGGCACTTATACGTCCCCGGCGAATCTGGCGCTAAACAAGCCGGCAACTTCTTCCTCCAACGAAACTACATCCTATACCGCCGACAAAGCGGTGGATGGCAAAGGAGCGACAAGGTGGTCCAGCTTGTATTCGAATCCGCAGTGGATCTACGTCGATTTGGGGCAGGCCTATAATGTGAACCGCGTCAAACTTAGTTGGGAGACTGCATATGCCAAAAGCTACAAAATTCAAGTCTCGAACGACGCGGTCAACTGGACGGATGTCTATTCGACGACGACCGGCGACGGAGCGCTCGACGATATAAGCTTTTCGCCGACCAGCGCCAGGTACGTAAGGATGTATGCGACGGAGCAAGGAACCGTTTATTGGTATTCGTTATACGAGATGCAAGTATATGGAGCATAATGCGTGACGCGGATGCTAGGGACGAGTCGCGGCACATTCTACGGATATTCGTTGTACGAATTTGAAGTATATGCCAAGTAGGTAGAAAAAAGCGGCGGTCGGGGGAATCAACGAAGGTTGATGGTTGGTCCCCCCGCGGCTGCGGCGGCAAATACATATATGTTAAGGAGTTGCGAGGGCTATCATGAAAGAAATTCATACAGGTTACTCATCGATCGAATTCGAAATGGAAGATATAGAAAATTCAGAACAAATTGCTAGAACGATTACGACAATTCCGGCCATCGAGCCGGGGCAAGCCGAGATCGTACTTCCTGCCGTGCCGGAAGGCTTCAAGATTACCCTGTACGGCAGCGACCGGCTGCCGGTGATCGACAAGGCCGGTGCGATCCATGTGCCGCTTGTGGATACCGAAGTCAAGCTGCTGTTTCGGGTCGAAAAGCTTGACGGGTCGGACCATGCAATTACCGGCAATGTATCGGTCTTGGTTCCAGGGCAGCATGTCCAAACTGAAGAATTGAATATGGAACCGGGCGTCATTCCTTCTTTGAGAGAATGGCTCGGCAGAACCGGCGATTTCGTATTGACGAACCGTTCGAAAATAATCGTGAATCCGCTGGATCGGGAATCGCTGCAGCAAACGGCGATCACGTTGCAAAACGACTTGTCCGATATCAGCGGTTTTCATTTGGATATTGAATTCGGCCATCCACAAGCGGGCGATCTATATTTGGTGCTTGACGCTTCGCAGGCGTCGCTTGGGCAGGAAGGCTATATTTTGGACATAGATGAAATTGTATCGCTGAAGTCCGCCGCGGCGACGGGCGTATTCTACGGCACGCGTTCCGTTCTTCAAATAATCAAGCAGGCCGAAGGCAACGACAAAATCCCGAAAGGAACCGCAAGGGATTATCCGAAATATGCGATACGCGGTTTGATGATCGACGTGGCCCGGAAATTTTATACGATCGATTTCCTGCGCGATTACGTCAAGCTATTGTCATGGTACAAGATGAACCAGTTCCAAATTCATCTGAACGACGACGTTGGCACACCGTTTGCCGACGGCACGTACACGGCGTTCCGGTTGGAGAGCACGACGTATCCCGGTCTCGCGAGCGCAACCGATCATTATACGAAGGACGAATTCCGCGAGCTGCAGCGGCTTGGCATGACGTACGGGGTGAACGTCATTCCCGAAATCGATACGCCGGGTCATTCCCGCTCGTTCGTCGATTACAATCCGTCGCTCGGAACGAAGGGGAATCTGGACATTACGCGGCCGGAAACGGTGCAATTCGTAAAAAGCTTGTTCGACGAATATTTGGACGGTGACAACCCGACCTTCATCGGCCCAGATGTACATATCGGCACCGACGAATATTGGGGGGATACGGAGCGGTTCCGGTGGTATATGGACGAGATGATCCGTTATATCAACGCCAAAGGCAAGCACCCGCATCTGTGGGGCGGACTTCGCGAATACGACGGCAATACGCCGATCAGCAGCGATGCGACGATGAACATTTGGCACGAGCCATACGGGGATGCGCAGCAGGCGGTTGACGCCGGATTCGACATCATCAACACGGAGAACAGCTATTTGTATTTGGTGCCCCGGCTGTTCCGCGAATATGTCGATCCGCAGCTGATGTATCATCAGTGGGAGCCGAACATTTGGACGAGCTCGTCGTTGCCTTCCGGCCATCCGAAGCTGCGTGGCGCCATGCTCGCGCTCTGGAACGATATTTCCGATTCGGTTGGCGTCTCCATGCACGATACCCATAACAGGATGTTTCCAGCCGTGCAGATCGTGGCCGAGAAAACGTGGACGGGAACTCGGATCGATAGAGCGTTTGACGAGTATGCCGAAAGCTCGACCGTAACGGGGGACGCTCCCGGGACCGATTTGACGTTTCAGGTCAAAACCGTTAACGGTGGGGGAACGGTGCTGTGTTATTCGTTCGACGGCGGATTTGCCGATTCATCGGGCAATCGATATGACGGTACCGGCACGAATGTTTCGATCTCGGAGGGGGTGACCGGCCAGGGCGTACGGCTGCACGGCGGCGAGAGTTATGTAGAGACGCCGCTGCATTCGCTTGGTTTCGGCTGGACGCTGTCGCTGCGGATCAAACCCGACGCCGGCAATCCGGACGACGCGGTGCTGCTGGAATCGCCGGCAGGCCGACTGAAGCTGAGGCAGGGCAAGTCAGGCAAGCTTGGATTCACGAAGGAGCATTACGACTCGACCTTCGATTATGAGGTTCCGGCGGGAGTTTGGACCGACCTGCTGTTGATCGGCGACCATCAGGGGGTATCGTTGTATGTGAACGGCGGCGAATACGTGGAGCACCTCGTCGCGGCGTTAACGCGTCCGAAGCTTCATACCATGCTTCTTCCGCTGGCCCGGATCGGCAGCACGACGAACGCGTTCAAGGGTGTGATCGACCTTCTCGTCGTCTACAATCATGCGGCCGATGTGCTAGAAGGAGCGAATCTTGCGTTGGGCCGGCCGGTCCGGTCTTCGGAGACCGGAGACCCGCAATATGCGCCCGAGCTTGCGGTCGACGGAAATCTGCTAAACCGCTGGTCGAGCGCGAACGTTGACGATGCCTGGTTCGTGGTGGACTTGGGCGAGCCGAAGGAAGTAGCGAAGGTAGCGCTTCGCTTCGGGGACGCGTTCCCTTCCAAGTACCGGATTTACGTGTCGTCCGACGGGCAAACCTGGACGAACGTGCTTGCGGATGACGGCGTGATCGAATGCCGCGGCGGCGTCATCACGACGAAGTTCGACCCCCGGCTCGTCCGTTACGTCAAATATCAAGGCATCGAAAGAGGGACGGAATACGGCAGCTGCACGAAATTCGGAACGTCCATTCACGAGTTCGATCTATACGGGCCGGAACAGTTGAGCGTTTATTTGAAGAAAGCCGGACAGGCGGAAGATCTGCTTGCGAGCGGCCGAGGGGATGCCGGGACTAGAATGCGGCTGAGTGAATTGCTCGGCAAATTCCCGTACTTAAATGACCGTTCTGTCAGCACGCTGGAGCAGTTGATTGTAGAATTAAAGGATTCCATGGACTAAAAAAACGGTCCATTAAACGAATGATTTTTCAACTTTTTTGTCCGAAAGTTATATCACTGTCTAGCCGTTCATTTTTATAATAATAAAGAATAGATTCCATTACCCATCCGTGAGGTTTGATCAGCCGTTCATGCGATGGGTTTTGTTTGTCTATCGGACAAGCGCGAGAGGAGGTATATGAGAACAGCATTATTTCATGCGGAAATAACGATGACTGCGCATTTAACGGTTTGCCGCCTCACAGTATTCATCCAAACGGAGGGACGATATGGGAAAGAAGAAAATATCTCTACTATTGACGTTTCTATTGCTATTGACGGCTTTCGCTCAAACCGCGACGGCGGAGGAACCGGCGGATGCCGCTTCCCTCGCGGGCATTCAGGCAGTCCGTGAAAACTTGGCCTTGCATAAACCGGCGTACTCCTCGGGAAACGAAGTCGACTGGCTCGTTCCCGAAAATGCGGTGGATGGCAATAGCTCTACAAGATGGTCCTCGGCCAAAGACGATAATCAATGGTTCTACGTTGATCTTGGCGAGGTGAAAGACGTGAACCAGGTCGTCATCAAATGGCAGACACCCGCAAGCACGTATAAGCTCCTCGTTTCGAACGATGCCGCAGAGTGGACGAACGTGCTGAAAAACGACGCGGCCATAACATGTAAGGGCGGAACGGAAACGATCGATTTTGATCGTACCCAGGCAAGGTACGTGAAATTCCAAGGCATAACCAGGGCTCCGGTAGGGGGGATTTATTACGGATATTCTTTCTTCGAATTCGAAGTGTATAACGCAGGCGATGCGGCGCAAATCGCGAGAGGCATTACTTCGATTCCGGCCATTGCTCCGGGACAAACCGAAATCGCGATGCCTGCAGTGCCGGAAGGTTACAAGGTAACCGTTTACGGCAGCGACCGGCTTCCGGTCATTGACAAGGCGGGCGTCATTCATGCGCCGCTCGTGGATTCTCAGGTCAATCTCTTGCTCCAAGTCGAGAGTTTGACTATGCCTGACGAGAAAGCGATCACAGGCAATGTGCCCGTTACGGTTCCCGGGCAATATGTCCAAACCGGCGAACTGAACAAGGAACCGGGAGTCATTCCGTCCTTAAGGGAATGGCACGGCAGAACCGATCAAATGACGCTGACGAATAGCTCCAAAATTGTCGTAAACCCATCGGATCAAGCTGATTTGCAAAAAACGGCGGAAGCGATGCAGAGCGACCTTGCCGAAGTTAGCGGCTTGCATTTGGACATCCAATACGGCAGCCCTGGGGCAGGCGACATTTATTTGGCGCTTGACGATTCGTTAGCTTCGCTTGGCAAGGAAGGTTACATTCTCGATACGGAGTACTACGTTACGCTCAAATCAGCCACGGCTACGGGCGTATTTTATGGCACCCGATCCGTGCTGCAAATCTTAAAGCAGGATGAAGGAAACGATCAAATTCCGAAAGGGACGGCTCGAGATTATCCGAAATACGAAATACGCGGTGTCATGCTGGACGTAGCCCGTAAGTTCTATACGATCGATTTCTTGCGAGATTACGTCAAGCTGCTGTCTTGGTACAAAATGAATCAGTTCCAAATCCACCTGAACGACGATGTCGGGACACCGTTCCAAGACGGTACATACGCCGCATTCCGGTTGGAGAATGAGACTTACCCTGGACTCGCCAGCGGCAACGGCCATTATACCAAGGAAGAGTTCCGGGATTTGCAGCTGCTCGGCATGGATTATGGGGTCAATGTGATCCCAGAGATCGATACGCCCGGACATTCGAGGTCTTTCGTCGACTATAACCCTTCGCTCGGAAGCGGCGGGCATCTGGACATTACGAAGCCGGAAGCGGTGCAGTTTGTCAAAAGCTTGTTCGACGAATACATCGACGGCGACAATCCGACGTTCGTCGGTCCGGACGTTCATATCGGCACGGACGAATATTGGGGGGATACGGAAACGTTTCGCGGATATATGGACACGCTGATCCAATATATTAACGCCAAGGGCAAGCACCCTCACTTGTGGGGCGGCCTCCTGGAATACAACGGCGTCACACCGATCAGCAACGACGCAACGATGAATATTTGGCACGAGCCTTACGGGAACGCGCAGCAGGCAGTCGACCTTGGTTACGATATCATCAACACGGAAAACAATTATTTGTACCTCGTGCCGAGGCTGTACCGCGAATATTTGGATACACGGCTCATGTACAACACGTGGGAGCCGAATATATGGACGTCGACGACGCTGCCATCAGGCCATCCGAAGTTGAAAGGCGGCATGCTCGCGCTCTGGAACGACATCTCCGATTCCGTAGGCGTATCCATGCAGGATTCGCATGATCGCATGTTCCCGGCCGTGCAGGTGCTGGCGGAAAAAATGTGGACGGGAACCCGCGCCGACCGGAATTATGTCGATTACACCGAAAGAGCGACTGCGATCGGAGAGGCTCCGGGGGCGAATATTTCCCATAGGGTAAAGGTGAGGAACGAAAGCGGCAATGTCGTGAAGTACCAATTCGAGAACGGATTTGCCGATTCCTCGGGTAATGGCTACGACGGTACCGGCACGAACGTCAAGTTGACGGAAGGCAAATTCGGAGGCGGCGCGAGGCTTGAAGGCGGCGCTAGCTACATCCAAACGCCCCTGGAGTCGCTAGGCTTCGGATGGACGATGTCCATGTGGGTCAATCCGGATTCGGACAATCCGGACGACGCGGTGTTGATGGAATCGCCGGCCGGCCAATTGAAGCTGAAGCAGGGCAGCACCGGCAAGCTCGGATTCACGAAGGAGCATTATAACAGCGTGTTCAACTACACGGTCCCGACTGGAAAGTGGACCCATCTGCTGCTCATCGGAGACAACAAAGGCGTATCGCTTTATGTGAACGGCAATGAATATGTCGAAAAATTAGCTGTCGTTTACGATGCGACTCGGCAGCTGCATACGATGGTGCTGCCGATGGCAAGAATCGGAAGCGCAACCAACTCGTTTAAAGGCGTTATCGATAACGTGATCGTTTACAATGCTGCGACCAAAGTGATGGAGGGGGAAAATTTAGCCCTGAACAAGCAGGTCCAATCGTCGGAGTCGGAGGCGCCGCATTTGACACCGAATCAGGCCGTCGACGGAGATCTCGTGACAAGATGGGCAAGCACGCTGACGGACGATGCCTGGTTTACGGTTGATCTCGGCGCGAGCAAGGAAATAAATAAAGTCGTCATCCATTGGGAATACGCCTTCTCCCAAGCCTACAAAATTCTCGTATCGAATGACGGCGAGCAGTGGAAGAACGTCTTGGCGAATGACGGTATCGTTAACGGCCAGGGCGGCGTAGAGCCGATTTCCTTCGATCCGACGAACGCCCGGTATGTCAAGTTTCAAGGCATAAAAAGAGGAACGTGGTACGGCAATTCGTTTTATGAATTCGAGGTATATGCGCCGGAGCGAATTGGCGGTTATGTGGCGAAAGTTCGCGAGGCGGAAGATTTGCTTGCGCTCGGTAAAGGGGATGCGGGGATCCGAGAGCAGCTGATTGAGCAGCTTAACGAATTCCCGTACATGACCGACAGCACCGTCAATACGCTTGAACAGCTAATCGCCGCGTTGCGGGATTCGATCGAGCAGGAAACCGATCGTACGCCGCCGGTCACGACAGCGGATCTCGCTCCGGCGGAGCCTAACGGGCAGAATGGCTGGTATACCGCGCCTATTACGGTGACATTATCCGCGCAAGATGATCATTCCGGCGTAGAGTTGACGGAAATCAGCCTGGACGGAGGGGCGAGCTGGCAGCCGTATACCGGTCCGGTCGTTATAGCAGATGACGGAATCACGAAGCTGCTATACCGTTCCAAGGATCGTGCAGGCAATGTGGAGGCTGAGAAGTCGGTTGAAGTCAAGCTTGATCGTACGGCTCCTATATTTACTGCTGCAGTGAATGGAACGCCTCTGGCCGATGGGCACATTTTGGAGGATAACGAGCTGTTGAACTTTACCCTGCAGGCAGAGGATAACCTGTCCGGCATTGCGGAGCAATCGATCGAAGCGGACGGCAAGCCGTACGCCCCGGGTACGCAGCTGGATTGGGCGGGTCAACTCGGGGTCCACACGATTACGGTCACAGTCAAGGACGAAGCCGGCAACGTATCGCAAACGGTAATTCATGTTACTGTGCAGACGAGCATCGCGGCGATGAAGCAGCTTGTAGACCGTTATTTGGCTTCGGGCGACTTGAATAGCTCGATGAAAGATAAGCTGTGGCAAAGGCTGGAGAAGGCGGAGAAGCATTTCGCTAAAGGCCATTTGAAGCAATCCACCGATACGATGCGTGATTTGGTGAAGATGGCGGGCAAGCCGGGCAATAACGAAATGATATCCGAAAATGCACTTCAAGCGTTGACTGCCGATGCGAAAGCGCTTGCCGATTTGTGGGCGGAGCAAACGACGCCATAGGCATAAGCTGGAGGCTGCGACCGCAAGAAGCTGCAAGGTAGTAACATAACGGGCAACAGATCACCCTACTTTCGTCAATAAGCTCCAGGAGCTTTATTGGCTGAAAGCGGGGTGATTTCCGTTTTGTGGAACAAACTTCAAGTTCATTGTACAAAAACACAAGCCTTTTTTCCGGGAAGAGGTTATGTTTAAGAGATAAGAAAGTAGATGACCTCGAAAGACCTCGAAAGACTCCGAAATAGGTATTGTTATGGGGCGCAGACGCTGCGCGATAAAGCGAAGGAAGTGTGATCATGAGCCGACTGCAGGATGCGGCAAGAGCCGCAGCACGTTTGAATATGCCTGATCAGCCTCTGCTCATCAATCCGCCCAGAGTGAAGCTATTGAATCGAATGTTGAGGTTATGGCTATTGTTGTTCGCGATCGTCATTGCCTCTGCGGGCGTATTCTTTTTTATAACGATCCCGGCAGCCATATTCCTCTTCTTCCGGAACTATCTTGCTTTTATTGTCCAGTGGAGCACCTATGGTTACTCGATCAAATTGCTGCATTCGATGACGGCTATAGTTTGGATCGTTTTTACGTTGGTCTCTGATTCTGCGAGAACGTATTTCTTGATCATCCTTTCAAAAATTCACACGTTGCTTTGAAGGAGTTGGCTGTATGAGCGAAGAAATCCGGATTAGCTTGCTATATCCCGAGGGGGAATCGCCAGCTTCGAATGGAGCGGTAGACCTGTCGTTTATTGCGGATTTGGATGGGGAACTACTGCTCGATACGATGAAACAGGCCGTTGCATACAAGCCGGGCTACAAGCAACCTTCTGCCTATTATACGGATCGAATCGAGGTCATCCGATACCGGCTTGATGTGTTTGACGATCTGCTGAACGATGATGCCTTGGTATCGATGCTTCAAGAGCTGCTTCCCCGGCTCGAGCATATGAAGGAGCTGAGAATTGCCGGGGAATATGATTCGGCCGATACCGCCGCTTCGCTGTACAGCATCACGGAAATTGAGCTGTATACCGATTGTATCGATATGGTGCACGGGTATTTTGAAAAATCCAAAGGGAGATTTTCATCACCCGCCTTCAAGGAGTTCAGTTCCGCGATAACGCAAGTGCATGCAAGTGAATCTTATCGGAGGATCAAAGAAGAAGCCGGGAAAGTGACGTTCAGCGTTCGAAATATAAAAAGCGTGACGGTTGGCATCAATTTGGATGCTCAACTGAGGCCGATTGAAGCCGGACTAGTGTCCATTCATACGACACCTTATCGTTCAGGGAACATCATCGATAAAATATTAAGAGTCGATTTTGACAGCAGCTTCACTTGCCTGGCGCCTCTCGAAGTGACAGGCAAAGGGATACGCGAGGAACAGCTTGCCGCGTTTCGTGCGACGGTGAACCATGTGCTCGACCATGTGCTCAAGTCTTCGGTTAAACAATGGAAGCCAGCGGTAAGAGCGTTTACGAAGCATCAATCGAAATTTCTAGTGGATTTGATCGACGAAATTAGGTTTTTACTTGGCGGAGTGGCTTTGATTCGTAAATTGATCGCAACCGGACTCCCCGTTTGCAAGCCGGCGGCGGTTGAAGCGGAGCAAAGACGTTTTACGGCGCATGGGATGTATCATCCGGCGATCGCGCTGCGAAACGGTCCTTCCGAGCCGAACCGGACGACGGGCCTCGTCTTGAACGATTTGGAATTCGATCAGAGCGGGATGATCTATATTCTGACCGGTCCGAATCAAGGGGGGAAGACCGTATTTACGCAAACGGCCGGGCTTGTTCAGCTCATGTTCCAGCTCGGCTTGTTCGTTCCGGCGTATTCGGCGGCGTTAAGTCCAGTCGATCATCTATTCACGCTGTTTCAGGCGCGCGGGAACGAAACCGACGCCAAAGGGAGATTCGGGGAAGAATGCTTTCGGGTCAAGAAGATGTTCGAGAAGCTTTCCCGTTATAGCTTCGTGCTAATGGACGAAACGTTCTCGAGCACAAGCGCTTCGGAAGGAACGTATATCGCCGGGGAGGTCGTTATGGGGTTGCAGGCGGCGGGATGCCGTACGATTTTTGCCACCCATCTGCATGATCTGGCCCTCCGAGTCGAGGAAATGAACGGCAGCTCATCCGAGGAAGGCGGCCGAATCGATCATTTGACCGCATTACTCGACGAAACGACGCCGGGGAAAAGAAGCTTCAGGATTGTTCGAACACGCCCGCAAGGTTTAAGCTATGCCAAGGATATCGCCGAAAAATACGGCATCACATATGCCGGTCTCATAGATACGTTGAGCAGTCGGAAGATGACGGCGACGGAGAGAAGCGACGCAGAAAGTGGGTAAGATCGTTACATTTTTACGATCGATAGTTAAAGTTTGTTCGGAGGTATGGTGGTAAACTCAAATTGAGCAAGAGAAACACTCTCAAGTATAGGAAGTTAAACTACATTTCTCCATAATTAAAGATCATGCTTCCATATGTACAACTTCAAAACACCGATATAATGAAAAAGAGTATAGCCGAGAGAGTTAACAAGTTAAAGAAAAACTCGGGGGTGATCCGTCATATACGAATTGGAGCCGGACAGATAGGATAGAGTCTCTAGGACGAATCTTAATCAAATCAAATTGTGGCAGGTGACCGATATGAATCGATTTTTTGAATCCGATCATCATACTTCAGTTTTCGATTCGGATGTCCGTTTTTTCTCCCATGCCCGGGAATTTCCGTCCAGAAGGACCTTGTGCAAGCTGTACAAGATCAACCAGTCTTGGGGCTCCATTCAGGAGCATACGCACGACTATTTTCAGATTTGGTATATCCATAAAGGACGGATTATTCACGAGATCAATCAAAAAGAATACGTTATGGTCAAAGGTGACCTGTGCGTAATTCCTCCATATGTCGTTCATCGCGTCGTGATGTCCCCAGAAATCAAAACTTCGATTATCGGCTGCGAATTTCTTCTAGATTTCCTTGATGAAAAATATAAAACGGTGTCTCACCAATTCGGATATTCAAACTCTGCTTCCGTAAACAATCATTTTATTCCGAGAATCCGTTTGACGGGTTCGCAAGAACATGATGCATGTAAAACGTTGGAAGAAATGATCAAAGAATATCACCATGCCAAGCCATATTATGAAAACATGATCAAAGGAAGCCTGATTCGGCTTATGGCGATGATCTCAAGAATTCATCAGCATTCAAACAGTTTATACGTGACGGATTATCACTTGGAAAAATATCGGTTGGTGATCGAAAACGTCATGACCTATATTGAAGAACATTTGCATGAAGAAATACGACTGGAGCAGCTGTGCAAAATTGCCGGGATGTCCAGAACTTATTTGTGTAACCGCTTTAAAAGCATTACCGGAAAAACGTTTAATGAATATTTAATTGAGCTGCGGATCAGAAAAGGGATGGATTTGTTGAATCGTACAGAACTGTCCATCACGGACGTCTCCTTGTCCAGTGGATTTAACGATTTAAGCTACTTCAGCACACTATTTAAAAGATATACCGGAATATCCCCTTCCGATTATAAAAAAAGACATTCCTCGAGTTGAACTTGTACGGAAGACCGGAGGCGGGCCTTCGGTCTTTTATGTTCCCTGGCGAAAATTTTAAAATTGTACAATAGTTAAAATAAACAGGAAAATAATTAAAAAAGTCCCATATAAGACGCGGTATAATGAGGTGGTACTTGAATCAAAACGATGGTTTTGATTGAAGTTGAAGATTGCCGAAGGTATGGGGAGGGATGGAAATTAGAACGTTTAGAACGTTCGCTCGTTAGGCGGAAGGCAAGCGGAAGTCAAAGTGTTAGAGATTTTACAAGAGATCAACCATAGGGAGGTTATTTAGTCATGCGCCGATTGAAAGCGTTTTCACTATTATTGTTCATACTCGCTTTTGTTTTTGTCACCGCATGCTCAAGCGGCTCGAATACGGGCGAGAAGCAGCCGGATCAATCAAAGCCCGAGGCGAGCGGCGAAACGAAAGAAGGCGATACGAAAGAGAGCGGCACAAAAGAGGTGTCGAAGGACCCGGAAGATAAGATCGATCTTCAAGGATATACGATGAAAATCCTCGTCTGGGGCGGTCCTCCGGAGGGCGGCACGGAAACCGGCGATTTAAAGCTCGCCAAGCAGAAGGAACTGGAAGCGAAATACAACGTCAAAATCGAATGGGTTGCCGTACCTTGGGGCGAAAGCGTACCGAAAATTACCGCTGCCGGACTTGCCGGCGAACCGGCGGCCGACATCGCGCTGCTCCACAATTATTGGGCTTTCCCGAGCCTTGCTGAGCAAGGATATATCCGTCCGATCGACGATTTGCTTAATTTCGATGACCCGAAATGGCCGAAGCGGATGAAAGAGTTCGGATCGTTTAATGGAAAACTGTATGGATTTATTCCTTCGGTGTCGAACGCTTATGGATTGTATTATAACCGATCGATGCTAAAGCGCGAAGGAGCGCCGGATCCGCAAGAGCTGTTCAAGCAAGACCAATGGACATGGGATAAATTCGTGGAAATTGCCAAAAAAGCGACCAAAGATACGGATGGCGACGGCTCAATCGATCAATGGGGCATAACCGCCTATACTCCAATTTTTGCGCGCCCGTTGATGTATTCCAATAACGGTAAAGTCGTCGATGTCGTAGACGGCAAATTGACGTTTACGATGGGCGAGCCGAATTCGATGGAAGCGCTTCGTTTACTGTACGATTTGTACAATACGCAAAAAGTCATCATGCCGAACAAAACCGCATCTTATGCGGATTATGAGGAATCGCAAAAAGTATTCAATTCAGGCAAAGCCGCTTTTGTGCCCGGTGCTGAATGGGAAGGCGGCGGCCGCAAGGATATGCAGGACGAATACGGCTTCGTACCCTTCCCGAAAGGTCCTAAAGCGACGGGCTATACGAATATCTCGGATGGCTTCGCCATGTGGTTTGTGATGTCGAATTCAAAACATCCGAAAGAAGTCGCCAAAATTTTCGATGAAATGCAGCTTTGGGATCGCTTGGAGCAAGAAAGCCGCGACTGGCTGGAGCAGCAGTTCCGAACTGATCAAGACGTTGATATGGTGTTCCAAATGAGCCAAAATATCGAGCCGCTGTACTATAACGGCATCGGCTCCGGTGATAACAGTGTTGGTAATAAAGAAGGGGAAGCGGTCAAAGAAATTACGAATAAGGCAGTTGCTCCCGAATCGGCCGTTGAAAAAATCAAAAAACCGATGCAAGAGCTGCTTGATTCTGTAATGAACAAAAAGTAGCGGTATCATAGGTAAACGGGGAGGGATTCCGGTCGACCTGCACGTAGAGCGACCCGAGATCCCTTCCGGTTTGTGCACAAGGACAAAAGGAATTGACCAACGACGAAATGAGGGTTTCGTTTGCAGACGTTGAAGAAAAACATCAAGCTCATCGCCCTGATCGCGGTACTGGCCGCATTGTGGGCGTACAGCGCCTTGCCGTCTGCCGAACCGGCATTCCACGAAGAAGATGACGCTGCGGCGAATAGCCTGAAAGCGGCTGATGCAGGGACGGACTTGGGGTATGGCGCAGGTGGGCCGATTCGTTACGAGCAATACTCGGCCAAATATGCAAAAGCGTCTCGCCCTGCCGTCGATCTGCGGATCGAAGCGGAATCGTTCGCCGGAACGGACGGCATGCAGGCGAATGTTCTGCAATCGTTTGAAGGCGCGCCGACGCCCGTTGTTCGTACGGAGGAGAGCGGATCGATCTCATGGAGCATCGACGTGCCGGAAGACGGATTGTATCATCTTGGATTGCGTTATTACCCAATCGAAGGGAACAGTTCCCCAATCGAAAGAGAGCTGAGCATCGACGGCAAGAACCCGTTCGACGAAGCGAAACGGCTTGTTTTCCCGCGGGTATGGAGCAATTCCGAGGTGGAGCGGGATGTGAACGGCAACGATTTGCGGCCCGCGCAATTTGAAAAGCCGGGATGGCAGGAAGCCGGCATTGCAGACTCCGAAGGGTATTATCGGGAGCCTTTTTCTTTTTATTTCACGAAGGGCAGGCATACATTGGCTTTGATTTCGTTGCGGGAGCCGATGGTGATCGATTTTATCCGGCTTTACCAGGAGGAAAAGATTCCGACGTACCAAGATTACATCAAAACGTCTCGTGAACACAGCGAGCCGACGCAAGGCGTTTTCGTCAAAGAGCAGGGGGAGCATGCGGTTCTCAAATCAAGCCCTTCTTTGTATCCGCTCAACGACCGTTCCAGCCCGGCAACGGAGCCTTACGACGTGTCGAAAATCAGGATGAACACGATCGGCGGAATCAACTGGAAGTCTCCCGGAGAGTGGATTGCTTGGGACTTGGACATTCCGAAGGACGGCTTGTACGAATTGGGAATCAAATATCGGCAAAACCAGGCGAGAGGGGTTCAGGTCGTCAGAAAGCTGTACATCGACGATCAAGTGCCGTTTCAGGAAGCGATGCAAATCCCGTTCAAATATGGCGGGGCATGGCAAACGACCGTTCCCGGTACGGAGGACGAGCCGTATTTGTTTTATTTGACCAAAGGCAGCCATCGAATCAAGCTTGAGGTGACGATGGGCGAGCTGGCCGATACGATCCGGATGGTTCGTTCGAGCATCCAGCAACTAAACGCCCTGTATTTGAAAATCATAATGATCACCGGCACCGATGTTGATCCGTTCCGCGATTACGAGCTGGAGACGCAAATTCCCGAAATGACCGGCATGATGCTTGCGCAAAGCAAAATATTAAACAAAGCGGCGGCAATGATGGACCGGATGATCGGGGAAACGAGCGAAAACACGACCCTATTGCAAAAAACCGCTTATCAGTTGAACGATTTGGGCAACAACCCGGAAACGGTAACGGGTCGGCTGGACAGTCTTAAAGAAAATATAAGCTCACTCGGGACATGGCTGATCGGCGTCAACCAGCAGCCGCTGGAAATCGATTATTTGTTTGCCAAATCGCCGGATGTCGAAACGCCGAGCCCTCGGTCCGGATTTTTCAGCTCGCTGGAGCACGAGGTGGCATCCTTCGGGTACTCGTTCTTTGAAAATTACAATCGTTCCGCCAGTTTGCCCGATGACGACAACACGGTTACCGTTTGGATCAACGGTGGACGGGATCAGGCGCAGCTGCTGCGGACGATGATCGATAACGATTTTACCCCGCAAACCGGAATCAAAGTCAACCTGAAGCTGGTAGGCGCAAACGTCCTGCTGTCGGCAACGCTGGCCGGCCAAGGGCCGGATGTGGCGGTAAGCACAGGGGAAGTCGTCAATTTTGCGATGCGTAACGCGCTTGAGAATTTGTCACGCTACCCGGACTTTGACGCCGTTCAGGCCAGATTTATGGACAGCGCGTTTGCCGGCTTCAAGTATAACGGGGGCATTTACGCGATTCCGGAGAAGCAGACGTTTCCGATGCTGTTTTACCGCAAAGATATATTTGAGCGGCTGAATCTGCAAGTGCCGCAAACGTGGGACGACATGTACGAGGTCATTCCCGAATTGCAGAAGCAGCACATGCAGATCGGCATGACGCCGACGCCGGTTTTTGACATGCTGCTGTATCAGGGAGGAGGCAGCTTGTACGAACGAGACGGAATCGCCACCGGAATCGGTTCGCCGGCCGGTAACGAGGCGTTCAAGAAATGGACCGAACTGTACACCAATTACAAATTGCCGCAAACATTCGATTTCATCAACCGTTTCCGAACCGGCGAAATGCCGCTTGGCATCGCCGATTATTCGACCTATAACACGCTGGCGATATTCGCGCCCGAAATTCGCGGGCAATGGGAATTTGTCCCTGTTCCCGGCACGGTGGGAGCGGACGGCCAAATCCATCGCGAGGCGTTATCCGCAAGCACGGGTGTTGTCTTGTTCAAGAAAGCGAAACATAAAGAAGCAGGGTGGGCCTTCATCAAGTGGTGGACGGATACGGATGCGCAAGTCACGTTCGGACGCGAAATGGAATCAATCTTCGGCGAATCGGGCAGGTACGCGGCCGCCAATGTAGAGGCGCTGAAACGGCTGCCTTGGCCGACCAAAGATTACAAACAATTGCTCAGTCAATGGGTCTGGGTCAGAGGGACGCCGGACGTGCCGGGCGGATATTCGCTGAGCCGGCATTTGACCAACGCATTTTTCGAAGTGCTCAACAACGGCAGCGACCCGCAGGAGACGTTAAAGGAATACGTTCGCACGATCAACCGGGAAATTACGACCAAACGCGAGGAATTTCAATTGCCGACACAATAGAAGGGGGCTGTACATGACCCAGCTAAGCCGAAAAACAGCAAAAACGCCGGACGGAGCCGTACAGCTCCGTCTCGGCGCCAAGCTGAAGGAAATCAGGAAACACCGTTCGTTGTATATGATGCTGACGCCTTATTTTATCATTTTTGCGATTTTTACGGTTGTACCGGTTTTGTTGTCTCTGTTGGTAAGCTTCACAAATTTCAATATGTTGGAGTTTCCGAAGTGGGTCGGTTGGAAAAATTACGCCAACTTGTTCGTCCAGGACGACATCTTTTTGATCGCTTTGAAAAATACGCTTTTTTTCGCCTCCATTACCGGCCCGATCAGCTACATCGCCTGCTTCGTGCTCGCATGGCTGATCAACGAGCTGTCGCCCAAAACGCGGGCGTTTGCGACGCTTGTTTTTTATGCGCCGGCGTTGTCCGGCAACGCTTATATCGTCTGGAAGCTGATGTTCGCAAGCGATTCGTACGGATACGCCAATGCGTTTTTGCTGAAATGGCGAATGATTCTGGAGCCGATCCTATGGATGGATAACCCGAAATACATCATGATGATCATTATTATCGTCCAGCTGTGGCTTAGTCTCGGAACGAGCTTCCTCGCCTTTATCGCCGGATTGCAAAGCATGGACAAAACTTTGTTCGAAGCGGGCGCCATCGACGGTATCCGGAACAGGTGGCAGGAGCTGTGGTTTATTACGCTTCCCTCGATGCGGCCTCAGCTATTGTTCGGAGCGGTCATTCAGATCACGGGTTCCTTCGCGGTCGCCGAAGTGTCGACAACGCTTGCCGGATTTCCGAGCGTCCAATATGCGGGCCATACGATCGTCACCCATTTGATGGATTATGGCGGCATTCGTTACGAGATGGGTTATGCCTCGGCGATTGCAACCGTATTGTTCGCGATCATGCTCGGATCGAATCTTCTAGTACAGAAGCTGTTAAAGAAAGTCGGTGATTGAATGGCAACAATGGTTCGCATGCGCTTGCGCACCGGCAATAAAATGAACCGGTCGAGGATCGGGGATGTGCTGCTCACTTGCATTTTGGGCGCAGTCGGCCTATTCATGGCGCTGCCGCTCGTATTCGTCATCAACAACGCGTTTAAACCGATCAACGAGCTGCTGCAGTTTCCGCCGAAATTTCTCGTGCACAATCCGACGTTAAACAACTTTTTCGATTTGTATTATTTGTTGTCGGGGACGTGGGTTCCCTTCACGAGATACTTGTTCAACACGTTTTTCATTACGATCGTCGGCACGGCGGGGCACGTCTTCATCGCCTCCATGGCCGCGTACCCGCTGGCCAAACGAAATTTTCCCGGAAAAAGCATTTTGTTTACGATCGTCGTCCTGTCGTTGATGTTCTCGGGAACGGTGACGCAAGTAACGAACTATATGACAATGTCGTGGCTTGGCTTGCTTGATACGTATTGGGCGGTTATCATTCCGGCGGTCGGCTCGTCGCTCGGGCTTTATCTAATGAAGCAATTTATGGAGCAGGTGCCGGACGCGCTGCTGGAAGCGGCGCAAATCGACGGCTGCAGCGAATTCCGCATCTACTGGAGCATCGTGATGCCGGCGGTGAAGCCCGCTTGGCTGACGTTGATCATTTTTTCGTTCCAAGGCTTGTGGGGTGCTGGAGGCGCCGTCGGATCGATGTACATCTACAGCGAGGAGCTGAAGACGGTCGATTATGCGCTGGGACAAATTTTGGCCGGCGGCATTATCCGAACGGGACCGTCGATGGCGGCGACACTGCTCATGATATCCGTTCCGATCACAATTTTTATTATTACGCAAAGCAATGTCATTCAGACGATGTCCACTTCCGGCCTGAAAGATTGAGCGTATAACGAGAAAGGGGAAGCCCGATTTTGAACGCGATGCGGAAAATTATCATCCTGTTCCTGCTCTTGCTCTCGGCGGCTGGGCCTGTACCCTCTGCTTACAGCGCGCCGTACGCGGGATACAATTACGATTTTGACGGAGAACCGAAACTTGCGCCCGTTCCTTATATGCCGGCCAAGCGGGTGGACGGGAAGCAGCTTGGCGTTGGTTCTTTCCAGTCGCCGGAAGACTTCGTTGTCGCGGATGACGGCAATATATACATCCTGGATACGGGAAACAACCGCATTGTTTGTTTGGATGCGGATTGGAACGTACGGCGAACGATCGCAAATTTCGTTAACGGCGGCAAGGACGATGCGTTCCTCGAGCCGCAGGGCTTGTTCGTCGATCGAAAAAACCATATTTATGTCGCGGACACGGGTCATAAGCGCATTGTTGAGTTGACCGGGGACGGCGAATTCGTGAGGGAAATCGGCAAGCCGGAATCCGACGTGCTGCGGAGCAATTTCACCTATATGCCGATCAAGGTTGCGGCCGATAAAGCCGGGCGGCTGTATGTCGTCAGCAAAGGCGTGTTCGACGGCCTGATCGGATTCGGCAAAGACGGCAAGTTTACCGGTTTTATCGGCAAAAACCCGGTCAAGTACGATCCGGTCGAGCTGTTCTGGAAGCAGCTTGCGACCAAGGAGCAGCGCAAACGGATGGATTTGTTCATCCCGGTCGAATTCAACAATGTGGATATCGACCAGAACGGGTTTATTTATACGACGACGGCGGAAGCATTTAATCCGGAACCGGTTCGCCGTCTCAATCCTTCCGGCGTCAACGTGCTGCGGTCGAACGGCTATCACCCGCCGATGGGGGATTTGCGCATGACTCGTGCCGGCAATACGCCGGGATCGTCCGCCATCGTCAGCGTTGCCGTCGAAACGAACGGCATCTATAGCGTTCTGGACAGTAAGCGCGGACGGATATTCACGTACGACAAGGACGGCAATTTGATGTATCAGTTCGGGCAGCTGGGCGAACAGATCGGCACGTTCAAAGCGCCCGTCGAAATCGATACGATCGGCGATCAGCTGGTCGTGCTCGACAAAGGCTTGAACCAGCTTACCGTGTTTGAACCTACGCGGTACGGCACAACGATCCGCCAAGCGGTCATCGAAAGCGATCTTGGCCGGGAGGATGGGTCGGAGGCCGCGTGGAACGACGCACTGAAGCTAAACCGGAACCTGGAGATGTCGCATGTCGGGATCGGCAAGGTACATTTGAGCGGCAGCGAATATAAGGCGGCGATGGCCGATTTTCAGCTCGGCATGCAGCGCGGGTATTATTCGAAGGCGTTCGGTTATTACCGCAAGGACTGGATGTGGAACCATTTCGGAACGATATCGACCGTAGTTATCGGATGCATCGTGCTGTTCGCCGTCGTTTATCGGGTTGTGAGTCGGAGAATGTCCGGCGAGCCGGGTACGCTTCGCTTTGCGATGTACACGACGATCCATCCGTTCAAAGGGTTCTGGGAGCTGAAAAACGAGCAGAAGGGCAAGCTGTGGGTCGCGGCCTTGCTCCTGCTGCTGCTCGCCGTCACGTCCATCTTGAAGCAGCAGTTTACCGGATTTGTTCTTAATCCGAATACGACGGCCGACGTGAACAGCCTGGAGGAAATCACCTTTGTGCTGCTGCCGTTCGTTCTATGGTGCGTCGCCAACTGGTCGCTGACGACGCTGATGGACGGGGAGGGGAAATTTAAGGAAATCGTTATTGCAACGGGTTATTCCCTCATACCGCTGTTCATCACCCAATTGCTGCTTATCGTATTCTCGCGAATGATTACGATTCAGGAAGTTTCGTTTTATCGGCTGATCGAGTCGGTTGGCGTGATCTGGTTCGTCGGCTTGCTGTTCGTCGGCATGATGACGGTTCATCAATACAACGTCGGGAAAACGATCGCGACGTTGCTGCTCACGCTTGTCGTTATTGGCGTTATCGTGTTTATCGGCCTGCTGCTCTATAGTTTGTCCCAGCAGATCCTGTTGTTTTTCTCCACGGTGTATCAGGAAATCATGTTCAGATTGGAGGAGGGATGACGCATGACAACATCCGGAAAGCGCTTCAAGACGATTGCGGCAGCGTCCCTATTGCTCGTCTTGGTTGTATCGGCGGTGTTTGCATTCGTTCGAAGCGGGGGAATCGGCGGCAGTGTGACAACCGCCGCGCAGGAATCCAGCCAGGCTCCGGAGGAATATACGGGAGCCGGCCAAACCGTCCCGGTTTCGCTAAACCTTCCGCTATCGGCGGAATCGCGACGGATGCTGGACGGCATGGAGCCGGTGCTCGCAAGCGAATCGCTCCAGCTGTACGTGGATCGGAAAACCGCCGAAATTGCCGTTCTCGATAAACGGAACGGGAAAGTATGGCGGTCGAATCCGCAGGACCGCGAGAAGGATTCACTGGCAACGCCCTATGTCAAAGGAAAATTGTCGTCGCAGCTGTCGCTCGTCTATTTGGCCGGCAACGGGCAAACGAAGGAATTCGATAGCTTCAACGATAGCGTCCAGTACAATCAGTTCGAAATCAAACCTGAAGACGGCGGCGTTCTGGTGACGTATCATTTCGGCAAAGACGTCAAAGGAATTGAATCCATACCTGCGTCAATAAACAAACAGCGGTTCGAGGAGAAGCTGCTTGGCAAGCTAACGGAGCAAAAAGACAAGCGGGAGCTTCAGTCTCGGTATAAGCTAAGCGAGGACGGTACGACCTATATACGAAGGGATTTGCCGACGGCCGCGATTACGAAGCTGATCGCGATCCTGGAGAAAGTCGGCTATACGGAAGAGGATCTGGCTTTCGACAATAAGGAAAACGGCATCGATGGCGGCGTCGGAGCCGGGAACGCCAAATTTACCGCAGCCGTTCGTTATGCGCTCGACGGCGATGAGCTGCTCGCTTCCGTCGATACGAAGAATATCGAGGAAAGCCGAGCGTACCGGATTCATGCGATCAGCTTGCTCGAATACTTCGGAGCCGCGGGGAAGAAGGAAGATGGCTACATGTTCGTTCCCGACGGTTCCGGCGCGCTGATTCGGCTGAACAACGGCAGGGTGCTGTCCCAACCGGTTGTCGTCCCGATTTACGGAGAGGACGGGTCGATTGTCAAGGATGACAAGCCGTTTACGGCCGAAACGAACCGGATGCCGGTATTCGGCATGAAGAAGGGAGACGAGGCGTACTTCGCCGTCATCGAACAAGGGGACGCTCTCGCTCAGCTGACAGCGGATATTGGCGGCAAGCAGCACGAGTACAACAGCATCGCCGCCAAATTTACGATTTTGCCGAAAGACAAGTTAAGGCTGAACGAACGGGAAGAGCTCGTAAGGACGCCAAGCGAGCCGTACCGGGGGAAGCTGCAAATCCGCTATTCGTTTTTGTACGAAGACAAAGCGAATTATTCCGGCATGGCCGCTTATTACAGAGGGTATCTGGAGCATAAATACGGCTTGAAAAAGCTGGAATCGCAAGGAGACGCACCGTTTTATATGGAGCTGATCGGAACGATCCCAAAAACGAAAAGCTTCCTCGGCATTCCTTACGAGGCTCAGGTGCCGTTAAGCGATTTCGCTCAAAGCTCGAAGCTGGTCGACGAACTGGACGGCAAGCAGGTACGCAACATTCGGCTCCTTTATAGCGGATGGTTTAACGGCGGCGTTCGCCATGAGCTGCCTTCTCGCATTCGGATGAACGGCGAGCTCGGCAGCCGTGAACAATGGCAGTCGCTCGTCGAACGGGTCAAACGAACGGGAGGCGCACTATACCCGGACGTCGCTTTCCTCGAAGTTTATCAGGATGGATCCGGGTTTGATCCGTCGGAAGACGCGGCGCAATTTTTAACGCGCAAAATCGCCAAAGTGTACGACTACGATCCGGTTACGTTCCGGAAAAACCGAATGCTCTTTTCGCATTTCAATTTGTCGCCGAGCAAGCTCGATGCCGTGATCGACGGGTTTTTGCACGATTATGGCAAGCTTGGGATGGACGCCGTATCGCTGCGCGACCTCGGGTCGGACATTCATTCGGATTTCCGCTTGTCCCAGACGATAAACAGACAGGAAGCGAAATGGATCAACGAAAAGGAGCTGGAGCGAATCCAGAAGGCGGCTCCCGATCTGATGGTAAACGGCGGAAACGCTTTTTCGCTGAAATACGCCAAACATCTCGTGAACCTGCCGCAAACGAGCAGCATGTTCCAGATCGCCGACGAATCGGTGCCGTTCGCCCAAATGGTGCTGCACGGTTATGTCGAATATGCCGGCAAACCGTACAATTACGCCGACGACCAGGACTTGCGCACAAATGTGCTGCGATCGCTGGAAACGGGGTCCAACGTGTATTACCGCTGGATTTGCGCGGACCCATCCGAGTTGAACGAAACGGATTCCGAGGATTTATATGCCATTTATTACAAGGCATGGTTTGATGAAGCCGTGAAGGCCTACGAAGAAGTAAACGCCGTTTTGCGGCAGGTTCGCGGACAAACGATCGTCGCTCATGAAAAGCTGGGGCAGGACGTCTATCGGACGATCTATGAAAACGGCAAATCGGTGACGGTGAATTACGGAAAAAAAGCCGTATCGATCGGCGGCATCACCGTTGGCGCCGAGTCTTACGCAGTGGGGGGATAGTCAGTCATGATCAAAATAAGACGAATGACATTGGAGCGGCGAAGGGCCGTGTACGGCGTGTTGTTTATTTTGCCGTGGCTCCTCGGTTTCATGCTGCTAATGGCCGTGCCGCTCTTTCAATCGGTGCGGTACAGCCTCAGCAAGCTTTCGCTTGGTGACGACGGACTTGTGCTCGATTTTGTCGGCTTGTCCAATTTTTTGGACGCTTTTTATGTCGACCCGTGGTTTAACCGCATTTTGACGAACGCGGTGACGTCCATGGCGCTGAACGTGCCGCTCATCATATTTTTCAGCTTGTTTTCGGCTTCGTTGCTATCGCAAAAATTCAGAGGAAGGATGCTGGCCAGAGCGGTGTTTTTCCTGCCGGTCGTCCTCGCTTCCGGCGTCATCGCCAATCTGGACAGCGGCAATTATTTGGGGCAAATCTTAGGCTCGGCAGCAACGGATACGGAAGGCAATTTTTCCGGTTTGAGGGGCTTGGAGCTGCGGCCGCTTCTTGTCCAGTCCGGCATGAATCCGATGATCGCAAGCTACTTGGTCGACGCCGTCGACCGCATTTACCAAATCGTAAAATCGTCGGGCGTGCAAATTTTGATTTTCCTCGCCGGCTTGCAATCAATTCCGCCTACGCTGTACGAAGCGGGCAAAATCGAAGGCGCCACCGGCTACGAAATGTTCTGGAAAATTACGTTTCCGATGGTGACCCCGCTCATTTTGACAAATACGGTTTATACGATCGTCGATTCGTTCTATAACAATCAGGTAACCGGCTATATGCACAACATCGCGTTCGGAGAGCTGAAGTTCGGCCTCAGCTCGGCGATGGCATGGATCTATTTTGTCCTCATCGCCATCATTTTGCTCGTGACGACGCGCATCATTTCCAAGCGAGTGTTTTATTACGACTAATGCAAAGGAGGTTGCCTATGCAGATCAAGCAGTTCATGCAGACGAAGCAGCTTCGCCATGCGCAGGCCTCCGCCGCCCGTTGGCTCGACCGGCACCGGCCGGTGGATAAAGGGAAACATTTGCTGTGGGCGATCATTCGTTTCATGCTCGTTTTCGGCATATGTTTTATCATTTTGTTCCCGCTCATCTCGAAATTGTCCGTCGTGTTCAGGGACCGGTTCGATTTTTTCGACCCTACGGTCGTTTGGATTCCGCGTCATTTTACGATGGACAATATCAACATCGCGCTTGAGCTGCTCAATTACGGCAAATCGTTTACGAATTCGGTTCTGCTGACGTTAGGAACGGCACTGCTGCAGACGGTTTCGTGCGCGCTTGCCGGTTACGGGTTCGCCCGGTTGAAGTTTGCGGGTCAAAGCCTGCTGTTCGCCCTTGTCGTTTTTACGATCGTCATTCCGCCCCAAACGATTATGATCCCGACGTACATCCATTTCCGTTTTTTTGACGTATTCGGACTGTACGGGTTGTTTACGGGCAACCGGGGAATCAATTTGCTGGATAGCTTCTGGCCGTTCTTCATTTCGTCGGCGACGGCAATGGGAATGAAAAACGGGCTGTATATTTTCATATTCCGGCAATTTTTCCGCTCACTGCCGAAGGAGCTTGAGGAAGCTACTTACGTGGACGGAGCGGATATTCCGAAATCGTTCCTGCGCGTCATTTTGCCGAATACGATTCCCGCGCTCGTGACCGTACTGCTCTTCTCGATCGTATGGCAGTGGAACGACAACTATTACGTGAGCTTGTATATGAACAACATCAACGTGCTGTCGTCTATGCTTGGGCTATTGCCGGGCAACATCGGAAGGGTAACGTCGGACCCGTCGTATGTATCGCTTCTCGTCAATACGGGGACGCTGCTTGTCATTGCGCCGATCTTCATCCTGTATTTGTTCGCGCAGAAGTATTTCGTCGAAAGCGTGGAACGGACCGGAGTGGTGGGATAATCGCTGGATTTCCGAAGGGAGGTGATGCATACTCGTCGAGGCAAGCGTCATACGACTAGAGCTCGTTCGGAAACATGAGCGGGTGCCACAGTAACCATCAAACGGAGGTGTTTGACGACTATGTTGTTCAAAAAAATGACTTCGATCCTCATTATCGTACTGCTATTATCCTTAAGCGTCTCGAATGTTTGGGCGGACAAACAGAATGTACAGAATTCGCAAGACGAACAGAATGCACAGAACAAACAAGACGAACAGAATGAACAGGATGAACAAAATGCACAAGATGAACAGAATAAAAAAGATGCACCACCGGCCGTCGAAAGAAACTTGGCCGCCGGCTTGAGTTATACATTCTCCGAACAGCCTACCGTCGATTATCCCGACAGCGGCAATGAACTAACGGACGGCCAATATGGCAGCCTGGAGTTCTGGGATCAACGATGGCAGGGGCATGCCAGGGGGAAGACCCGTTCCGTTATATTCGATCTGGGCGATAACAAATCGGTCAGCCGCATCAAAGCCCATTTCTTGCACGACACCGGACCTGGAATTATGCTTCCGATGACCGTATCCTATTACGCATCGATGGATGGGGAGAACTGGGGTCTGATTTCGCATGTCGGCGCGAAGGCTCCCTTTTGGAAATGGTCGGACCCGAAATTGCATGATTTTATATGGGACGGGTCGATTGACGGACTGCCCGACGGCAATTCCAATAAGATGATGGCGTATGCCCGGTATATTAAAGTGACGTTTACGATGGAAATGTTCGTCTTCATCGACGAGATCGAAATTTGGGGCGTCGACGGCAAAGTCAAAGGCGCCAAAGCATTGCCTAAGGACAAAACGGCGTATTTGAAACCGGGGAAAGCAACAGGCGGCATTCATGATTTGGTGCTCATCCCGAACAGCTATTATCCGGATAACATGGGCGACTGGACGAAGGAGGAGTTTATTCCGTACGTCGGTTATGTCAATGAAGCGGGCGAACCTGTTGATTGGTTTTACGATGGCTTCTTGTTATGTCCGAACTATGCGCCGTCCTACCGCAAATTCGCGACGGATCCGCCGGCGAATAAGGAGGATTGGGAATGGTACGCCGACAAAACGTTTGCCGCAGGCGGAGACCTGGACAATTTGAATGAGGCGGCGAAGGAAGTCGGGGCGAAGCTCGGCCAGCCGAAGCATAAGGTGAAGGTTGTGCTGACGATCCCATATCCGGTTGATTCGCAAACGGATTTCGGCGACATCGACGGCGACGGAATTTCAGAAAATTTCAATACGGCTTCCATCGGCGCCGATGCAGCGTATAACAACAAGTTGAAGACGATTCAATGGCATGTTGACGACCTGATGCGAAAATGGAACGAAAGCCATTTTTCCAACCTGACGCTTAGCGGGTTATATTGGCTGAACGAAAATGTCGATGTCGAAAATCCCCGCGATAAAGACTTGATCCGGGCGACAAGCGATATTGTACATGGGCTGGATTTGAAGTTTTTCTGGATCCCGTATTTCCAGTCGAATTCCGTATTCGAATGGAAGGAGCTCGGTTTTGATGCCGCGGCGTTGCAGCCGAACCATTTCTTCTTCCAGCATGGCGAGTACCGCATTCAAGATACGGCGGAGCTTATCAAGCAATACGGGATGGGCTTTGAAATGGAAACCGACGAGGATATGAACAAAAGCTATGCGCTCCGTCAGAAATATACCGAATATTTGAACGGCGGCGTAGACTACGGTTACATGAACAATACGTTCAAGGCACATTACCAGGGAATTCTGGCCATGTATAAGGCTTCGCAAAGCAAAGACCCGGACGTGCGCGCGAACTACGACTGGATGTACCAGTTCGTCAAGGGGACGTACACGAAGCAGACAGGCGGGCCTGCCGACGGTTCGATAAATTTGGTTAAGGGCATGAGCTATACGATCTCCGCTCCGGCCGAGGCGCATTATCCGGATTCTGGAAATGAACTGACGGACGGATACTACGGCGGAACCGATATGTTCGACTGGAAATGGCAGGGCCATGTGAACAGTGACGGAGCGTCCAGGGACGTCGTATTCGATCTCGGCGCCCAGAAATCGGTTGGCATGGTCCGCGCCGACTTCTTCGAATATGGCGACGCCGCGATTCTGTTCCCGCAGAACATCTCGGTAGCCGTGTCCAATGACGGTCAGCAGTGGACTCCGATCGGTCAAGCGAACACCAAACTTGCTCCGGGGACGTATATGAATACGAGCGGAATGCAAATGTATACCTGGGACGGAAGTAAGGAAGGCATTCCCGGACATTCCGGGGCGACCAAGGCTTATGCAAGGTACGTGAAAGTCACGTTCCCGGTCGAGCGGTTTGTGTTCATCGACGAAATCGAGGTTTATGGTCTTGAAGGCAAAACGGCGGATGCCGTGGAGTTGCCGTAGAGCTTCCATGGAGATTCTGTTGAGCTTCGAGAAACGCGGTGACGATTTTCTGCTTGAGCTGTGGTGAAAATGAACGCTTCATATTGAAGAAACGGCGTCTTGAACCACATTGGTTCTGGCGCCGTTTTTTACTTGCTCGTAAGTGGGGAAAACCGGCTTCGATCGTTCAATTTCAATTTTTTGTTCTAAATTACATGAGTTTTACCGCAAAAGAAGGTTGGGATGATTTTACAAATATATTGTTCGAAATTTATAACGGAGTTCGTGGAACAATTTGTATAATATAGCGGAATAACGGAAGTGCGATTTTGCTGAAAAAAGAGAATAGCCGGCTTAACGGAGGTGATGTAGTTTCTCGGGCTAGGCAGGGTTGCACTTAAATCTCTAATAATTCTAGTACAATGCTGAGAAAGGATTACTACCAATGCACAAATTGAAAGCGTCAACACTTGTATTTGTTTTGATTATCATCTTTATTACCGCATGTTCCGGATCTGGAACAAAGGGATCCGAAGAAGCAGCCAACGAAACGGCAAATCGGGAAACGCCGATAGAACCTGCAAAGCAACAGGAGGCTAAGGATGAGAAGCAGGTAGAAACGGAGGAACCGAAAATCGATTTAGGCGGCAGGGAAATCCGGATCCTTACCGAATCGCGCGCTCTGGGCGCCCCGGTGGAAGGAACGAGATTCGGCGACATGCAGATAGCGAGACAGAAGGAAGTCGAGCAGAAGTATAATGTCAAAATTGTATACGAAGCCCATTCGTGGGGCCAAGTCAGCGAAAAATTAATCGCCGCAGGCCTTTCCGGCGAACCGGTCGCGGAGATCGTCGGGATCGAAAAATATTTGGCCATCCCGCTCATCAATCAAGGGTTGCTGCGTCCGGTCGACGATTTGTTCGATTTTGGCGATCCGAAATGGCCCAAAGGCATTAAAACGTTTGGCGAATGGAATGGCAAAATGTACGGCTTTCTCGGTTCGGTAAACGGCGGTGCAGGAATTTATTACAATAAAACCTTGTTCAAACGTGAAGGCTTGCCCGACCCGCAGCAGTTGGTCAAAGAAGACAAATGGAACTGGGATGCATTCCTCGATATTGCCAAGCGAGCTACCAAAGATACGGACGGCGACGGCACGATCGATCAATGGGGCTTTACGAACTATGCCCCGTTTTTGGCCCGACTTCTTATGTATTCTAACGATGGAGCGTTAATTTCAAACAAAGACGGAATATGGGTATTTACCGGCGATGAGCCGAACGCCATGGAAGCGATGCGTTTCATGAACGATTTGGTCAATACGTACAAAGTGATGATGCCGAATCTTAACGGCAATTTCGACGATTACAACGAATCGCAAAAATTGTTCCATACCGGCAAAGCGGCGATGGTTACCGGGGAACTGCGCGAAGCGGCCGGGCGCGGCGATATGACGGACGAGTTCGGATTCGTTTACTTTCCGAAAGGTCCGAAAGCTAATGCGTATACAAGCTATCTGATCAATTTCCCGGAATACTTCATTCCGGCCAACGCGGAACAGCCGGATGTACTGGCGAAAATTTGGAACGACCTCGTGCTGTGGGATGAAACTCGCAACATTCGCAAAGAGTACAACGAAAAAAATATGCAAAATCCGGAAGACGTAGAAGTTGCGCTGGATATCGCCGATTTTGCATTCCCGGTGCCTTGGGCCGGAATAGGTGAAATTGAAGGGAAGATGGCCGAGGCCGTTTGGGGATTTGTGAAGGACGGCGGGGCGCCGGAATCAGAGATGGAGAAAATCAGTCAGTCGATCCAGAAAGACTTGGACGAAATTTTGAATAGGGCGGCGAAATAAAGGGTTCGATTCAGATTCGGAATATCCCGTAAGAACCGATCCGAAGACGGTTTTTGACTAGGCTCAAAAACCGTCTTTATGCTGAGCTGACCAGTAGCGCCGTGTGCGGGTATTTCCAGCCTTTGAGCCATTTCACATGAAATTAACTGCACGATTGCGTCTTTCCCACAGCCCGACAGCGCCGGACGGCAGGCAGCGCTAGATGCTAGACCGCTCGCGCAGCGCTTCTTGAGCGAGCGTCTTCAAGATGTAATCGTCCATCGGCGGATTGTGCAACCCGGCGCGGACGTCGCGGTACATCCGCTCTAGCGGCAGCGATTTCGACAAGCTGATGCCGCCGACGATGCGCATTGCCTTGTCGACGATTTGCAGCGCGTTGTTGGTGGCGATATATTTGGCCATCCCGAGTTCTGGCCGCAGATCGCCGCGCAGCTCAACTTCCGCATCCCACCGGTTCGCGGCGGTGTATAACATTGCGCGCGCCGTTTTCAGCTCGACCTCAATTTGCCCGATTTGCTGCTGGATGTGAGGTAGTTCGGCGATCGGTCCAGGCAAGCTGCTCGGCCGGTATTTGCTTGCGAAATCGACGGCGAAATCGCGGGCCGCATGGGCGATCCCGATATAACAGGCTGGAATGTGCAGCATCCAGGCATTGGAGTCGTCCTTCTTCGGCAGCGAATTGCCGCTGCTGTCGATCGAATCGATTCTAGACCCTTCCGGAACGAACACGTCGTGCAAAACGACGTCGTGGCTGCCCGTCGAGCGCATGCCGAGCGTGTTCCACGTTTCTTCGACCTCGACCCCTTCGGTACGGTGAACTAAAAAATGCCCGGGCCGATCCTCATCCTCGACCCAAGCCGATACGACAAACTGCGTCAAAATCGGAATCAGCGTGCTGAATGTTTTACGGCCGCTTATTCGCCAGCCTCCTTCTGCACGGACCGCGGTTGTCTCCAATTTACCACCCCGGCTCGGGCTGCCGGTATTTCGCTCGGACGCAAACGTATTGATCATGGCATCGCGCTCGACGACATCCAAGCAATACTGGCGGAAAAGCGGCTCCGGCCAAGATTCCGTGGAACGGTAGTGCATCGTCTGGCCGAGATGCCAGCCGAAGGCCAATGCCGTCGAGCCGTCCCCCATCGCCAGTCTTTCCTGAACGAGGCACAGCTCGTATAGCGAAATTTCGTCCCCGCCGTAGCGTTTCGGTATCGTCAATTTATAAAAGCCGGCTTGCCGGATATCTTCAAAGTTGTCGAACGGGAACGAGCCTTCCGCATCATGCTTGGCCGCCCGCTCGGCGAATAGGCTTGCCAACCGTTCGGCTGCAGCGGCAAGTTTCGCTTCTTTATCGTTTCGAATATATTGATCGATCGATTTCGGTCTTGGCATGGTGTTCCAACCTCTTTCTAAACGGGAATGAATGACTTAGATACAATCCTATACAAAAAGTCGGTATTCCACAACGTTTGGCCGCGTAACTTTTTTGTGACGGATGCGGAGATTTCGTCTGGGCTGCTCATGATTTGTAAGAAAAACAACTCAAACTAAATTATGTTAGAGTTTGCAAGGTGCAAACAAACTGTATCTTGACACAGAAAATAACTTATTTAGATATTTTAGGTGACTTGATTCTTTCCAATGAAAACGCTTACTGTGACTAGGTTTTCCCATATTTTATAGGTTGAAAATGAACCGGAGAAGGCAAATGACGACTGGCGTTTTCTCCCTTTGAGAACTCGATTGGCCATATGAGAACTATTAAAAACCAAATGCGGATGCTACGATTTTGCTACAAACAAGGCAGGTTTGGATGATAGTACAACTTCTTTGAACAATAATTAAATCATCCGACAGAATCACCCTCTATAATAGATAAAGTCGATCCGTTGAATGAGTGTCCTTAATTGCGGCTTCATAAAAAAGAAAATTTCTTTATTTAAATAATCGATAAAGAAAAAAACCAACAGAAACAAGCAACACAATGCAACAAAACACATTAAAGGAGGTGATGCCGCTTCAAATGTAAATGAGGTCAGAGTAAGATTGTTTTCCGATTGGCATCAGCACAACAACTATTTTGGGGAGGTTATCTGTCAATGCGCAAGTTGAAAACGCTCGCATCTATCTTATTAGTGTTTGCTTTCATCTTTGTAACCGCATGCTCCGGATCTGGAACAAAAGATGAATCGAAAGAACCTGCTAAAGATGATACGAAGAAGGAAGAAGTAAAACAAGAAGATCCAAAAACGGAAGAAAAAACACCTGAACCGGAAGAGCCGAAAATCGATCTTGGCGGAAGAGAAATCCGCATCTTGATGGACGACGCTGAACAACGCGGTCTTGGCGGTCCGGTTGCCGGTACGAAATACGGTGATATGCGACTCGAAAGACAAAAAGAAGTTGAGCAAAAATATAATGTCAAAATTGTTTACGAGCCAGTAGGTTATGGACAAGTAAGCGAGAAGCTAGTTGCCGCAGGTCTTTCCGGTGACTCGGTTGCAGACATCGTCGCTTTTGACAAATATTTTGCAATTCCGTTGATCAACAAAGGGCTTCTGCGTCCGGTCGACGACCTGTTCGACTTCAACGATCCAAAATGGCCAAAAGGCATTAAAACGTTCGGCGAGTGGAACGGCAAAATGTACGGGTTCCTGGATACGGTGAATGCCGGAGCAGGCATTTATTACAATAGAACATTGTTTAAGCGCGAAGGATTGCCTGATCCGCATGAGCTGGTCAAACAAGACAAATGGAACTGGGAAACGTTCCTTGATATTGCTAAAAAAGCGACAAAAGATACGGACGGCGACGGTAATATCGATCAATGGGGCATCGCAAACCATGCACCGTTCTTAAGCCGTTTGTTCACGTATTCGAATGATGGATCGTTCATTACCCAAAAAGACGGTAAGTGGGTGTTCAGCGCCGACGAGCCGAATGCGGTTGAAGCATTCCGCTTCATAAATGACATATTTAATACGTACAAAGTTGCAATGCCGAATAAAAACAGCAGTTTCCAAGATTGGACTGATTCCCAAACCGCATTCCATACTGGCAAAGCGGCTATGGTTACCGGCGAGACTTGGGAAGCTGGAGGACGCAAAGACATGACAGATGAATTCGGCTTCGTCTACTTCCCGAAAGGTCCAAAAGCTAAAGATTATGCAAGCTGGCTTGTTAACTATACCGAATATTTCATACCGGCTAACGTGAAGCAACCGGAAGTTGTTGCGAAGATCTGGCAAGAACTCACGCTGTGGGATGAACTTAAAAACATTAAAAAAGAATACAACGAACGCCACTTGCAAAATGCAGACGATGTTGAAGCGGCAGTAAATGCGGGTGACTTCGCATTCCCGGTTCCATGGGCTGGCGTAGGCAGCGTTGAAGGCAAAATTCAAGAAGCCACTTGGGGTTTCTTGAATAAAGGCGGAACGGTAGAATCGGAATTGGAAAAAATCAAACAACCGATTCAAGCCGATCTGGATACGATTTTGAATACTGCAAGTAAATAATGGATTCGGATCTTAACCGTTTCGAATGAATGAAAATCCCCGCCTGCTCATGAAAAGTTGCATTATCGTTTGTTCATGCAGCGTGATGCTCTGGTAATTGAACGGGCGGGGTTTCCTATCGATGCGGATGGATCGGGTCAATTATGAAGGAGAGGAGAGCTAGACGTGCGGATCTTAAAGAGAAAGCTAATTGCTGCTGTTTCCATAATAGCTATCGTTTTCGTATGGATGGTCGGTTCGTTCGTATCTGCGGATCAGCCGGCAGGAAGCGGTAAGGAAACGAAGCAAGCCGGGGAGCCGGCTAACCAACCGGAAGATGCAGCGGATGTCCAATCGTCAACACTTCGCTATGAACAGTATATTGCACGATACTCGAAAGCAGCTCGTCCTGAAGTATCTCAGCGGATTGAAGCAGAAACGTTCGCGGGAACGGATGGAATGGAAGCGAGTATTCAGGATTCATTCGAGCATGCGACGAGCCCTGTCGTACGAACGGGAGAATCGGGCTCCATTTACTGGGATATCGAGGTACCGGAAGACGGGTTGTATCAATTTGGGATACATTATTTTCCTGTGAAAGGGAATAGCTCCCCAATTGAAAGAGAATTCCGGATTGACGGTGCAGCTCCGTTCGAGGAAGCTAACAGGCTCGTATTCTCGCGAGTATGGCGCAATGAACTGTCGGAAGTGCAGCAAGACCGCAACGGCAACGACTTAAGGCCTAGGCAAATCGAAAGTCCGAAGTGGCAGGACAAAACTTTCAGCGATGCGGAAAACTCCTACAAGGAGCCGTTCTCTTTTTATTTGACGAAAGGCAAGCACCGCATCGAATTGGTTTCCCTTCGTGAACCGATGGTCATCGATTATTTGCAGTTATTCCAGGAAAAACCGCTTCCTTCCTATAAGAAAGTGGCCGATGAATATACTTCGCAAGGCTACGGGGAAACAAAAGATATTCTGATAAAGATCCAGGGTGAAAGCGCTGTCTACAAATCGAGCCCATCGCTGTATCCAATTAACGATCGATCCAGTCCGGGTACTGAACCTTACCATGTTTCAAAAATTCGGATGAATACGATCGGCGGCGTCAATTGGAAAAACCCGGGACAATGGATTTCTTGGGAAGCGGATGTTCCCGAAGACGGCTTGTACCAGATCGGTTTTCGCTACAAGCAGAATTTGTCTCGCGGCGTTAACGTTGTACGGAAGATGTACATCGACGGTCAAATTCCATTCAAAGAAGCGGAGCAAGTCTCCTTCCAATACGACGGTTCATGGCAGGTTGGCATGGCCGGGCAAGAAGATCAGCCGTATTTGTTCTATCTGACCAAGGGCAAGCACGAAATCAAGCTTGAGGTGACGATGGGCGATCTTACGGAAGTGATCCAGTCCGTACGGAATAGCATTTTGGAACTGAATGCCCTATATCGAAAAATCATCATGATCACCGGTACGGAGCCGGATCGCTTCCGCGATTATCAGCTGGAGAAGCTCATTCCGGGATTGGCGGACAAATTCCTTAACAATAGCAAATTACTGAGCGACGCTGCCGATGAAATGGACAAATTGATTGGGGACACAAGCGAAAGCGCAACGATTCTGCGAACAACTTCGTTCCAGCTGGACGACCTTGGCAACTACCCGGAAACGCTCACGAGCCGACTGGGGAAATTCAAGGATAATGTTACCTCACTGGGAACATGGCTGTTAACGATCAATCAACAGCCCCTTGAGCTTGATTATTTGTTCCTGAAATCGCCGAATGTCGATACGCCTCCGGTCACGACGGGATTTTTCAGCCGGTTGAAGCACGACATTCTTTCATTCTGGTACTCGTTCGTCGAAGATTACAACAATGTCGGGAGCGGTTTCAAAGACGATGCGGTAACCGTTTGGTTGAGCGGCGGCCGGGATCAGGCGCAACTGCTGCGAGCGATGATCGACAACTCCTTTACGCCGCAGACTGGAATCAAGGTTGACTTGCAGTTAGTCGACAGTAAAGTTTTGCTGCCGTCGACATTGGCGGGCAAGGGTCCCGACGTTGCTATATCGGCCACGGACGTCATCAACTTCGCGATGCGGCATGCGCTTGAGGATTTATCGACATATCCCGGTTTCAACAAAGTGAAGCAGCGGTTTATGGACAGTGCCTTTGTCGGGTTCACGTACCAGAACGGAATCTTTGCGATTCCGGAGAAGCAGTCCTTCCCGATGCTGTTCTACCGTAAGGACGTTCTGAACGAACTTAAGCTGGATGTTCCGGATACGTGGAAAGACTTGTATCACGTCATTCCCGAAATACAGAAGCATAATATGCAGGTCGCTTTTACGCCGACGCCCGTGTTTGAAATGCTCTTATACCAAAGCGGCGGTCAATATTACAAGGACGGCGGAATGGCGACAGATCTGAATTCTCCGATCGGGGTTGCAGCGTTCAAGAAATGGACGGATTTATACAACAACTACAAGCTTCCTGCGGAATTCGATTTTGTGAACCGGTTCCGAACGGGGGAAATGCCGCTTGGAATTGCAGACTATACGACTTACAACACGCTGACGGTCTTCGCGCCGGAAATTCGCGGGCAATGGGGGTTCGCTCCGTTACCAGGTGTATTGGGCGATGACGGTCAAGTTCATCGCGAGGCGCTGTCGACGACGACCGGAACGGTGATGTTCAAGAATGCCAAAAACAAGGATGCGGGATGGAAGTTTATCGACTGGTGGACCGATACCGAAGCGCAGGTGACGTTCGGACGCGAATTGGAAGCGCTCCTCGGGGAATCCGGCCGATATGCGGCTGCGAATGTTGAAGCGATGAAACAACTTCCTTGGTCTGCCAAAGAATACAATACGTTGCTGTCGCAGTGGAAGTGGATTCGCGGGATGCCGGAAGTTCCAGGGGGTTATTCGCTAACGAGGCATTTAAACAACGCCTATTATGCGGTAATTACCAACAAAGCCGACCAAAGGGAAACAATTCTGGATTACGCACGCATTATTAATGAAGAAATTACGATTAAACGCAAAGAATTCAAGTTACCGACAGAATAGAAGGGAGGGCGACACATGATTCCATTAAGCCGGAAAACGGGAGAATTGGTAATTGATCCGAAAAAACCATCGAAGCTGGCAAGAAAACTAAGCGAGATGAAACAAAGCCGAACGTTATATATGATGATTGCGCCATATTTTTTGATTTTCTTCGTCTTTACGGTTTTTCCCGTCTTCTTGTCGCTCTTGGTCAGCTTTACGAATTTCAACATGCTCGAATTTCCCGATTGGATCGGCTGGCAAAACTACGCGCGATTGTTCGTAAGGGACGACATATTTCTGATCGCCGTGAAGAATACGATTTATTTTGCAGCCATTACGGGACCGGTCAGTTATATTGCTTGTTTCGTACTTGCCTGGGTCATTAACGAGCTGTCGCCAAAAGTCAGGGCGGTGGCGACCCTGATCTTCTACGCGCCGGTATTGTCCGGCAACGCATTCATTGTATGGACGTTATTGTTCAGCGGGGATTCCTACGGTTACATCAATTCCTTCCTGCTGAAATTTCGCATCATCATGGAGCCGATCTTATGGCTGAAAGATGCGAATTACATTATGACGATCATTATTATCGTACAGCTTTGGCTCAGTCTCGGCACCAGCTTCCTTGCTTTTATCGCGGGTTTGCAGAGCATGGACAAAACGTTGTTCGAAGCGGGAGCGATCGACGGGATCCGCAACCGTTGGCAGGAGCTATGGTTCATTACGCTGCCTTCGATGCGGCCTCAGCTCATGTTCGGCGCTGTAATCCAAATAACGTCGTCATTTGCCGTCGCCGAGGTCGCGACAACACTTGCAGGTTTTCCGAGCGTGCAGTATGCAGGCCATACGATCGTGACGCATCTGATGGACTACGGCAACATCCGATTCGAGATGGGATATGCTTCTTCGATCGCGACCGTATTGTTCGGCATCATGCTCGGCTCCAACTTGCTCGTGCAAAAGCTGCTCAAGAAGGTCGGTGAATAAGATGAATTTCGCAGTTAAGCTGTTGCGGGGGAAAAAAGTCAATCGGTCGCGCGTAGGCGATATTCTGCTGTTCCTGTTCATTGCGGCCCTCGGATACTTCATGGCGCTGCCGCTTGTATTCGTCATCAGCAACGCCTTTAAACCAATTAACGAAATATTGCAGTTTCCGCCGAAATTTTTCGTTCGGAACCCAACTTTGAACAATTTTAAAGATTTGTATTATTTGATGTCGGGGACGTGGGTGCCGTTCACAAGATATGTGTTCAACACGTTCTTCATCGCCTTTGTCGGAACGGCAGGCCACGTCATTATTGCCTCGCTTGCCGCTTACCCGCTGGCCAAGCGAAAGTTTCCGGGCAAGTCGGTGCTGTTTACGATCGTTGTCCTGTCACTGATGTTCTCCGGAACAGTGACCCAGGTCACGAACTATATGACGATGTCATGGCTCGGCATGATCGATACGTATTGGGCGGTCATCGTTCCGGCCATCGGATCTTCGCTTGGATTGTACTTGATGAAGCAGTTCATGGAACAAATTCCGGAAGCATTGCTCGAAGCGGCGCAAATCGACGGCTGCAGCGAACCACGCATTTTTTGGAGCATCGTCATGCCGGTCGTTAAGCCGGCGTGGCTGACACTAATCATTTTCTCGTTCCAAGGCTTGTGGGGAGCCGGCGGCGCCGCCGGATCGATGTATATTTACAGCGAACAACTGAAAACAATTGATTACGCGCTCGGTCAAATTCTTGCCGGAGGCATCATCCGCACAGGTCCTTCGATGGCGGCGACGCTGCTTATGATATGCGTTCCGATCATCATCTTCGTGATCACGCAGAGCAACGTATTGCAGACGATGTCGACCTCGGGCATGAAAGATTAAAAAGAAAGGAGAAGCCTATTGTGAAGCGAATGCGAAAAATTGTGACGCTTTTCCTATTCTTGCTTACCGTTGTCGGAGCTGCACCTGCAGCGTATGCCGCCCCATACGACGGGTACAACTATTCTGTCGAAGGCACGGCCGACTCGGCTCCGGTTCCCTATTTACCGGCAAGGCAAATCACCGGCACGGGACTGAATATCGGTTCTTTCAAAACGCCGGAAGATATGTATATTACAAAGGATCAACGCATCTTCGTATTGGACACAGGCAATCACCGGATTGTCGAGATGGACAAAAATTGGAACGTCCAAAATATTATCGAAGGATTCGTTAACGGCGACAAAAAGGATACCTTTAATGATCCGCAAGGCATCTTTGTTAGTGACAGCAACCATTTGTTCGTAGCCGATACGGGTAACACTCGGGTTGTGGAATTGACGATAGACGGCCAGTTTATTCGCGAGATCGGACCGCCGAAGTCGGATATTCTTCGCGACAATTTTAAATATGTGCCGACCAAGCTGGTCGTCGATACGGCAGGGCGATTGTATGTCGTCAGCAAAGGGGTCTTCGATGGCGTCATCGAGTTTGATGCGGACGGCAAATTCACTCGATTTATCGGCAAAAACCCGGTCAGGTTCGACCCAGTCGAATTGTTCTGGAAGCAATATCTAACAACCAAGGCACAGAGGAATGCTATGGCCTTATTCATCCCCGTCGAATTCAACAATATCGATATCGATGAAGAAGACTTTCTGTACGTTACGACAAGCGATGGCAGTTCGGGAGAGCCGGTTCGACGATTGAACCCTTCGGGAGGCGACGTGCTGCGCCGCGAGGGCTGGTTTCCGCCAACGGGCGACATCAAAATCACGTTCAGCGGAACAAGACAAGGACCTTCCACGATCGTTAGCGTGGCGCACGATGTGAACGGCATCTACAGCATATTGGATACAAAACGCGGACGGGTTTTCACCTACGATAAGGACGGTAAACTGCTGTATGTGTTCGGCGGACTGGGCGAACAATTCGGACAGTTCAAGACCCCCGTCGAAATCAGCGTACTGGGAGATTCCATCGTTGTATTGGATCGGGGCTTGAATCATCTGACCGTATTCGAACCGACGCGTTACGGGAAAGCAATCCGGGATGCAGTCATTAACAATGATCTGGGCAACGAAGACAAATCCGTCGGCTTTTGGCAAGAAGCATTGAAATTAAACCGAAATCTTGAAATGGCTTATCTCGGTATCGGTAAAGCGGAGCTCCTGCAGAACAACAACTATGAGGCGATGGAAAACTTCAAAATCGGGGTTCATCCGGATTACTATTCCAAGGCTTTCGACCGGTATCGGAAAGAATGGCTGTGGAACCATTTTCCGACAATTGCAACCGTTGGTATCATTTGCATCGCTCTGTTGATCGTAGCCTTCAAGTTCATACGGGTTGGCAACGCCGAACCGGGTGTGATTCGCTCGGCCTGGCAGACGATATTCCGGCCTTTTAACGGATTTTGGGTGATGAAATACGAGCAAAAGGGCAGAGTGTGGCTCACACTTCTCATTTTGCTGGTGCTCACCATTCTCTTTATTTTGAAGCGGCAATACTCCGGGTTTGTCATAAATCCACTCAGTTATTTCGTCGTCAATAGCTTGGATGAGCTCAAATTTATAGTCATTCCGTTTTTCCTGTGGTGCGTGTCCAACTGGTCGATCACGACGCTCATGGACGGCGAAGGTAAATTCAAGGAAATTGTGATGGCGACCGGACTGGCGCTCATTCCGCTAGTGCTTGTGCAAGGTCCGCTTATTATATTTTCCAGAGTGATGACGCTAAAGGAAGTATCCTTCTACGGTTTGATCGAATCGTTCGGATATATGTGGTTCGTCTATTTGTTATTCATCGGCATGATGACCGTGCATCAGTACAATGTACCGAAGACGATTCTAACGATCGTGTTCACCTTATTGGCCATGGCGGTTATCGTTTTCCTCGGCATGTTGATTGTCAGCTTGCTGCGACAAATTTTAGATTTCGGAACGACGATCTATCAAGAAATCATGTTCCGTCTTGGGGAGGGGTGAAACGGTGACAGCTCACTGGAAACGCATCATCGCGGTATTGTCTTTGCTTGTTGTTCTTGTAGCGGTCATCGCTTTCGGAACGATGCTATCACCGGAACCGATTCGGTCCAGCGGACCGCCCGCGATGAACAACGATCGAACAGAACTGAAGCTTGTTTCGACCGGCGACAAATCGGTATCGATCGCATCGGTTGATGTGAAGGCACCGGAAGGCATGGAACCCGTGCTGGAGAACGAATCGCTTCGATTGTATATGAACAAGACGACAGCCGAAGTTGCCGTCATGGACAAACGCAGCGGACAAATTTGGCGATCGAATCCGGAGGGCCGCGACAAGGATCCGCTGGCGACGCCGCAAATCAAGTCCAATCTGTCTTCGCAGCTTAAGCTGACTTATTTTGTCCGAAATAATCAGTCGAAGGACTACGACAGCTATTCGGATAGTGTGCTATACAAACAGTTTGACATTGAGCAAACGGACAACAGCGTTACGGTAACCTATCATTTCGGAAGCTCGGAGAAAGGGATCGAATCGATTCCGCAGAAGATCAGCAAAGCCCGATTCGACGAAAAACTCCTGAATAAGCTTGAAGATCCGAACGATAAGGATGAAGTCGACGCAAGGTTCAAGTTCAATAAGGAAACGCAAATCTACGAGCGGCGGGATATTCCGAAGGCTGCTTTGAAGCGGTTGATCGATCTTTTCGAAAAAGCGGGATATACCGATGAAGACCTTGCTGCCGACAATCAAGAAAACGGCATAGAAGGCACGGAAGAGGGGAGCGGGCCCGCCAAGTTTACCGTTCCTCTGCAATACAGACTGGAAGGTGACACTCTGGTTGCTTCGGTCGATACGACCAAAATCGAAGAAAGCAAGCCATACCATATCAATGCCATAGGGCTCTTGAACAGCTTCGGAGCAGCGGGCGTGGACGATCAAGGGTATATGCTCGTGCCTGACGGATCCGGCGCATTGGTGAACTTCAACAACGGAAAGCTGTTATCTCAGCCGATTATCATTCCAATTTATGGGGAGGACGGGACGTTCTATAAGGATGAAAAGTCCATAACCCCTGAGGTGAACCGAATGCCGGTTTTCGGAATGAAACGTGGCGATGCCGCATTTTTCGCGATCATCGAAGACGGCGAGGCACTCGCCAAAATGACGGCGGATATTAGCGGCAGGCTGCATCAGTACAACACGGTCGGCAACATGTTTACAGTTATGGCGAAAGATACGATAAAGCTGACCGCGACCGATTTGACGATCAAAACGCCGAATCAGATGTACCAAGGCAAGCTTCAAATCCGATACGGATTCCTAAGCGGCGACCAAGCTAACTATTCCGGGATGGCCGCGTATTACCGCAATTATTTGGAACAGAAGTACGGCTTGAAAAAGCTAAAGTCGCAAGGCGATGCCCCGTTTTATCTTGAGCTGCTGGGGAGTATGTCCAAGGAGGACAGTTTTCTCGGGATTCCTTACGATTCACAGGAACCATTAACCGATTTCCAGCAAGCGAATCAGCTGCTCGACGAAATGAATGGCAAGGACGTTCGTAATATTCGAGTCAATTACAACGGTTGGTTTAACGGAGGTCTTAACCATCGCGTGCCGACCAGCGTGAAGCTCGAAAGCGTGCTCGGTTCCCGCAAAGAATGGAGAGCCTTGGGCGATCGGCTGAAGCAGAACGGCGGAGGATTATATCCGGATGTATCCTTCTTGAAGGTATACCGCTATACCGGGTTTAGCCCTTCAAGGGATGCCGCGCAATTTTTGTCGCGGAAGATCACGAAAATATTTACGTATGACTTGGCGACCTACCGTAGAGATTCGTATAATTTCTCCCATTATATTTTGTCTCCAAACAAGCTGAACGGCGTCGTCACCGATTTTCTGGAGGATTACAAGGATCTCAACCCTGGCGCCGTGTCGTTGCACGATCTCGGTGATGATATCAATTCGGACTTCACATTCGGGGAGACGGTGGACAGACAACAATCATTGCGCATCAATGCCGCGGAGGCTGAGCACCTTCACAAAGAAGCGCCTGATATGATGGTCAGCGGGGGCAATGCGTTTCTGCTGCCTTATGCGACCAATGTGTTGAATGTACCGCTCGATAGCAACCAGTATCAAATCGCGGACGAATCGATTCCGTTCTATGAAATGGTGTTGCACGGCTATGTCGATTATGCCGGCAAGCCATTCAATTATGCCGATGATCAGAATGTCCGCAAGCTGGTGCTCAAGTCGCTCGAGACAGGGTCAAACGTGTACTACAAATGGATGTACGCAGACCCTGGTACCATTAAACCGCTCGAATTCAAAGAATTGTACGCGACCTATTACAAAGTTTGGTTTGACGAAGCGATGCAGGCGTACAAGGAAGTCAACAGTGTTCTGAAACAGGTTCGCGGACAACGTATCGTCAATCATAACAAGCTGGAAGAAGGCGTCTACAAGACGACTTACGAAAACGGCCTTTCGGTCATCGTCAATTATAACGCCAAACCGGTTGTCGTTAATGGCGTTACGATTGATGCCGAACAATATGATGTGAAGGGGTGATTGCAAATGGCCAATAAACGTCTGCTCAGCTTGGAAAGGAAAAAATCGATGCTTGGCGTTTTGTTCGTTTCCCCCTGGCTGATCGGATTCGTGCTCTTGATGGCCGTGCCGTTGTTTCAGTCGATTCGGTTCAGCTTTAGTGAATTAACGATTGATACAACCGGCTATTCTCTGAAATTTGTCGGTTGGGAAAATTTCAACAGAGCGTTTTTTATCGATCCGAATTTTAACCGGAGTTTGACGGAAGCCGTTACCAAAATGCTGCTAAATGTGCCGCTGATTATTTTTTTCAGCTTGTTTACGGCAACGCTGCTGGCTCAAAAATTCAGGGGAAGGATGCTGACACGGGCGATTATATTCCTGCCCGTCGTCATGGCGTCGGGCGTTATCGCCGGATTGGACGGCTCCAACTATTTGGCGAGAATGATGGGAGGCGCCGCAAGCGACATGGAAGGCAATTATACGGGACTCAGCGGATTCGATTTGATTCCATTCTTGCTGGACGCCGGCATGAGTAGGTCCATTGTCTTCTATTTTGCCGGGGCGATCGATCGAATCTATCAAATCGTGACTTCATCGGGCGTGCAAATTCTTATATTCCTTGCGGGAATTCAGTCCATACCGCCTTCCTTATATGAGGCTTCCAAAATGGAAGGGGCGACAGGCTACGAATCGTTCTGGAAAATCACGTTTCCAATGATGACCCCACTTATATTGACGAACACCGTATATTCCATCGTCGACTCGTTTTATAACAACAGCGTCACGAACAACATCAAAAATATCGCATTCCGTAATTTGAATTTCGGATTAAGCTCGGCGATGGCGTGGGCGTACTTTATCTTGGTATCGGTCATCTTGCTGATCTCGACTTACTTCATTTCCAAGCGGGTGTTCTATCATGATTAGGGCGGGGGGATACGAATGAAAGCAGCAACAACGAATAACCGTGCGATCATAGCTGCAACCGCCGTTAAGAAGTGGAGCCGACGGCATCGTCCGGTCGATAAGGCCAAGCATTGGTTATGGGTGATTTCCAGGTTCATCTTGTTGTTCGGCATTTGCTTCATCATTATATATCCGATATTGACCAAATTATCGGTTGCTTTCAAGACCCGGGAAGATATTTTCGATTCGTCCATCGTATGGATCCCCCGGCATTTAACGATGGACAATATTTATAAGGCCATTGAGATGATTGATTTCTACAAGGCAGCGACGAACACATTTATTCTCAGTGCGGGAACGTCCATTCTTCAAGTCATCTCTTGTGCGTTGGCTGGTTACGGGTTTGCGAGATTAAAATTCAAGGGTAGCGGCATCTTGTTTGCGCTCGTTGTGTTTACGATTGTCATTCCGCCGCAAACGATCATGGCACCGACGTATTTGCACTTCCGTTTCTTCGACGTATTCGGGCTGTATGAGCTGTTCACCGGTAAACCGGGCGTGAATTTGCTTGAAAGCTTCTGGCCGTTCTTTATATCATCGGCGACGGCGATGGGAATGAAGAATGGATTATACATCTTTATCTTCAGGCAATTTTTCCGCGGACTGCCTAAAGAGCTAGAGGAAGCGGCATATGTGGACGGAGCGGGGGTACTGAAAACATTCTATAAGGTCATGCTGCCGAATGCGATTCCGGCTATGGCGACCGTCATTTTGTTCTCCTTCGTCTGGCAATGGAATGATGATTATTTCACCAATTTATATATGGCCAATTCGGTAACTTTGGCGAAGATGCTATATGTTTTGCCGACTAATCTGCTCGGCATCCAGCATGAATTCGCGGATGTGGCGCTGATCACCAACTCGGCGGGCTTGCTTGCAATAGCCCCGATCTTCCTGTTGTACATGTTCGCGCAAAGATATTTCGTCGAAAGCGTCGAGCGTACCGGTATTGTCGGATAAAGATTGATCTTGCATGAATGAATAAGAAGAAGGAGTGGAGCCGAATGGAAACCAAACTGATAAAGAGATTAGAAGCAGGTTGTATTGTATCATGCCAAGCATTAGAGCACGAGCCGTTATTCGGCTCGGATATGATGGCGGCGATGGCCGTCGCAGCGGAGGAGGGCGGTGCCGTCGGCATCCGCGCGAATACGCCGAAGGACATTGAGGTCATCAAAAAGCGTTGTTCGCTGCCGGTCATCGGCTTGTACAAACAAATCTACGACAATTCCGACATTTATATTACGCCAACGATGAAAGAAATTGAAGAAATCGTATTGGCCGGGGCCGATCTTGTAGCGATTGACGCGACGCCTAGACCGCGGCCGGACGGCCTTACCCTGGAGCAGTTTATCCAAGCCATCCGTTCCCGGTTTCCGGCGGTCGGCATCGTTGCGGATATATCAACGTTCGAAGAGGGCGTCCAAGCGATGGACCTGCAGGTTGATCTCGTATCCACCACGTTATCCGGCTATACGCCATACAGCTTGCAGCAGCAAGCGCCGGATATCGATCTGGTGCGCCAATTAGCGGAGTTGAAGCGGACACCAGTTCTTGCCGAAGGCCGCATCTGGACGGCAAGCGAATGCTTGCGCTGCTTTGAAGCGGGAGCGCACGCCGTCGTCATCGGCACGGCGATTACGCGGCCGCAAGAGATCACGAAGCGTTTCGTGGAAGCAATTCGGCATCGAAAGGAGGTGATATGATCACGTAACGACAAAGAGCGTAGTGGGTCAAAGGAAGACAATGCATGTCATTATGGATTGTAGGAGGTTTGTAATGGTTTCTGTCAAAAAAACAGGATTCACCCTCATGTTAGCCGCTGCCATGCTATTATCAACTGCTCCAAACGCATTTGCCAAGCAAGAAACGCAAGATCCGAGAAACCTGGCTGCAGGTTTAAGCTACCAGTTCTCTGCCCCACCTTATGAGGGCTACCCTGACTCCGGAAATGAATTGACCGATGGCAAGTACGCATCGATGGAGTTCTGGGACGATGCCTGGCAGGGGCACCTGCGGGGAATTACCCGAGAAGTTGTGTTTGATTTGGGGGATTTTAAATCGATTAATGCCGTAAAGGCGCATTTTATGCAGGACACGGGCAACGGTATTTTTTATCCAAAAACGGTTTCCATGTACGTGTCGGAGGATGGCGTGAATTGGGCGCCTCTGTTGCATAAAGATACCGCCATTCCGCTATGGCAGCCGGGACCGCCGACAGATCAGACTTTTGCCTGGGACATCGCGGCCGACGGTTTGCTGAAGGATCGTAACAAGGCGGAATCCGTCTATACACGATATGTAAAAGTTACGTTCATGACCCAAGTTTGGACGTTTCTCGATGAAATCGAGATTTGGGGCGTCGACGGCAAAGCGAAGCACGCCACTAAGCTGAAGCCTGAGCAACCGGCGTACTTGCAGCCGGGCAAAGCTACGGGTGGTATCAGCAACCTCGCGCTGTTGTACAATGGACATTATGACAGCGGCGCAGGCGACTGGACTAAAGAAAATATCATCCCGTACATCAGTTATGTGGACGCACAAGGCGAACCGGTCGACTGGTTCTACGACGGCGTATTGTATCTCGGCATCCGAACGCAGGACGGGCAACGGGATTTTGGGATGAACGCTAAGCTCGCGGACTGGCAGTGGTATCTGGACAAAAACTTTGGCGAGCAAGGCGATATGTGGCAGCTCAATGAAGCGACCAAAGAGGTCGGCGCAAAATTGGGCGAAACGAAGCACAAGACCAAAGTCGTGCTGATGGTTCCGAGCCCGGCTGACGGGACTGGCCAGTTCGGCGATGTTGACGGCGACGGCATGCCGGAGAATTTTAATCCGAATCAAGTCGGTGCGGAAGCGGCTTATGCCGGCAAGCAAAAAGCCATAGATTGGTATATGAATCAGGTGAAGCAACGCTGGGCTGAAAAAAATTATTCGAACCTCGAATTGTCCGGTATGTATTGGATGGCAGAAAGCGCCAACTTCTATGATGAGAACAACGTCAAGATCATCCAACATACTAGCGAGCTTGTCCACCAGCAAAAACAGAAGTTTTTCTGGATTCCGAATTTCTATGGTACCGGCGTTTCCGGATGGGAAAAACTGGGCTTTGACGCTGTGGCGTATCAGCCGAACCATTTCTTCGACGAGCCGGGCGATAAGTCCCGGGTTCAGGATGCGGCCGGTCTTGCCAAGCAATACGGCGTCGGCGTGGAAATGGAACTCGATGAACGGATGAATTCGTTTCCGGCGTACCGCGACAAATATATCAATTATTTGAACGGTGGCGTCGACTACGGTTATATGAATGATGCGTACAAAGCTCATTATCAAGGCAATGTTGCGCTGCTCAACAGTGCAAGAAGCAATGACCCGAATAATCGCATTTTGTATGAATGGATGTATCAATTCGTAACGAAAAATTATCAAAAATCGGATACACAAGTATCGCCGGATACGATGGCGGACCTTGTAAACCGGTATGTCGCGTCGAAGGGGATCAAATCATCTTTCGGCAATGACTTAACGTATCGCTTGCAGATCATCAATCAGCTCTTGAATGAGAACAAACCGAATGAAGCCGTTACGTATATGAAGGATTTTCTCGCGCATATACACGACCCATCCGTCCAAGCGCAAAAATTGATATCTGCCGGGGTCGCATCGGTGCTTGATTCCTATGCGCAAGTTCTCATTCACGCTTGGTCCGATGGTTGGGGACTTAGCAACCTAGTTCTTGGTCAAAGCTATACGATTTCCCATCCGGCTAACAGCAACTATCCCGATTCCGGGAATGAACTCACCAACGGCCAATTCGGCGGCGCGGATTTTGGTAATGCAGAGTGGCAGGGGCATGCCGGTAGCGATAACCCTCAGGATCGAAGCCGCACGATTACGTTTGATTTAGGGCAGGACAAATCGATCGGCCAAATTAAAGCCCATTTTTTGCAGGATAAAGGACCTGGCATCCTTTTCCCTCAGAACGTCGTCTATTCCGTTTCGTCGGATGGTCAATCTTGGAGTACATTAGCCACCGTGCCATCCCCGGCACCACAAATGGATAATAGCGCCAAATCCGAGTTCATGACTTGGAACGGCGTAAAGGACGGCGTGCCGGGGAATCCGGGAGCGGATAAAGTGTATGCCCGTTACGTTAAAGTTGAATTCCCAATCGGCATCTGGACATTCATCGATGAAATTGAGGTCCTCGGCGTTGACGGCATGGCGAACGGAGCCGTAGTTTTGCAGACGACACCGTAATACCTGGTACGAAGACCTTGTATAACGGTTTGCAAGTGAGCGGCTAGAGAAACTAACTGAAGCAAAAGCACACCTGGACCCGGCTACCATAAACGTAAGCCGGGTCTAGGAATCAATGGGAGGTCAGCTGAATCGCATCAAATGAAGGTAACTAGTTCATTCCGGAAGTTCCGGATGTTCGGATCAGGCCTTGCACCCAATATCGCAATCATTGATACGATTTTATATAAGCTCAAAACCAATTTCATATCGCTATCGGCCTGATCTTGTGTCGTCAATATCGCAGCTTTGACATGCACACCTTAATTGATTCATAAAAATCAATGGAAAAGAGGTTGGTTGCATCTATGGTATTTTCCTTTCAAAGCAGCTTGTTTCAGCGTCACAATCGGTTCCGTATAGCTGTTATTGTTGTTTGCTTGGCTGCGGTTATGCTGCTGGCCGGCTTTAGTAGTCCGGCAATGGCCAAAACAAAAGGCGCTGGCGCAGCGCAAGCAGAAACGGTTGACCTGAAGGTTATGACCTTCAACATTTATTTGGGGGGAGGAGCTGTCTCCCTCGATCAAACGGCTCTAGCGATTCAAACCGCCGGGGCCGACATCGTTGGAATTCAGGAGGCAGGCGGCAACCTTGCCGCGCTTGCGCAAAAGCTCGGCTTTTATTACGCCGAAGGACATGAAATCATTAGCCGGTTTCCGATCATCAACGCCCACCAGAGGGATTATGTGTACATCGAAGTAAAACCCGGCAAAGTTGTCGCGATGAGCAACGTGCACCTTTCCTATACGCCGTATGGGCCTTATGACATACGGGATGGTAAATCCGTAAATTACGTTTTGAACAATGAAAAGAATTACCATATGGTTGAGATGAAAAGCCGGTTCGATTCGCTGCCGAAGCTTGCGAGTCTTGGAATTCCCGTATTTCTCACCGGCGATTTTAACGTGCCGTCCCATCTCGATTGGACGAATGCGACAAAAAGCATCCATTTTGGCACCATTGTCAAATGGCCCGTGTCAGCGAAGCTGCAGCAGTTGAATTTTCGCGATTCTTATCGTGAAATTCGTCCGAACCCTGCTACGCATCCCGCCAATACATGGACGCCGGGGTTAAACGGGCATATTGAACCGAACGAAGTGCATGACCGCATCGATTTCGTTTATGCGGCTGGCTCTTCGACTACGCTGGACAGCAAAATCGTAGGCGAAAACGGGCCTTATACAGATATTACAGTGACACCTTGGCCGTCCGATCATCGTGCCGTTGTTTCCACATTCCGCGCGCAGCTCGCACCGACCCCAAATTTGTCGAACGGTGCAACGATCATTACGAATAAACCGGCATACGTGCAAGGAGAACAGGTTCTCACAACGTATACGGGTGCATCGGGCACCAAGGACTGGATCGGCATATACCAGACCGGCATAACTCCGGGCCTCGGCAATCCGTCGATTGTCTGGAAATACACGAGCACAGGTACGCAGCCTAACGGCACGATCAGCTTCGATACATCGAACTTGACCGCCGGAACCTATGATGCCGTGCTTCTCATCGATGACGGCTATGTCGAATTGGCGCGGGCGACATTTACGGTCGGTTCGAACTAAGTGTGATGAGCATGTAGCGAGAATCGTTGTCGATGTTCGTTGTGCAGCAAATGTATATGGAATGTAAAGAATAGTATATAGAAGCGAAGTCATATATCTTTTTATAATATGAGAAAGTAAACGTTTTCAGAGAAAGCTTCGACCAGAACAACAATCATACCCCAAATGCCGCAAACGACATCCTACAAATCTTCGGTACTCATTCAAAAAATGAACGGAGGAAGATTCGTATGTTTCGTGCAAAATTGGTGATGGTCATGTTGGTGGCAATGCTTTTGCTTATGAACACGAGTGTGTACGGTGCCAAGGCGGGCGCAGCCGGCACCCCCAAAAATCTCGTATCGAAACTCGGTTACACGGTGTCACAGTCTGCCTCGACGAGTTACCCCGATAGCGGCGGCAAAGAGCTGACGAATGGCCTATATGGAGGAACAAGTTACTCCAATGGGGCTTGGCAGGGACATTCCGGCGGAATGACCCGTGCCGTTACGTTCGACCTCGGCGCAAGTAAATCGATCAGCAAAGTGACAGCGAATTTTCTCGAAGACAATCCGGTCGGCATCCAATTTCCGAATACGGTCTCCGTATACGTATCCACGAACGGAATAGACTGGAGTACGGTCTCCAACATGTCTTCGCAATACCCGATGTGGCAGCAGGTTCCCGCAAGAACGCAGAAATACGTCTGGGATGGAGCGGTTAACGGCGTACCGGGTTTTCCGAGTGCTTCAATGGTATATGCCCGGTATGTCAAAGTGACGTTTACGAAGGAAGTGTGGACGTTCATTGACGAAATCGAAGTTTGGGGAGTCGATGGCCAGAGCAGCCAGGCGGCTACCCTTCCGCCGACCGTTCCGGCTTATTTGGCTCCGGGCACCCAAACTGGGGGTATTCATGACCTAGTGCTCCTGTATAACGGTTATTACACGCAAAATAAAGGCGATTGGACGAAGGATAAGATCATGCCTTATATCAGCTATGTCAACGGGCAGGGGCAACCGACGGATTGGATGTTCGACGGCGTGCTGTATCTCGGGCTCTGGACGCCATGGGGAAGCAATTTTGGCATCTCCTCGAACAAGAGCGACTGGTTATGGTATTTGGATAAAACGTTCGCCGCCTCAACCGGCGACATGGCACAGCTCAATGCAGCGGCTGCGGATGCCGGAAGCGCGCTTGGCCAGCCGAACCATAAAGTAAAAGTTGTTCTTATGATTCCGTATCCGGCAGAGGATCAAACCAATTTCGGCGATGTCGACGGGGACGGAATTTCGGAAAACTTGAGTTCGGCGGCGGTAGGCGATGCGGTGGCCTACGCCAACAAGCAAAAAGCGCTGCAATGGTATATGAATCAGGTGATGAGCCGCTGGAATGCGGGCAATTATGCGAACCTGCAGCTGACCGGGATGTATTGGCTCAGCGAAGGGGTATCGCACGGCGTGCCGCATGAGAACGAGCTCATCCATTATGCCGGCGATTTGGCGCACCAGCAAGGACTGAAGTACTTCTGGATTCCGTTCTTCCAAGGCAATCGCAATTTTGCGATGAAGGAGCTTGGATTCGACGCGGCCGCGTTGCAGCCGAACCATTACTTCGGCAGCACCGACGCTTCTCGCGTACAGGACGCAGCGCAGCTCGCCCGTTGGTACGGCGAGGGTATCGAAATGGAATTCGACGAGAATATGTTCACGGATGCTGCATTACGTCAAAAATATATCGAATATTTGAACGGCGGGGTTGACTACGGTTATATGTCGGGCTCGTTCAAAGCGTATTATCAAGGCAATACGGCCATCCTGGACAGCGCTAAAAGCAACGACCCGAATATTCGGGCGAACTACGATTTCATGTATCAATTTATCAAGGGCACATATGTGAAGCAATAACCTAATCGCGGAGCCCGGCGCAATGATTCCTGGAAAGATGCGAGGTGAGTGATACGTATGCCCGGAGTCCGTTTTTTCTCTGCTAAATTCGAGCTGCTGGAGAACGTGCCTTGTAAGTTGTACAAAATCGACGAAAAATTCGAGTGTGTCGAATTGGATCACGCACACGATTATGTACAGATCTGGTACGTGAGCAAAGGGACGTTCAAACATATCATGCATGGTCGGGAGTACACCTTGATGATGGGCAGTCTGTTTGTCGTTCCGCCATATACGGTGCACCGCTTTAAATTCGTTCCCGGCGAAAAACTGGAAATTTATGGGTGTGAATTCCGGCTGGATTCCATTGAAGACCCGTTCGGCAAAAAAGAGCTGAACGAGATCCCGAAACTGGCATTAGCGGGAGCAAGCGTGCACCGGTTTCAATCGCTGTTTCAGGAAATGGTTGATGAATACGAGGAAGGAACGGCTTATTATGAGTATGTGCTCAAGGGGAACCTGCTCAAGCTGCTCTCCTTCATCATCCGGGAGAACAACAATTGCCGTGTTGCGCCGCAGGAGGATAAAACCGACAAATATCGTTCGCATATCGATAAGGCGGTGGAATACATCCAGGAGCATTACGGCGAAGAAATCCGGTTAGATCACATTTGCAAATATTCGAAAATATCAAAAACGTACTTTTGCAATTTGTTTAAATATTTTACAGGAAAAACGTTTAACGATTATTTGACCGAAGTGCGGATCAGTAAATCGACCGAATTTTTGCTCAAGCCCGAATTGTCGGTCACCGATGTATGCTACGGTGTTGGTTTTAACGACTTGACCTATTTCTCGAAAACATTCAAGAAATATACGGGCGTTTCGCCATCCAACTTCAAGAAAAACGCCAGCAGCATCGGATAAATCATCGTGTCACAGAAATCGCCCCTCCTTCGTCTTATGGGTAACGACGAGGATGGGGTGATTTTTGTTATGGAACGAAGATGGGATACGGCGGTCATCGGCGGCGGTTTGTCGGGACTAACCGCGGCAATTTATGCCGCGCGGGGAGGAGCTCGCGTGGCGTTGTTCGAGAAAGCGAACGGCTTCGGAGGCCGGGCACAGACGGAATTAAGGAATGGAGCCCATCTTAATCTTGGCGCCCATGCGCTATATAAGTCGGGAGAAGCGCTGCGCATTTTGCGAGAGCTTGGAATCGAGCCGGAAGGCGGCATGCCGGGAACCCGGTTGCTCGCATACGAGGATGACGCGACATATTTGTTTCCGACGAAACCGCTTAGCTTGCTGCTGTCGGATCGATTATCCTGGCCGGGCAAGTCCGAGTTTGTGAAGCTGATGGCCGGGCTGAGCAAGATTCGTACGGATGAGCTCATGACCGTCACACTGCAAGACTGGGTGGAGCATCGTTTCCATGACAATGTCGTCAAGCGTGTCGTATATGCGTTGTGCCGCACTTGGACCTATGGCAACGAACCTCATCTGCAAAGCGCTGGCGCGGTCATCAAGCAAGGCCAGATGGCGATGAAAAGCTCGGTACTTTACGTCGACAGAGGTTGGGGGACGATCGTGGCCAAGCTGAGATCGATGGCGGAAGCAGCCGGAGTCGCCCTGTATGCCGATCGGCGGGTGAGCGCAATTCGGCATATGGACGGTCGTGTGCAGTCGATTGAGCTTACCGATGGCGATAGCGCGGATGTATCCGCCGTTGTTCTGACGACAGCCCCGGAGGAGGCCGTCAGGCTGGTTGAAGGCGGAGAACGAACGGTGCTGGACACGTGGAGTCGCCGTGCCGTACCGGTGAAGGCCGCATGTCTCGATATCGGGCTCCGGCGTCTGCCGAAGCCGCATCAGCATTTTGCCTTGGGCTTGGACGAACCGCTGTATTATTCGAATCACTCGGGTGCAGCGATGCTAAGCGAGCATGGTATAATGGTCATACATTTGATCAAATATCACGGAACCTCCGACCCCGCAGACGTACGGCAAGATGAGCTGCGAATGGAACGAATGCTCGACGCGCTTCAGCCAGGATGGCGAGAAGAGCTTGCAGCGAGAAGATATATGCCGAATATCACGGTGAGTCACGATTTGTCCAAAGCCTCCGATTATGCCCGCGGCGCGGCGGTACCTACCGTCGATGTACCTGGCATTCGAGGGTTGTATGTGGCCGGGGATTGGGTCGGACTGGACGGAATGATCGCGGATCGGGCGATGAACAGTGCCAAACAAGCGGCGTTACGCCTACTCAGCGGATCGCTCGTGAACATAAAGGAGTGAAAGCCATGCAACAAGTGCTGCAGCATTATGAAGCCTACCGGCCGATGCTGTTCATGCTGGCCTATCGCATGCTGGGCAGCGTGATGGATGCAGAGGATATCGTGCAGGAGTCGTTTATCGCCGCAAGCCGCGTCGATGATACCCATGTCGATCAAATGAAATCCTATTTGTGCAAAATCGTCACGAACCGATGCATCGATTATTTGCGGTCGGCGCGCAAACGAAGGGAGCTGTATGTCGGTCCCTGGCTGCCCGAACCGCTGATCGGCGCCACAGTCGATGCGGATCCGGCCGAAGCCGCGAATGTGAAGGAATCGGTAGGCACAGCTTTTATGATCCTGTTGGAAAGGTTGACCGCAAGCGAACGGGCCGTATTGATGCTGCGGGAGGTGCTGGGCTTCGAGTACGGCGAAATCGCCGAGATGATCGGCAAGTCGGAAGCCAATTGCCGCCAGCTCTTGCGCCGGGCGAAGAAGCGGCTTGAATTGTCGCGTGATGACGAAGGCGACGCGCTAACGCAAGCCGCTGCCAAGCAAGTGACCGGGACGGTTGCCGAGCCTGGGGAAAAGTCGGTTGGGCGTATGGCAGAGGCGGCCCGGCAACGCGCCGTGTTGGAGCGATTTGTCGCTGCGCTTGCATCGGGTAATGTTGATTTGCTGCTGCAGACGATCGCCGAAGACGCATTGCTCGTCTCGGACGGCGGCGGCAAAGTTTCGGCCGCGATTCGTCCGATCGTCGGCTCGGAGAAAATTACGGCCTTCTTCATGGGACTGCTCAAAAAGGCTGCGCTTGATTTCCGTTACGAGCTGATAACGGTGAATGGCGCCCCGGGCATCATTAGCTATGATGGCGATGAGGTGAATGGCGTCATCAGCTTCGATTACGCCGGCAACCGGCTTAGCAACGTGTATATTGTCGTGAACCCCGACAAGCTTCGCGGAACGAATCCGTATAGGAAGTAGTGGCGCTCACTTGAAGCTTGATCAGGATGGATCATTCGGATCAGCCGTCTCTTGAACCCGTTTGTTCCGAAAGATTGCCGTACCTAGCAGCAGAAGCGGCAAAACAAGACCGAATGTTGGAACGTAAACCGGCCATATCAATCGATTAAATTCAATAAGATAGGAACTGTTCGGAACGGTTAGCAGGGAAAGCACAATCAGGATCATGCCGAGTGGAAACGTAAAGAGCCGGTAATCTTTTAGATTCAAGGATTGGGCGACACCTAAAGCCGTTACATAAAGCAAAATGCTTAATCGAAAATAAATCGTAATAAACCATATGACGGCCACGATCACTTCGATCCGTGTCAAAAATCTTCCGATATTTATTTTTTTGGCCAACATGTAGCTTGGGAACATATTTCTTGCCGTAAAATCGGCGCCAAGAACGAGTATAGCCAAAAGCGTTATGATGGATAACATGATTCCTCCGATTAGAACGGCTTTGAATAAAGCTTTTCCGACCTTTTCCTTTCGGTTCACATAAGGGAAGAGCATTAAAAAAATGACCGGTTCGAGAAACGGAAAGCTGAGAAACGGGATTACCCCCTTCAGCACAGGTTTCATCCCTTTCTCCAATACCGGCAAAATATTCTCAAATTTGATTTGCGGCGCAACGCAAAGGACCAAAATAATAAAAAGCAGAACGATCCAAGGAAAAAACAGCTCCGCCGCGCGCGCCAAAGGCTCCAATCCGAGACGCACCCCCATAATGACAACGGCGATGATCATGATATGGATCGCTTGTATCGGCGTTTCGGGTATCACTTGCGTTGTCAGAAAATCTCCGATGTTGCGCAGCGTGAGGGTAGCAATCATGAAAGGAAGGCCGGCAAGAAACAAAAGAGAAACCGTTTTTCCAATCCATTTCCCGAGCAGCTTCTCGCTATATTCGGCAAAGGTCATCGATGGAAAGCGGCTTCCTAACGCAACGTACAGAGGCAAGACCAACAATCCGCAAGCAACAGTTAGCGCTGCGGAAATCCAGGCGTCTTGTTTGGCCTCGGAAGCGAGGATGGAAGGACTGATCAAGATGGAACTGCCGATCATGTATAAAGTCGCTAAAAACGTAAATTGACGGCTTGCGATTTTACCGTGCTCAAGCATGGATGGTCCTCCTTTCCTGTTCTACTTAAAAAAACCCATTAAAGCATCGCTCAGCGGCATATAAATCGTCTTAATCCAATCCACCGGATTTGGAATATTGATATGCTTGCTTTGCGCAATGCTTAATCCCGCTCCGAATAGAAGAAGGGTGAGAAATACCCATAGCTCCTTTCGTAAACGTCTTTTTACCAACGAAGGAACTTCGATCATGGCGATTGCGATCGTTGCCGCTATAATTCCGGTAATAACCACGGCCGACTCACTCCTTCTTCGTTTTTTTCATTTCCTCCAGGAACGAATTGCTTATCGTGCCCAACCGGCGTATTTTGATCTCTACGTTCACCTTCACGGGCATCTTGGCAAAATGCCTGTCCCAATCTTCTTTTAATGTTCTCCAAGCGGCGGGAGCCGAACGATGTATTACTTCGCCGAAACCGAATATATCGACTTTATATTTCTTCTGTACGGTATGAATCGTTTCTTCGATGAATCCCCGGACTCTATCGCTCCCTATTTTCTCCAACTCGGCAATCGTTTTTGATTTGGTTAGGTCGATATGGCATTCCACCTCTCCGACATTGACTTCACTTCGTATATCGACCCGGATTTGCGGCGTATTTTTATTTACACTTCCGGAAACTTTCGTTTTCGAGCGAATGACTTCGACGGTCAGCTTTCCGCCGTCAGGGCACGTGAGGTGCCCGGCCGTGCTTTTCACTTTATCTTGAATGTAGTTATATGCTTTGCTTTCCGTTTCGTTTAACCATCCGATCAATTTATCCTTCCGGAACACCGCCAACCCCGTGTATTGCAAATAGGAAGGAGAATCAATAAGCTCGACATTTTTTTTCGATTCCCCATCTTTTTGCGCGCCTATGATGCGAATTCCCGTAATGACGGGGTGCTGCCCTTCGCTTACGAGGTTAGCAATCAAATCGTCCAATGTCACGGTCAAGGTAGGCGCCCACGACTTCTCAGACGATTCAAGCGAAGAAAACATAAAATTGGCCGGAATCGATTCCAGGTGTGTCAATATTTTTAGCACATTGGCAGCGCTCGTATTTTTCGCCACAACGATATAAAAATCGGTACGCAATTCATGATCCCTCGAAATGAAATCCAACGATTCCCCGATTCCTTCCTTTGCTAATGTTTCATCCAGGACGAACATTCGGAGATGGGAAGAATACATTTTTCTGGGAGAAAGGGTCGTCAATTTACGCAACGCTTCAAAAACGGTACTGCCTGTTGCTTCATACAAAGTAACCGGTGTCCGGGTACCTATCCCTTTTTTTGCAGCTACTTGCCCGGGATCGACCACTTGTATGGAGAGCTTGTATTGGTTTCCCGTTTTATCGAGTCCCATCGCTACGGCAATGGCAAGTTCGTTTAATTCCCGGCGATTCCAACAACCAGTGACAAACAGCATGACGACGATAAAGAAGATAAGGGCGGTTTTGCGAGCCATAGATTGAACTCCTTTCCGTCATTCCGATATGGACCCATTATTTCCCACGATTCTATGTAATAAACTTTTTCCATTTAAGTCGCAGCCGATCTTGCTCTCCTATGTTTATGAAAATAATGGAAGGAAATAATGGTTTCAAACCCAATTGCAAAAGGAAGCAGAGATATGGACTTATGCACACGTTGAAAAACAGTTTACAGGAAAATATTCGGCATATTCGTGAAAAACTCGGATACAGCACGGATATTATTATCAGGGAAGTCCGGATCGGCAAAAACGGGGATCAGAACATGGGGATTATTTATACCGACGGCCTGGCGGACAAAAAAGTAATTACCGACTTCATTATGGAGTCGGTCATGCTGGACATTAAAATGTCGGATGAGGCCGACCGGCAAATTTCTTCCGGCCCGAATCCCGTTCAAGTTCTGAAAGATTACGCTCTTACGATCGGCGACATTAAGGACGTTTCCGATTTTGAAACGTTATTCGCCTCGATATTGTCCGGCGAAGCGGTCGTTCTGCTTGACGGGCATTCGCACGGTATTGCTGCGAGTACGCGGGGGTGGAAGGATCGAGGGGTTACGGAACCAAGCACGGAATCGGTTGTCCGCGGCCCTCGCGAAGCGTTCACGGAAACGCTGCGTACGAATACCGCTTTGCTTCGGCGCAAAATCAAAAATCCGAACTTGTGGCTGGAAACGAAAACGATCGGCTCGGTGACCAGAACCGATGTCGCCGTCATGTACATCAAAGGGATCGCTAACGACAAAGTAGTCGAAGAAGTACGTGCCAGGCTCGAACGGATCGACATCGACGGTATCCTGGAAGGCGGGTACATCGAGGAAATGATTCAAGACAATAACTATTCGCCTTTTCCTACCATTTACAATTCGGAACGGCCTGATGTCATTGCCGCGGAACTGCTTGAAGGGAAAATCGCAATTATGGTGGACGGTACGCCGTTCGTTCTCGTCGTTCCGGCTTTGTTCGTTTCTTTTTTGAATTCTGCGGAAGATTATTACCATCGAGCCGATATTAGCAGTCTAGTTCGTTTCCTTCGTTATGTCGGGATTTTTATCTCCTTATTGGGCCCGCCTCTGTATATCGCTATTACTACGTTTCATCAAGAAATGCTGCCGACTCCGCTGCTGATCAGCTTGGCGGCTCAAAGGGAAGGCGTTCCTTTTCCTGCGTTCATCGAAGCGCTCATGATGGAGATCGCCTTTGAAATATTACGGGAAGCAGGACTGCGAATGCCAAGGACGATCGGGCCGGCGGTATCCGTCGTCGGAACGCTGGTCATCGGACAAGCGGCGGTGGAAGCGGGAATCGTTTCCCCTGCCATGGTTATTGTCGTATCGGTAACCGCCATTAGCAGCTTTGTATTTCCTTCGTATAGTATGGCGAATGCCTTTCGTATGCTTCGTTTTCCATTAATGGGTCTTGCCGCTTCTTTCGGGTTGTTCGGGATCATTGTTGGGCTTATTGCGATCGTGCTGCATTTATGCGGCTTGCGTTCTTTCGGCGTTCCTTACATGAGTCCGATCGCTCCGCTCATTTTATCCGATCATAAAGACACGATTTTTCGGTTGCCTCATTGGATGATGCTTTCGCGCCCGCGTCTCATGAGCAATAAAAATACGCGTCGCGGTCGAATGACACCGCCTCGCAAATCTAGGCCATAGATAAATGTGCCAAGCTCCAAAAGAACTCTGCCTCGACAGCCATCCTCCCTCGCGGGTTGGTGGTTTTTTTATGGAGACAAAAGATTGCATGGATCTCGTCGTTGTCGCACGCGCCATCTGTTATAATAAGACATACATCATCAAAGGAGCGAGCGGATTTGCTGATTTATTTTGCGGCGTTTGCCATTGCTGCGGTCGTCTTGCTGTGGAATCATCCGCGCAGTGCGTCGAACCGCTGGGCTGCGGTATTTTTGCTATGCGCCGGTATCGGGGGCTTGTCCATTTCATTGCAAAATGCGGCCGAAGGCGCGACGGATGAATGGCTGTACCGCCTTGCGACTCTCCTTGCCTTTGCGAATCAAGTGCTTACGCCTTATACGCTTGTCATGTTCGCCATTGCGTACAGCGATTGCATTCGGAAGAGGCGGCTTCGAAAATGGAGCGGCGTGCTGCTCCTGCTGCCGGTTGTGTATATGGCGGCAACGACGCCGTTATTTCCGGCAATGAAGCTCGACCAGCTTACGCTGCTCCTATGGGCAGGCCCATATTATATTGGTGCTTGTGCCATGTTCATCTATGCATATGTGAAGGAAACCAATCGGATACGCAGACTAAACCGCCTTGTGACTGTGCTGATCATCGTACCTACCATTTTATCTGCGCTCGTTTTTATCAATATTGCCCGGATTTTCGACCCGGAATTTGATTTTTTTCGGTTTGTTTCCGTCTTTATTGTATATTCGTTTTTAATCGGCATCATATTTACGTTTGCAAGCGGCACGCTCGGCATAAAGCTGCGTTTCGAGAAGGACCGATTCGATACGGCAATGAAAGCGGTCAGCTCGGGCACCGCCATCTTGAATCACACGATCAAGAACGAAGTCGCCAAAATATCGATGTGCACCGAAGCGATCGAATCAATGCCCGCGGCTGAAGATGCCGACGTACAAGACCATTTGCGGATCATCGCCCATTCGACCGCCCATCTGCAAGCGATGGTATCGCGGATCCAAAGCCAAATGCAAGATATTGTGCTGATGGAAGAGCCCTGTTCATTAACGGCATTAATCAATGAATGCATTGCGCATGTCAGGCCACAGCTCGATAAGGGCGACGTTCAAGTTGTCATTGCGGAAGATTGGCCGGAAGACATCATGTTCATCTGCGATCGGATTCATTTGAAGGAAGTGCTCGTGAACGTACTGAAAAATGCAATCGAAGCGATGCCGGCCGGCGGCGAGCTGCATATCGGCATTACGAATCGAAAGAGACATGCCGTGTTGCACATTCAAGATACCGGAGTCGGCATGTCGAGAGCCGACCTGCGGATGATGTTCGAGCCATTTTATACGACCAAACACCGCGGTTTGAACTTTGGTCTCGGTCTCAGCTATTGTTATCATGTCGTAGAAAAAAGCGGAGGCACGATCGAAGCGGACAGCGAAATCGGCAAAGGGACAACCCTATCGATTGCCTGGCCGCGCAAGAAGGTACGGTATGCGCGCTGACAACTCGAATTCGGTGCGGAAACGGAAGGAGTTGAACGAAATGATCCGATTGCTGCTAGTAGAAGACGATCCCGATTGGATCAAGCTGCTTTCCGGTTTTCTCGGAAAAGAAGAGGATATGCTGATCGTCGGAGCGGTTTCGACACGGGAGCAGGCGGTAGAGCTGGCCAAGACGGTTGAATGCGATATCGTGCTGATGGACATTAATTTGTCGGAAAATCATATCGACGGCATCTATGCAGCAGCGGACATCCTCGATGTGCGCCCGACTGTAAAAGTCATCATGCTGACTTCATTGACGGCCGAAGACGTCATGCTCAAAGCATTCACCGCCGGGGCGGTGCAATATATCGCGAAATCCGACTACAAAGAGCTTCCGTCGGCAATAAGGCTCACGGCGAGCCGTAGTTCGTCCTATGATGTCTTAATGAAGGAATTCGCACGGCTGAAGCAGGAGGAGCAGCTGCTTGGCCTTACGCCCGCAGAGCGTGAAGTCTATGATCTCCTTGAACAAGGCTATACGCATTCGCAAATCGAAACGAAGCTGCATAAGGCCGAAAGCACGTTGAAAAACCAGATCAACAAGCTGCTCAAGAAGCTTGGCGTGCGCAGCGGCAAAGAAGCGGTCGAGAAGGTAAGGAAAAAAGGGCTTTAGCTGCGTGCGGCAGGTTCTATAAAACATAGTACTCCTTGTGAAGCGGTTCTACGAAAGTTGGAACTGCTTTTTTTCGTATCTTCAAGCTACAATACAGATACGGCAAGGAGAGGGCGTGAGCATCGAGATGCTGATTTTGCGGAAAATAATGAGTGCAGCCGGCTCGGCAATCATGGTATCGATCATGATGGCATGGCTGATGAAGGATGTATGGGATGCAGGCATGCTAAGCTGGCTGCTGATCGTCCCGATCTATACGTTTCCGGTCCTGCTTTTTTATGGATTGCCTGTGTCGTTATTTTCGGACCTCGTGACGAAGCGGCTTGGGAAATTCCGGAGCGCGGCGGCATGTATGGTTCATCTTGTTTTTGGCATGGGATTTATGTTATTCGTCGGATTTTATTTCGGCGCGAGAGTGCTTAGCGAGATAAACTGGTTAGACTTCATTACAGATCGGTTCGTCTTGGCGGCCACGGCAGGTGCCGGGATTAATTGGGCTATCGACGAGTTATTACGCTACAAACTGTTCATACGAAAAGGGTAAAGGTACTTGCATTATTGCATGATTCATGGCAATAAAGATTAATCGCATTAATTATCGAGACGAGGTGGCCATCATGAAAACGGAACAGGAACAAGTTCAGCCATCCATCCTATTGTTCGACGGACACTGCAATTTGTGCAGCTTTTTCGTCAGGTTCGTCATTCCCCGGGATCCGCGGCGAAACTTCAAGTTTGCGTCGCTGCAGTCCGAGGAAGCACGGCGATTGCTTGAATCGGTGAACGGTGCCCATCTCCTGTCAGAGCTCGACACGTTCGTTATGGTGGAGGACGGCCGGACATACGTCAAATCATCCGCAGCATTACGCGTCATCCGCAAGCTGAAAGGATTATGGCCTTTATTATATGGACTCATCATCTGTCCGAAGCCGGTACGCGATGCCGTTTATGATTGGGTCGCGGCAAACCGCTATCGCTGGTTCGGTCGAACGGAGCAATGCCTCGTCCCGACGCCGGAAATAAAATCGCGGTTCCTTGAAGCGGGGGAAGGTTCCAGCCTATCTCCCAACCCAACACGAGGTGATTAACGATGTTAACGATTCGCAGAAAGCCTGTCTATGTCGAAACGGTGATCGCGACGGACATGGAGCGATTATGGGAGGCTACGCAAACGCCCGCGCATCATCAGAAGTGGGATTTGCGCTTTTCAAGCATCGATTATGTGCAGCGGCGGGACGGAGAACGCGTCCAGCGGTTCCGATATACGACGAAAATCGGCTTCGGCATAACGGTATCCGGTGAAGGCGAAACCGCCGGCCACGTGATTTCAGAATCCGGTACGCGTTTATCCGGGCTGCGCTTCTGGTCGGATCAAGCCATATCTTTGATACGGACAGGCGGAGGTTATTGGAAATATACGCCGACAAATGAGGGAATTCGTTTTATTACAAGATACGATTATACGACCCGGTTCGGACGTATAGGGGCTGTCGCGGATCGGTTTGCTTTTCGACCGCTTATCGGCTGGGCGACGGCTTGGAGCTTCGATTGCTTGCGATTATGGCTGGAGAATGGCGTGAAGCCGGCGTATTCGATCGTAAAGACGTTAACGCACTTTGCGGCAGTCATAGCGCTCGCTTTCATTTGGTGCTACGAAGGACTCGTGCCGAAGCTGTTGATGCGGCATTCCGTTGAACTTGACATGTTGTCCCGGCTGCCATTTGTGCAGGGGATGGAATCCGCGGCAATCCTCTTGATCGGCGCGATGGAACTTGCGTTTGGATTCGCTTGTCTGTTATTCCATCGCAAACGATGGATATATTGGTTGAACGCATGCATGTTAATCTTGCTGGCTGCAGGAGCGGCTTGGAGTGATCCTTCGGTATATGCCGCTCCCTTTAATCCGGCTGCATTGACGTTTGCGATGCTCGCTTTATGCTGGACCGGGTATGCCACGTGCGAAGATTTGCCATGCGCGGCAAGGTGTGCAAGAAAACCTGCGGTTCACCTTGAGAATAGCGGGGGAGCCGACGGAGTCCAAGCTTCGCAAATTGAACAAGGAGTGGAAGTCGATGGAATCGATTTACCAGAAAGCATTAGGGGCTGATTTCCACAACCTGCATCCCGCCATTCGGCGCAGATTCGGCTTGAGCAGCCGGGACAATACGGCGAGCATCGGGACGGGGATGATGGAATACGTGCGTTATTCCAAACCGGTCGCTCCTTTTTTATGGCTCGGCAGCCGGCGGCATATTCTCATCCCGAGGAGCGGAGAGAATGTCCCATTTTCGATAGAGAATTACGCTTATACCGACGGCCACGGCCGCGAGACCGTTACATGGAACCGTTCATTTCGCTTTCCGGGGTCGATCTGCCGGTTCGATGCAACGATGATTTACAGCGAACGGCGCGGTAAAATTATCGATTATTTGGGCAATCGGCAGCACTTGGCGGTTGATATCGATATTGAGGCCGACGACCAAGGTGGAATTCGGATACGCTCAGGCGAGCAGCGATTTTATGAGGGCTGGTTAGGCTTCCGGTTTCCCATGGCTTTGTCCGGCGTGGCGAATGTTCGCGAGTGGTTTGACGAATCGTTGGACAAGTACCGCATTCACGTACATGTGCAGAACCGTTGGTACGGGACTTTGTTCGAATATCGGGGCGTTTTTGACGTAGAATACAGAGAGTTGCCGGGGGACAAGCTGCCGCTGGATGCCAAGCCTCTGCGGGAGGAGATTCGAGACTAGCTAGAGAATGTATAACGGCCACCGGTTTGACAACTTACAAAAAGTGTAATACTATAAAATCGAAAGAAAATGCGCTCGACATCAATAAAAAATAGCAAACTTACGATTGCGAGGTACTAGCTATGATCATTGACATTTATTCGGATACGGTATGCCCATGGTGCCGAGTCGGCAAAAAACGGCTCATGAACGCCCTGAAGCAATCCGGACGCACCGACGTCCAAATTCGCCACAGAGCTTTTCAACTTGACGGCACGATTCCAGCCGAAGGCGTGAACTTCCGCGAAACGCTCGCCCGAAAGTTCGGCAGCTTGGAGCGATTCGATCAAATGAACCAGCACCTGATTCAAACGGGCGACTCGCTTGGGATTCCGTTTGATTTCGACTTGATCGAGGTTTATCCGGAAACGAAGTTGTCTCATCAACTGATTGCGCTCGCTCCTGAAGACAAGCAAGGTGACGTATTCGACCGTGTCATGGCCGCTTATTTCGAGAAAGGGCAGGATATCGGAAAGCTCGACGTTCTTGTAAACATTGCGGAAGATGCCGGAATGGACGGAACGGAAGTACGCCGCGCTCTGCAAGCGAACGAAGCGTTTGGCTCGGTTACTCACGACTTGGAGCAAGCGCGCAGACTACAAATTACGGGCGTGCCGTTCTTCGTTTTCGATAACAAAGTGGCCGTATCCGGCGCGCAGCCGGAAGAACAGTTCATCAAAGCAATGCAAGTGGCGGATGAACGGTAATACGTATTCGTCCCATATGAAAGCCCGATTCGGTTTGAAGAAAATCCGATTCGGGCTTTTTTTTGCAGCGTTAAGTAGGCGAAATATGGCAGCTGAAGCTGGTGTCGGCTTGATTCACCGTCCCGTTGGCCAACGCATCCACCACAGCCCGGCCGTCGGACGGAATATAGATCGGAGCCGGAAAAAGAATGTTCGTGCTTTGTCCCGTCGAATTCGTCGCCGACCGGGCGATGATCGTGTTTTTATCCGAGGTTGGCGAAACTAGCAGTTCAAAGCTGACGTCGCTCTTGAACGATCCGATCACCCATTGATGAAGATAACCTCTGCCGACGGTCGGGACATGAATTCGTCCGGAACGCCACGAACGCCGACCTGCCGCAATTTGCGCGAATGTCGTCGTTGCGGCTGTATTGGTCAAGCTAATGGTGCCCACGGCTGTACCGTTGTACGTTCCGACGGCGATGATACAGAAAAAATCGAGCCACTTCCATGTCGTTACCGTCGTAACGCCGGACGTGCCATTCATGATCACCGTTTCATTCGCCCGGCTTCCGGTGGCGTCGATGCCGCTAATTAACACCCGTTGCGCACCTGTCCCGGCAGCCGTATCGTTCGCCGAAGTCGAAACGACGCGCAGCAGCATGCCGGCAGGCACCACGTTGGCCGGTTCGGTTGTGAAACCTTCATCCAAATACTGATAAACGGTTGTGGAAACGTTGTTCAAAAATCCAACGCGATAATACAACCGGCTTGTCGTCGTTGTTTCCGCAAACGTCTGCTCGGCCAAATATTGCAGGAACGATTTGTCGTTCGTATAAACAGGTTTATCGTTCGACGATATCGGCACGTTATTGAGCACGCTTGCCCTGGACAATGGATCGGCAAATATCTTGTGGGGCAGCGCAAAAAGTGACTTCAGATTGTTGAAGTCGATACTGGTTTGCCGATCGGGATGCTCCAACTGATAATCGGCGACCCGTTGATAATCTTTCAAGTAAGCGAATATATCGGAAAACGTATCGTTTTGCCGCCGGTGAAGTTGACGAATGTCTTCCAAACGCGCTTCGATCCGCTGAAAGCTATGCATCGTTTCTTTTAATCGTTCATTCATCTCTTGCAGTTCCTTGATCATCTCATAGACGAGCCGTTCGTTCATTTCCATTCAAGTATCCTCCATATTCGAGGTCGAATGTACAGGACCGCATGTCCGGTCCACAACATGTCTGTATACTTTATTCAATCCTGATGAGAAAGGACAGGGCAGGCAATGAAAGTCGAGATGCCGATCCATAAAAAAAGAGAGAGAGGATACAGGCAATAAATACGCGATCATTTCCCGGGGAAGCGCAAAAATAGCAATGTTACGGCAGCCTTCGACAGTCGGAAAGGCGCAAAAAAGATCCGCTTCGCGACGCTTCTTGTCGCAAAGAGGATCTTTCTGGAATAGAACAAAGCGCTAAATTTGCGGAATAACGATGTCCACCTCGCGCCGCAGCTCGGAGGAACGCAAAATGCCATCCACGATCGCCTGGTTGATCAAAATTTGGTCTCCTGGAATCGGAGCGCCTTTGCCGTCTCGAATCGCGGCAACGAAATCGCGCACCTTCTCGTGGAACAGGTTGATGTTGTGCGTTTGGACCGGAATCGGGCTCTGGGTGTTATGGCCCATGAGGTCGTGGAACATCGTAATGCTGCCCACGCTGCCATCCCATACGCCGCTCCAAGGCCCTTGGCCCGCAGGCGTAATTTTGAGGCCTGCTTCGGAGCCGAGGAACATCGTGGCGCCGAGCGTGTCCATATGCATCGCCCACGAGATCTTAAAGTTCAGCACGATGTCGCCCTCGAGACGGATCATCGCCACGCCAAAATCCTCCACGTCAAACTTGGAAGCTTCGCCGAAATATTTCGGGTTCGTCCCGAAGTAGTTCGACGCGTACGCGGATACGGTCAGCGGCTTTGGATAGCCGAGCGTGTTCAGCGCCATGTCGAGCGAATAGCAGCCGATATCGGCCATCGCTCCTGCGCCCGCCAGGTCTTTGCGGATGAATGTACCGCCCGGAATGCCGCGGCGGCGGCCACCGCCGGTCTCAACATAATACACTTTGCCGAGCTGGCCGGATTGAACGATGTTCTGGATCGTTTTCATGTTCGGGTCGTAACGCGGCTGGAAGCCAACCGACAGCATACGGTTCGTCTGTTTCGACACCTGCACCATGTCGACCGCTTCTTCGAGCGTGACGGACATCGGCTTCTCGACAAGCACGTGTTTGCCTGCGCGAAGCGAATCCACCGTTGTTTGGTGGTGGGCCATATTCGGCGTACAAACGCTGATCCCGTCCAGATCCAGCTCCAGCAGTCGGCGGTGGTCGTCGAACGCTTGCGCGTTCGTCAGCTGCTCGAGCGCCAGAAATTCCGCGGCTTTGCCGGGAATGACGTCCGCCACGGCGGCGATTTCCACGTCCGGTATCGTTTTGTAGGCTTGCGCATGCGCGCGGGCGATGCCGCCGCTGCCGATAATGCCAACCCGTATTTTTCTCGTCATTGCCAATCAAGTCTCCTTTGTCGCGTTCTGTTCCTTATATTGTTTGGGCGTCATTTGGAATCTTTTCTTGAATACGTAATACAAATAATTGCTGTTCGGGAACCCGTGCTCGGCGGCGATTTGCTCGATCGTAAGCTCGCTTTCCAGCAGGTGCGCGCATACGTGCGCCAGGCGGATGCTCTCGACATATTCGCTGAACGATTCATTCGATTGCTCCCGGAAAATACGCTGCAGCTGCCGGCCGCTGATTTGGATTTTTTCGGCGACCTCCTCCAGCGTGATCGGGCTCGCGTAATTGTCCTGAATGAACTGGACCGCCAATTGGAACCGGTAGGCGTTCATGTCCCGCGGAGGCAGCGAATGCCAGATCGCCTTGTCGGCAAAAGCGCGCGTCGCGCGAAGCAGCATCTGGATGACGGATTGCTTGATCGTCGTAAACACGCCGGGCTGGTTTTCGTTCCAGGCCCGGTAAGCGGTCAGGAACCACTGCATCGCGTTGTATTGATCCACCGTCGGCCGGACCGGCATCTCCTGCAGCCTTCTAACGCATTCCTCGGCTTCTTTCGCTTCCCATTCCGATTCCCAGTCGTCCATACCGTCCTGCGTTCCGGCTTGACGCCGCTTGTCCTCCAGCCGGACAATATCGATGTGCAGGCACAATTCGTCCATCGCCTCGCTGGGGTCCGCTTCTTGGTAATGCATGACGCCGGGACCCGTTAAATAAAACATCCCTTCATGCAGGGCATAAGGGATATCTTCAAGGATGACGATGCCTTTCCCGCGAGGGATGAAATGGAATTCATATTCGGAATGCTTATGAAAACCGACGATTCGTCCCGGCGGGAAAGTCGTCAGATGGCAGCGCAACACCCGGATGCCGAAATTGCCCCAACGGAACCGGATATCGAGACGGTCGAGCGCCCCGGGTTTCTGTTCCATGACGGAGAAGGGAAACGGCTTTGCGCCTCGCTTCGCGGCAGTTGTTTTCGAATCGCGGGATTGATCGTTTGCAGCCATCTGACTCACCGCCTTCCTGTAAACGTATTATTTCGCAAGCTCGTCGAGTCGAATTGCTTTGTTCTGCTGAACCGACAGGTTGGAAGCTTCCATCAGCTTCGTCAATTCTACGGCATATTGAATGTTCTCCGTAGCGACCGTGTTGTTCTCGATGTGGCTGACCCATTGGTGGAAAGCGCTTGGCACGTTGTCCGGCAGCGATTTCACGTTCCATTGCTTGGAACCTTCGCCTTCAAGCTTATTGCTGCGGAAAACCATCGTCTCTTCCGGCGTACCGTAGAACAACGAGCCGTCCGTTCCGTGCAGCTCGATGCTGAACGGCGAGTGGGCGTTGACGAAGCCGGCTTCTACAATGCCGAGTGCGCCATTCGGATATTTGAGCACCGATACGGCGTTGTCCTCGACTTCTTTGCCGGAAACGTATCCGTAATGAGCGCTGACGCTTTCCGGAAGGCCGAGGAACAAGCGCGTCAAGTACATCGGATGGCAGCCCAGGTCGATCAGGGCGCCGCCGCCGCATTGCTCGAGGCTAAAGAAGTGTGCGGGCAGCCAGCCTGCCGTAGCGCCGTTATGCGACAGGCGAACGCGAACGAGCGTCAGCTGTCCGAGAATGCCTTCGGCGAGTACGCTTTGAATCGCCTGCGTATAATTGTCGTTCAGACGAGGCAGGGAAACGGTTAGCTTCACGCCTGTTTTCTCCACGGCGGCAAGAATTTCGTTGACTTCTTTTAGCGTTGGCGCGATTACTTTTTCCGTGAAAATATGTTTGCCGGCAAGCGCCGCTTTAACCATCACGTCACGGTGAATGTTTGTCGGCGTATCGACGATGACCGCATCGATATCCGACTGGGCTAGCAGATCGTCGAGCGACTCGTAAAAACGGACACCGCGGTTTTCCGCTTCCTTGCGTCCGCGCTCTGGAATCTCATCCCAAATTGCGACAATTTCCGTACCCGGGTGCTCATTTGCTTGTCTTGCGTAATCTCCGGCATGCACGTGCCAAAAGCTTAACATGGCTACTTTAATCATGGTTTTATCCACTCCTTTAATTCACTATAAAAATACGACACAATGATAAGTTATCATAAAACGTTGGACAATAGTAATACGAATTAGTGACATTTGTACTCATAAATTGCGACATCGGAAACAAACATTGTTAAAAGGAAGCCGCATTGGATTGCGGGATGTCGTTCGCCGTTTTGACGCGTTGCTGCGTGAGCAGCATCAATACGAGCATGGCCAGCATGACGCTGACAAAAAACCATAGCGTCGCTTGCACCGACAGCTCGTCCATGCTCCATCCCGCGACGAGCGGAATGAGCGAGCCGCCGAGTCCCGCGGAAGCGACAAGTATGCTTGTCGTCCGCTCCGTCATGCCGGGGAATCGGTTATTGGCGTGAATAAGCGCCACGGCGAATAGACCGGACATGAACAAGCCAAGCAGGAACAGCAGGACATAACCGCTCCAGGCGAAGCCGGTGAGACTCAGCAGGACAAGGGAGACGAGACACCCCAGCAGAGATACGCGCAAATACCGGTAATAGGTCATTTTTTCGGCGATGATGCCCGAGAAGAAACGGCCGAGCGTCATTGCGAACCAATACAGCGTAACAGTCAAAGCGGCATCCGAGCTGCTGACATTCCAGTTCTCCATAAAGATTGAAGGGACGAAATGAACGACGGATACTTCACTGCCGCTATACAAGAAGAAAAATCCGGCGAATAAAAGGACATAAGGAATATGCTTCTTGGCATAGGTCGGCTGTTGTATCCCGCCGGCCTGCAAGGCATTCTCCTTCGTTAGCAGGGCATCGGTTTCGCCGACCGACAACCTGCTCCATAGAAGCGCCATGACGATCGCATCGAGGAACAGAAATAAAAAAGAATATTTCCAGGCGCCCATCGCAATGAGGAAGCTGGCGAGAAAAGGCATGACCAGCGCGCCGAGTCCGAACGCGACCTCCAGCTTGCTCATGACGATCGCTTGCTTCTCCTTGACGGCCAGCAGAATCAAAGAGCTGATGCCGGGTTCGACCAATCCGACGCTTGCTCCCGCAGCCCCGGCGATCATGACGATCAGCGGCCATGGCGGGAGCAAGAACAAACTGATTTCCGCGAGTCCAAGCAAAATCAAGGCGAACACGAAACAATTCCGCCGTCCGAGACGGCGCGTCAGGAACGGCATGGCCAGAACGCCGGCCAGCATGCCCATAAATTGCGCAAACACGATGATGCCGCCGTCCTGGTAACTTCGCCCATAGTGATGAAGCAGCTCCGGCAGCACGGCACCTAGCATGACCAAGGTAACACCGGTAATAAAAAATGAAAAAAAGCCCATCCAAACAAGCCTATTCATGATGCTATAGTTCTCCCTCCATACGGGCTGAATTTTTGTAGGATTCGATTCGAAATTCGAACGCAGCCAGAATGACCTTATTCTACATGAAGATCGCATAAATGTTAACTTTACGTCATCGAGGGCTTTTTCGAATACGAATCACAATGTGATTTTCATGTTCTTATCCAATGAAACACCGGCCCTTTTTTTAATCCTAGCTTACCGGCCAACTTTCGCATGTTATCCCATTTGGTCCACAACATAAACTGACGAAAACCGAGCGTAGAACAATGATCATGGACATATGTCATCATCGCTTGCCCCAAACGCTGGCCTTTAAATTTGTCAGAGACTTCAATCCATTCGATATCGACGATCCCGGCATCCGTTAAACCGACAGAACGGTCCGATGGAAACCAAACCGCAATTTCTCCGGCAATTTCTTCTCCATGATAGAAATCAAACTGGAGCTTAAGTTCTTGCAAATTATCGGTTACTTTCACGGTAAAACCGCTAGGAAGATTTCTTCTGTTTATTGCTCCATCTGACCAGTAACCGTCCCATGGATCCGTTTCGTTGGAGCTTTCCGCAAGTACGGCGGCCAATACATGCGGCCAACAATCGGGAATGCCGCCCCATGCGATGCCATATGGATTTTTAGTGATTGATACTTTCGAATAATTACGATCTATGACTAATTTCATGATCTCATTGTAAAACCTGCTGATAGGGTCGGATTTTTCCGGTTCGCCGAATATCCAAAGTATTTCAACCCATTCCTTTTGCGGAGCGTGAGGAAAAGCAATTTGAGTTGCCGCGACCAACTTGCCGTCTTCTACCCCTACATACGTTTCTATCGTTCTATCAAATGATCCCCAATACTTATCCGTCATATGGTAGGGGGAATGAAAGATATCGGCAAACTCTTCGAATTTTAGTTCAATGTAGGGTGGCACTTGACGAATATGGCTGCGAATCATTTCATACAAACTTACTTCATGCGAGTCGTTATAAAGTAAGACATCCATGTTTATTCCTCCTCATAGTGAATCAAACATATTTTACCTGAATTATCCTATCGCACCAACTAAAAACACCCCCTACCGTTATATAAGAGAAGGGAGGATGGAAATGGAAGATGAGCACCTGCAATTAGTTGCGGAAGGGCTAGATACTCCATATTAGAAATGGTCAGCAAAATCCCCCTTATACCGTCAAATCTGATGGCTAAGGGGGATTTTGGTCGTATGATCATTTGTATAGATCCGCAGATTGGCCTTTATTTTTTCGCTTTTTTCGGAACCAGGTCAAGCTTAAACTTGGCGTAACCGTCGGATGTCGCGGAAACGTAGTTCATATTGCCCTTTGCCGCCGATTTGGCATCCGGAGAAGTCGTGAACGTGACGTTCACTTTGCCGTTGATCGGTGCAAGCGACCAGTTGTTGTCGGCGGTTGGATTGATCGTTTTGAACTCGCGGATGTAGTTGATGACCGCTTCGCGGTTTTCATCCGGCGCGGCGAGCACGATTCGTTTGCCGTCCGGGTTCGCCAGTTTGCTTGTCGATGCGCGATAGTTATTCGTTGCGACGATGAACTTTTGCTTCGGATCGATCGGTTTGCCCTTGAATGTCAAGTTTTTGATCCGATTCGCCTTCGGATTGATGATGTCGCCTTTGCCGTCGTACTTCTGCGGCTGCGTGACGTCGATTTGGTAGCTGACACCGTCGATGACATCATAGTTGTAGGTCGGAAAGTCATAGTTAATCAGCGGCTGTTCCGTCGTTTTCTTCGGATCGATTTGATTGAATTGGCCGGCGGACCATTCGAGCCACTCTTTGACTTCAGCGCCATTGATCATGACGGCGTGCACTGTGTTCGGATATAAATACAAGTCGGCGACGTTCTTAATCGCAATCGTTCCGGCCGGGATGTTCGTATAATAGGACGAACCTTGGCGGCCGCCTGCTTTGAACGGCGCACCTGCGGACAGAACAGGAATCTTCTCGTAATCTGTGCCTTTCAGATGGTTTTCGACATACCATTTTTGCGCATTCGTGACGATTTGGATCGACGGGTCGTCTTGAACGAGCGCAAAGTAGCTGTTGATCGGTGCGGTAGTTTTGCCTACCGGTCCGCGAACATAAGCGACGGTTGCGTCATGCTCGTGCTGCACCGCATCGATGATTTCCTGGTCGGCATCGGCAAGCGATTGCTTATTTGCTTTGTCGTAGATGGCTCGTACTTCGACTTTGGAATCGACGACCTTCCATTTGCCGTTCACTTGCTGCAAGTCCAGATCGATGATGCCGAGGTTGTTGCCCCAGTAACCCGGCTCGACGGCCGGAACACCGTTGATCGTGCCTTTGGTCAAGTCAACGCCCGTTTTGCCGGCGAAAGACGCATCAGGGAATACTTTATGCGCATGCCCGAACAAAATCGCGTCGATGCCCGCAACCTTGCTCAAGTAGAGGACGGAGTTTTCCATCTTGTCCGCTTGCGGAATATCCTCGAATCCGGAGTGCGGGATCGCGACGATAATGTCCGCGCCCTCGGCTTTCATCTTCGGCACGAAAGCTTGAGCCGTCTTGACGATGTCCTTCACGATCACTTTGCCATCAAGATTCGCTTTATCCCATTGCATCACTTGCGGCGGAACGAAGCCGATCACGCCGATCTTAATCGTATGTTTATTGCCGGATTCGTCGGTCACTTCTTTGTTCAATATTTTGTAAGGGGTAAAATAGTTTTTGTCGTTCGCCTCGTTCTTGTCATGATCGTCTACGTACACATTGGCGTTTATGTATGGGAAGTTGGAGCCGTTCAGCGATTTCAACAAAAAGTCCATCCCGTAGTTGAATTCATGGTTGCCGATGTTGCCTGCATCATAACCGACGAGATTCATCGCTTTGTAAACCGGGTGAACGTCGCCTTGTTTAAGCGGGTCGACTTTGGCGACATAATCGCCGAGCGGGTTGCCTTGAATCAAGTCCCCGTTATCGAAGAGTACGCTGTTCTTGGCTTCTTCTTTCGCTTTTTTGATCAGCGTCGCCGTTTTGGAGAAGCCGTATTCGTTGGTTGGTTGATCGGCGTAGTAGTCGTAGTTGACCATATTGACATGCAAGTCGGTCGTTTCGAGTACGCGAAGCTTTACAAGTGATCCGGTTGATTCCGCGGATGAAGGAAGGGCCGGAAATGCGAGTACGCTCAGTGCCAGAGTTGCGGCGGCAACGCCGGTTGCGAGTTTCTTTTTCATGGATATCCTCCTCGAATGATGTCGTGCACATGCCCATACTAGCATAGTTTATCCGCAATATGGTTCGATTTACCAAATCTTAAAGGGAAGTATAAAAATCGTTTACATTGAACTGCGCCGGAGTGCAACCTCGCCATGGCATACGTCGTCTATGACGAAAAGGGGATGTGGAAATGATTGTTAAAGAAGGCGTTTGTCCGCGGTATATTTCGGCCTTTCTTATGGTTCTGTTATGCATCACGTTAGCAACCGGCTGCGATTCTATGAGGATAGGCGGGATAGGTGAGGATCAACAGGGGGAAGTGCTTGAAGAGCACGTCTTTAAAGGCTGGACGGCGGCATTGGATGGCGATCGTTTAGTTTATTACGGAGACCAGGCGCTGAATGTCGTCGATTTGGCAAGGAATACACAGCTTGCGACAATCAAGCTTCCTGCCGATCAGCTTGGATTTGATCTTTACGGCGATTACGTGGTCTGGTCCGATCTGCGGCACGAGAAACGGAATATCGGCGATTTGGGCAGCATGGATTTAACGAACGCAGACATTTTTTTATACGATTTGAAAACCGGCAAGGAGCGGCAACTTACCGAAGATGCGTCCGCCCAAGTCAGGCCCAAAATATGGGATCATTATGTGGTATGGATGGATAACAGCCAAGACGCCGTCAAGGAATATCCTTCGGACTGGCAAATTATGCTTTATGATCTGAACACCGGGGTAACGAAAGCGATAACGAATACGCCGGGCGCCAATACCGATCCGGATATCCAAGACGGAAAGGTCGTTTGGGAGGACGGACGCAACGTCGTAGACAAGTTGAAACGGGCGGGGGAGAATTTGCCGGAAAACAATACCGACATTTACTTGTACGATATCGTGTCGGGCGAAACGCTCGCCATTGCAGAGGGGCCCTATAAGGAAGCGAAGCCCCACATTTCCGGAAACCGAATCGTGTGGAATGCATACGGCAGAGGATCGTACAATGCCGATGTGTACGTTTGCGATTTGACAACGAAGCAGAAGAAACGGTTGACGGACCGAAAAGAGGATCAGAGCATGGCGGTCATCAGCGGCAATTATGTGGCGTGGATGGACGAGCGAAGAGGGGGTTCCTCAGCCGATGTAATCGAGAACGGGAAAAAGCCGAACTCGGATATTTATTTATTGGATCTTGCGCGGAACAGCGAAGTTCGGATGACCGGCGATGAGCCGCAAATCTTGCCTTTGCTCTCGGACAACTGGCTTGTATACGTCACTGCACGCGATGTGAATCCGGAGCTGCATGCCGTTCGTTACCGTTAAAACAAAGAAGCATCAGGATGAATGAGGTCCTGATGCTTTGTTTTGAGTTATGGTTCTAGAGGAACAGCAATTTGATCACGTAAAAAATGAGCGCGGCAAGAACCATCGTAATCGGAATCGTTATAATCCACGACAAGACGATGCGGCCGGCAAGTCCCCATCTGACGCTTGAAAATCGTTTTGCGGCGCCGACGCCGAGAATGGAAGACGTTATCGTGTGCGTCGTGCTGGCAGGAAATTCGTTAAGTGTCGCCGTTAATAGAACGCCGGCTGAAGTAAGATCGGCCGCGAAACCGTTGATCGGCTCGATTTTGAAAATTTTCGTGCCCATCGTTTTGATGATTTTCCAGCCGCCTACGGAAGTACCTAGCGCCATTGCGGTAGCTGCTGCGATTTTTACCCAGAGCGGAACATCAAGGGTGTCCTGAAAGTTCCCGGCAACGAGCGCGAACGTAATGATGCCCATCGCTTTCTGGGCGTCATTCGTGCCGTGAGTGAACGATTGGAAGCACGCTGTCGCGATTTGCGCGATTCGGAAGCCTTTGTTGATGGAATGCGGGCTTGAACGGGCAAATATGATCTTCAGCAAGGACATCAGGAGATATCCGACGACAAACGCGATAATCGGGGAAAACACCAATCCTTTAATGATGGACGTAAACCCGGAAGCGTTCACGGCGGAAAAACCTGCGGACGCGATGACCGCACCTGCGAGCGAACCGATCAAAGCATGTGATGACGAGGATGGAATGCCGAACCACCACGTAATCAAGTTCCAGGCGATCGCGGCAAGCAGCGCGGCGATGACGATTTCGACGCCGTGCTCCAGCTTGGCGGGATCGGCGACCTTGCCGCCGATCGCTTTGGCGACGCCGGTAAAAGTCAACGCTCCTACGAAGTTAAGCGTAGAAGCCAGAATGATGGCAACTCGCGGCGTAAGCGCCCGTGTCGATACGGAAGTCGCGATCGCATTTGCGGTATCGTGAAATCCGTTGATGAAGTCGAAGGCCAGTGCGAGAAAAACGACGAAACCGATAATGATGATGGCGTGATCCATGAATGTATGCGCCGGAGCTTGTCTCACAAGCCGGTAAGCGCAATTGTTCCCCCTTAAAGTTTTGTGGAGCCATGCTGCGAAGCGTCTTCTCCGCAACAAAACTTTCATCGGAAGCATAAGCTTAAGTTTTGTGGAGCTCCCCCCATTAGGAGTTGAGCATGATGATGCTTTCGAGCGTATTGGCGACATCCTCGCAATCGTCCGTCGTCGACTCCAGCATTTCGTAGATTTCTTTTTTCTTGATCAATTCGATCGGATCTTTAACTTGAATGAACAGTTCTTTAATGGCGGTACGGAGCAATTGGTCCGCTTCGTTCTCCAACTCGTTGACGCGGATATTGTATTCGCGGATCGCCAGCAGCTTCTTCGTAGTCAGCAGCTTGATCGCGGAACGAATTTCTTGGGCAGATCGGAGAAGGATGTCGGCGAACAAACGGATATGCGTGTCGGGTTCGCGAATTTCGTACATTTCGAACCGTGCTGCGCAAGCTTCGAGCCCATCCAGGACATCGTCTAGGGAGGTGGTGAGGGCGAGAATGTCTTCCCGCTCGATTGGCGTGATGAACGTTTTGTTGAGTTCGGTAATCATCGTATGCGTAAAGCGGTCGCCTTTCGTTTCGAACTCCTTCATCGTTTTGGCGAAGCCGCTTAAATCATTCAAATTGTTAAGCCCTTTGGCAAAAAATTCGGCGGTCGCAAGCAGGTTTTCGGAAATATTTTCGAGCGTTTCGAAAAAGATGTCCTTCTTCTTAAACATTAGTTACTCCCCTTTGGGCGAAATATGGCGAAATATCGAACCTCATTCATATTAGCACAATCGTTTATCGTTTGTTAAGAATTTGTAAAGCTATTTTTTTGTCCTTTTTCCAAGTGTATGGCAGAATCGTGAACGTGCAAAAGAGCTATACCTAAAATTCGCAAACGGTGCTGTTTTTATCCATTTGCCGCGCGAATTGACGAACCTTCGTTTATATTGCATTATAGAAGAAAAGGTTGGAATGGAGGATGGCCGGTGAAAACGGAAGAGATCATTGACGTGATGTCGAAGCAAGGGCTGCGTATCACCGACCAGCGAAGGACGCTCGCTCAATTGTTCGCGGATGCCGACGGATATTTGTCTCCCAAGGCCGTATACGAGTTCATGGGCAAAAAGTATTCCGGATTAAGCTTCGACACGGTATACCGTAATTTGCGCGTATTGTCCGAGCTCGGCGTGCTGGAGCAGATCGTGTTCGAGGAGGGCGTCAAGTTCAAGCTGCATTGTTCGGAGCATCATCATCACCATCATCTCATTTGCCTGCAATGCGAGAAGACGTACCCGCTAGCCTTCTGCCCGATGAACGAGGTCGCCGGGATTCCGAAGCAGTTCCAGGTCGTGCAGCATAAGTTCGAAGTGTTCGGATATTGCGAAAACTGCCGCCAGGAAGAACATGCCTAAATGATGAGAAAAATCGCCCAAGCGCCGATTCACTTTTACCGTAAAGTCATTTCGCCGCATAAGCCGCCGTCGTGCCGGTTTTACCCGACCTGCTCCGCGTACGCGCTGGAAGCGATCGAGGTGCATGGCGCCGCCAAAGGTTCTTGGCTCGCTTTGAAGCGCATCGGCAAATGCCATCCGTTTCATCCCGGAGGGTACGACCCGGTACCTCCGAAGCAAGGCGACCCGGCGAATGAAACTTGACAGTGGCGCGATATGTTCGGTATATTTTGGAGTATAAGTACCGACTAGGAAAGCGTAAACCGTTTGTCCTTGGGTATACTCTATCTATAATAAATTCCGTTGAACGGATAAGTACATCGATCGCGTCATCGCAGAGAGCCGGGGTAGCTGGAAACCGGTATGAGGCGGCTTTGGAATATGGTCCTGGAGGAATTGCCTTCGAGCAGGCTGTATAGGCAGCGAGTAAGGGGGCGACGCAGTTCCGGCGTTATCGGACGGTCGACATGACTGAATGAGCCTTACGTCTCGCGAGAGCGAAGGGAATTTGGGTGGTACCACGTGAGCGCAGCTCTCGTCCCATACGGACGGGAGCTTTTTGTATGGAATAAACTTGAGGAGGACAATAGAGATGTCTGAACCGAAAAAATCGTTTTATATTACTACGCCGATTTATTACCCAAGCGACAAGCTGCATATCGGCCATGCGTATACGACCGTTGCCGGGGATGCCATGGCAAGGTACAAGAGGCTTCGCGGCTTCGACGTCCGTTACCTGACCGGAACGGACGAGCATGGTCAGAAGATCGAGCGGGAAGCGAACAAGCGGGGGAAAACGCCGCAGCAGTTCGTCGACCATATCGTTGAAGGGATCCAAGATTTGTGGCGCAAACTGGACATTTCCAACGACGATTTTATCCGTACGACGGAAGAACGTCATAAAACGGTCGTTGCGCGCGTATTCGATCGGCTGCTGAAGCAGGACGATATTTATAAAGGCGCGTACGAAGGCTGGTACTGTACGCCTTGCGAATCGTTTTTCCTCGAGCGCCAGCTCGTGAACGGCAATTGTCCGGACTGCGGACGTCCCGTCGAGCTTGTGAAAGAGGAAAGCTATTTCTTCCGCATGAGCAAATATGCCGACCGGCTGCTGCAGTATTATGAAGAGCACCCTGATTTCATTCAGCCGGAATCGCGGAAGAACGAAATGATCAACAACTTCATCAAGCCGGGCCTTGAAGATTTGGCCGTATCGCGAACGACGTACGAATGGGGCATCAAGGTGCCCAGCGATCCGAAGCATGTCATCTACGTATGGATTGACGCACTCTTGAACTATGTAACGGCGCTCGGCTATGATACGGCGAATCCGGAAAACTTCGACAAATATTGGCCTGCCGACGTTCACCTCGTAGGCAAGGAAATCGTCCGTTTCCATACGATTTATTGGCCGATTATGCTGATGGCGCTTGATTTGCCGCTGCCGAAAAAAGTGTTCGGACACGGCTGGCTCCTGATGAAGGACGGCAAAATGTCCAAATCAAAAGGCAATGTCGTGGACCCGGTCACGCTGATCGACCGCTACGGGCTCGACGCCCTTCGTTATTATTTGCTGCGCGAAGTGCCGTTTGGCGCGGACGGCGTCTTTACGCCGGAAGGATTCGTCGAACGGATCAACTTCGATCTTGCGAACGATCTTGGCAACCTGCTCAACCGGACGGTTGCGATGATCGACAAATATTTTGGCGGCGAAATTCCGGCCTATGAACCAAACGTTACGGCATTTGACGATGCGCTCGTTGAGACGGCTCGCCAAACGGTGGATAAGGTCGAAGAAGCGATGGAAGGCATGGAGTTTTCCGTTGCGCTGGCGGCGACTTGGCAGCTCATCAGCCGGACGAACAAATACATTGACGAAACGCAGCCTTGGGCGCTCGCCAAGGATGAAGCGAAGCGCGCGGAGCTGGCTTCCGCGATGAGCCATCTGGCGGCGTCGCTGCGCATCAGCTCGATTCTGCTGCAGCCGTTCATGACGAAAGCGCCGCACAAAATCTGGGCTCAGCTCGGTATTGCCGAAGGCGAACTGACGGCATGGGACAGCTTGCGCACGTTCGGCGCGATTCCGGCCGGTACGAGAGTAGGCAAGGGTGAACCGATCTTCCCGCGTCTTGACGTCGAGCAGGAGATTGCCTACATCGTCGAATCGATGGGTGGCGCGGCGGCCACGCTGACTACGGCGCCGGATGCGGCCAAAGCGGCCGAGCCGCAAGCGGCGGCAGCAGTTCCTGCGCCGGCGGAGCGCGCAGCGGAAATCGGCATCGACGATTTCGCCAAGGTCGAGCTGCGCGTGGCGCAGGTTGTCGCGGCGGAGCCGGTCAAAGGTGCCGACAAGCTGCTGAAGCTGCAGCTTGATCTCGGCTTCGAGCGCCGCCAGGTCGTCTCCGGCATCGCCAAGTTTTATTCGCCGGAGGAGCTCGTCGGACGCAAAGTCATTTGCGTCACGAACTTGAAGCCGGCGAAGCTGCGCGGCGAAGTGTCGCAAGGCATGATTCTTGCCGCTTCGCACGGCGATCAACTGGCGCTTGCGACCGTGCCTGAAGGCATGCCGAACGGCGCCATCGTGAAATAATAAAGCAAAAAGCCGCCCGACTTAACGGGCGGCTTTTGTTGTCTTTTGCAGCGAGCATCACTTCGTTACTTATTTGCCTCTATAGCGTTCCGCCAAGCCTCATAGAAGCTTCGCACCGAGTCGAACCGGCTGCTCCGATCGGCGGAAACCGCTTTGCTCGCCACTTCGAATAAAGCTTCGGATGCCCGCCAATCCCGAAAACTGCGGCTGTTATTCGCGAGGAAGACAAAAGCGGCAGCGCCCATCGTATACACATTGGTCCGGTTATCGATCGTACTGCCCCGGATGAATTCCTCGGGTGCCATAAAACGGCTGGAGCCATAAAGCCGATCCATTTCAAGCACAAAAGAACCTTTGCTGTAGTAGTCAAAATCGCAAATATGAATCGAATGGCGGTCAAAGTCATATATCATGCTGCCATCATAAAAATCTACGGCAACGTAACCTTTCGCTTCCAAATACGCATGGACATCGTATACGGCTGTTAATGCGTTGATGATGTGGTCCAAGGATAGACGAGTAAAACGATAGAATGGCGATTCCGGCCTGTTTCGGCCTTCCTCACCTGGGAAGTCGGGCGATCCCAAGACTTCGCCGTGGGCCCAATCGAAGACCAAGGCGAGTCCCTTCGGTGTATGAAAATAATTGCGCAGCTTCGGAATGTCGCGATGCTCAATCTCGGAATAAAAAGCGATCGATCGATGTAAATAGGCGATTGCATCGGTTCGCTCCGAATATTTGACGAACAGCTTTGAAGTCGCATTGATTTGGACACCGTAAGAAATACAACCCGAATCTTGCTTGTCGAACACGGTGAATAGTTGTCCGGAACGAGTCAATATAGGCACGATTTCATCGTGAGTTTGTTTGATGGTTAGCAACAGGTGATCCTTGGACATGTACAGGCGGAGTCTCCTTCATCATGAAAGTTTAACATTTCTTATTGACAGCTTTCATCGGGCACAAGTATAATCCTTGTTGTAAATAGGTATAATTACGATTTACATGAAAATGGAATTAAAGGAAGGGACCAGGTCTTATGAATAAGTATACTCCTGTCTTGAACAGAACTGCATCATCTTTTAAACTTCTCATCCTTGGCGTCACGATCGCGATGATCGTTTTGATGGCGTCGGGCTGCGGCAGTAAACCAGGCTCGACGCTTGTCGAAGGCAAAGTGAATGTGGTGACGAGCTTTTATCCGTTATATGACTTTGCCAAAAATATAGGCGGGGAGCACGTCAACGTCATCAACATGATTCCTGCCGGTATCGAGCCGCATGATTGGACGCCGAAAAGCCTTGATATCGACAATGCTTCCAAAGCGCAGCTATTCTTATATAATGGCGCCGGTCTGGAAGGCTGGGTTGACGATTTCCTTAAAGGACTGGACACCGGGTCGAAGCCGGTCACCGTTGAGGTGAGCAAAGGAATCGAGCTCATTCACGGCAACCCGGAGGAAGCGGAGGGCCATGGGGAAGGGCACGACGAGGGGCACGACGAAGCGGCCGGCGAGCAGCACGATCATGGCGATTATGATCCCCATACGTGGGTGAGCCCGAAGTCGGCACTGATCATGGCAGAAAATATCAAAAACAGCTTGATCGAAGTCGATGCCGCGCATAAGTCCGATTATGAAGCAAACTACAAAGTGTTTGCGGATAAGCTAAAACAGCTTGACGAGAAGTTCGCTTCTTCGATTGCAAGCGCACCGCGCAAAGAAATCGTCGTTTCGCACCAGGCGTTCGGTTATTTGTGCCGCGATTACGGGTTAACGCAAATGCCGATTATGGGATTGTCGCCTGACGCCGAGCCGCGATCTCAGGATATCGTGAACATTTCGAAATTCGTCAAGGAACATGACGTCAAATACATTTTCTTCGAGGAGCTTGTCTCGGATACGATTGCCAAGACGATTGCGGGAGAAACCGGCGCCGAAACGCTTGTATTGAACCCGATCGAAGGATTAACCGGGGAAGAAGAGCAAAAGGGTGAAGATTATGTGTCGTTGATGGAAAGCAATTTGCAAAATTTAATGAAGGCATTACAATAAGAAGGAACAAGCAATTTGGATGAATGTAAAGGGGTACGAAGCGAATGTCCGGGCAAATGACGAACAATGCAAGCTGCCATGCCGATATCATAACGATGGATCACGTTTCGTTCTCTTATCAGAATCAACAGGTGATCCGCGATTTAAATTTCGGAATCAAGGAACGCGACTTCGTCGGGTTGGTCGGCTCCAACGGAGCGGGCAAAACGACGCTGCTGCGCATGATCGTAGGGCTTCTTCGGCCGACGTCGGGACAAATTCGTTTGTTCGGAACGCCGCTCGGGGAGTTCAGTGCTTGGGACCGGATCGGGTATGTGCCGCAGAAAAACTCGTTTAACCCTTTGTTTCCCGCTACGGTAAGAGAGGTTGTTCAATCCGGGCTATACGGCCGCAAGCGGATGTTCCGCAAGTCGTCCAAGGAAGATGTCCAGAAGGGCATCGACGCGCTGCATGCGATGGGCATTGAGGATTTGGCCGATAAGCGAATCGGCCAGCTGTCAGGCGGGCAGCAGCAACGCGTATTTCTCGCGCGTGCACTGATCAACAATCCGGATCTGCTCATCCTTGACGAGCCTACGGTAGGCATCGACATCGAAACGCAGATGGGCTTTTTTCATATGATCAAGCATATGCATCAGCATCATCGCATTACATTTCTGATCGTATCGCACGATTTGGACATGATACGCTCGTATATCGGCTCCGAACCGCTGCAGGAAAGCGGCAAGCTGAAATTTTTCGTGAAGCATTCCCACGATCTTGAAAATTGCGGTGAAACGAACTTAACGCATAGCTTAAGGGATTTGCGGGAAAAATTGGAGCCGCATTTGGTTTATTAATCGAACGGCGCTGCCGTTTTATTGTTGAAAGGAGCCGTTCCGTTGGAATTGTTCGACATTTTATTTAGCGGTTTTTTTCAAAAGGCGATTCTCGGAGGCATCTTGATCGGGATTACAGCCCCGCTTATGGGCATATTCCTTGTTCTGCGCAGGCTGTCGATGATCGGGGATACGCTGGCCCACGTCTCAATCGCCGGGGTTGCGCTCGGATTTCTGATCCAGGTATACCCGCTTGGAGTAGGGCTTGTGTTCGCCTTGATCGCATCTTTTGCGATCGAGAAGCTGAGAAAAGCGTACAAGACGTACGCGGAGCTATCCATCGCCATCATCATGTCGGGCGGCGTAGCGCTCGCATCTTTGCTATTTACGCTCGGGAAGAGCTTTAACATGAATGTTATGAGCTACTTGTTCGGAAGCATCTATACGCTGAACGCGACGGATTTATGGATCGTCGGAGGCGTTACCGTAATTGTGCTCGCGGCCGTTTTGTTTCATTTCAAGGAGCTGTTTCTGATTTCCTTCGATGAAGATGCGGCGGGAGTAAGCGGCTTGCCGATCCGGTATTTGAACACGATGATTACGGTGCTGACCGCTCTTGTCATCAGCGTGGCGATCAAAATTGTCGGCGCTTTGCTCGTATCGGCTTTATTGACGATCCCGGTTGCATGCAGTCTCCTGATTGCAAGAAGCTTCCGGAACGCCGTCGTCTGGGCCGTCATTTTCTCCGAAGCCGCAGTCATCGTGGGACTGATGGTTGCAGGGGTTTGGAATTTGGCGCCGGGCGGAACCATCGTTTTGCTGTTGATTTTATTCCTGATCGGTACGTTGATCGCCAAACGTGGTTTAAAAGTATAGCATACAAACGCAAAAAACGAGGAGGCTATCATGGAAGTTAACGTTTGGATCGCGTTTTGGGCCGGGCTCGCGTCGTTTATATCGCCGTGCTGCCTACCTTTATACCCATCCTATCTATCGTATATTACAGGCATCTCCGTCAGTCAGCTGAAAAGCCAGGAGAATGCCAAAGCCATTCGGTTCCGAACGCTATCGCATTCGTTCTTTTTCGTGCTGGGCTTCTCCATCGTATTTTTCGCGTTAGGGGCCGGGGCCGGTGTACTTGCCAACGTATTTATCGATTACAAAGATTTGATCAGGCAGTTAGCGGCTATCCTTATTATGCTGATGGGCTTGTTCCTGCTAGGCATTTTCCAACCGAAGTTCATGATGCGCGAGCGGAAGCTGCAAATCAAATGGAAGCCTGCGGGTTATCTCGGTTCGCTCATTCTCGGCATCGGTTTTGCCGCAGGCTGGTCTCCTTGCGTTGGGCCGATACTCGGTTCCATCATTACGCTGGCTTCGACGAAACCGGGAATATGGCTGCAGATGATATCGGCTTATTCGATCGGATTTGCCGTTCCATTCCTTGTTCTTGCGTTTTTTATCGGCTCGACGAAATGGATACTTCGTTACTCGTCCATCATGATGAAGATCGGCGGAGCGCTGATGATCATTATGGGCATTCTGCTGTTCACCGATCAAATGACGCAAATTACGATTTGGCTGAATACGAAAACACCGGATTGGCTTAAATTCTAGTTACGTAAAATAATCGATCGTCGCTTGGGGGAAATAGGCGAATATTTGCTCGGTAATCCACTCCCGCAGCGCCTGCGCCTGCTCGTCCGGATATACATATTTGCCTTGCCCCCAGCGTCCCCACTTGTATTTGCGCTTCGCCATATCCATCTCCAGCTTCGTCTTCGGATATCGCTGCTCGATCACGGTTTTCGCTGTCTTCGTAAAGCGGTGCTGGATCAGCTCGAAGGTCAAATCTTTGCCCGCCTCCGGGGGCAGCGCAACAGACAGCTTGCGCAGCAGCTCCGCATACCCTTCTTCCCAGCCGTCATGCCAAATAATCGGCGCGATAATAAAACCGAGCGGGTAACCCGCCTTTGCCACTTTGCCGGCCGCTTCGATTCTTTCCTCGAATCTCGACGTTTTGGGCTCGAAATGACGGATAACGTAATCCGCGTTCACGCTGAACCGAAAGCGGGTATGCCCGTTATGCTTCAATGGCAGCAGCGAGTCCACATGATGAAACTTCGTTACGAAGCGCAATCTCCCGTACTCTTGAGTTGCCATAAATTCGATCAGTTCCGCAAGCGAGCCGCTAATGTGCTCGATCCCAACGGGATCTGACGTACAGGCTGCCTCGAAGCGGGTAATTTCCGGCGCGCGCTCGTCGATGTATCGTTTGGCCGCGGCAATAATTTCATCGGTATTGACGTAAACCCGTATGTAAGGCTTAGCGCCAAGGGTCGTCTGCAAATAACAATAATGGCAATGCGCCATGCAGCCGGTTGCGATCGGAATCGCATATTCCGCCGACGGCTTGGACGTATCGAATTTCAACGTTTTGCGGATGCCGACGACAAGCGTTTGTTTGGCGATTTTATATTGTTCCAGCTCCGTTTCACCGGGCAATCCGGTAATGCGATTGTGCGAAGTGGTCATTTTATAAGGAATGCCTTGCTGCTTTACCCATTCGAAAATACGCTCGCCCTTCGGGTAATGGAGCGCGTCCGGCTCGAAGTAAACAAGTTCAGGCATGAACAGCAGCGTATTCTTGGAAGGCGTAAGCACGCTCGTTGTGGCCATCGATGGATAAACCTCCTTGTAAAGTTGATATGTATAGTTTGTATTGCCCGGTCCGCTCTACTCCCGGTAAATTCAACTGAACCGCTTGGCAGAACGATGTGAATAAAACGTGAAATAACTTGCTTTGCCCAAACGAAACAGTGTATCATACAAGAAGTAAAAAACAATCGGCAGGGAAAAGGAGGGAAATCGAATCGATGGCCACCCCCAGCATGGAGGATTATCTAGAACGAATCTACAAGCTGATCGACGAGAAAGGTTACGCACGCGTATCCGATATTGCTGAAGGGCTAGAGGTTCATCCTTCTTCCGTTACAAAAATGATTCAGAAGCTCGACAAAGACAATTATTTGATTTATGAAAAATATCGCGGTCTCGTCTTAACCTCCAAAGGCAAAAAAATGGGCAAACGGCTTGTTGACCGCCATCAGCTGCTTGAGGAGTTTTTGACGATCATCGGTGTTCATAACGATAATATTTACAAGGATGTCGAAGGGATCGAGCATCATCTCAGTTGGGATTCGATCACTTGCATCGAAACATTGGTCGAATATTTCCGGCGCGATCCGGAGCGAATCAACACGCTGCAGAGCATCCGCGGCGAATTGGAAATGGAATAGGATCAACGAACGAAGACGCATCGGCGAAAGCCGGTGCGTTTTTTGTGTATATGGTGTTTCGGGGCCCCCGAGTAACGCTCCCGATGCAAGTTTGCTTCACAAACTTCCAAGTATCTGAATTCGCATCGAAGCTAAGCTCCACTTTGTGGGGATGTGTGTCATAGTGACAACCTGTAGCCGCATACATAATCAGTGGATGCACAATTCGAGGTGCCGGGAGCTGATGCGCGCATGTTGATCAACGCCGTATTTGAAGGAGGTGGGGTAAAAGGCATTTCCCTTGTCGGAGCGGTTCGCAGCGCAGAGCAGAAGGGCGTCCAGTTTCATCGGGTAGCCGGAACGTCTTCCGGATCGATTGTCGCATCTTTAATTGCCGCAGGCTACAATGCGGAAGAAATGAAAAAAATTATTCAACAAACGCCATTTTCCTCATTTATGCAGCGTGCGCCTATATTTAATATTGGGCTAATCGGCCCGGCAGTCCGTTTATTTCTGAAGAAAGGGCTGTATTCGGGCGAAGCGCTGGAACATTGGATCAAACAAATATTGGAGGCGAAAGGAGTTCGGACATTCGGCGATTTAGAGCCGGATCAATTGCGAATTATCGCATCGGATATTTCCAACGGCAAGCTGCTTGTGCTGCCGCAAGACATTTCGAATTACGGCATCGAGCCGAACAAGTTCGAGGTCGCAAAAGCGATTCGAATGAGCACGAGCATTCCGTATTTTTTCGATCCTGTCATGATTCGGGAGAACAATGCAGGCAGGATGGGGAAAGGTGCCGTAAAACCTTTTTCCAAACAGTTTGTTTACATTGTAGATGGAGGGCTGCTGAGTAATTTTCCGTTATGGTTGTTCGATCGAGAGCCTCGCACGTCCAAAGGAAAAATGATTCCGACCGTCGGCTTCCAGATGGTAGGCCGCGGGGAGCATCAACCGCACCCGATTCGCGGTCCGATTACGATGCTGCAGGCGATTTTCGAAACGATGATGTCGGCGCACGACGAACGGTATATCGAAGAACATAACCGTTTTCGTACGATTAAAATACCGACGCTTGGTGTATCCACGACGCAATTCGATATATCGCCCGATATGGCGATGAAATTGTATGATTCCGGATTTGTGGCGGCAAGTCGGTTTTTCGACCGGTGGAGCTATTCGGCTTACGAGAATCAGTTCCATAAATTTCGGCTTGATGAAGCGAGTATCGGTTAATAGATGGAAGATTAGGTACAGGTTCAGCATTGGCATAAAAAAAGAAAAAGGCATCGCCGGATGCCTTTTTCTCATCGATTTCTCAATGATAACGAGGCGTATCGTCCTCGTCTTTTTTATTGCCTTTGATCACGCGAAACTTCGCCGTTTTCGTTTTCCGTTTGTTCGTCCCGCTTTGGTTAGACCCGAAACGCCATCTGTTCGGCGGGTACAAGTAAAGCAAAATAATGATCCCGAACACGATAATCGGAATGATCAATTGCCTGATGGATGCAAAAATTCCGATTGCGATAAGCGCAAAAATGACGTAAGCGAAAATCGGAAATTGTCTCCTCATGTTTCATTCCTCCGCTACTCGTAAGGATGGTTATGCACTCGTTTTTTGGGTATCCAGCTCGCGCATCCGATTGAAGGAGGCGATGGATACTTCGACTTGATCGTCTGTCGGTTCTTTCGTCGTCAGTTTCTGCAGCCATAGTCCCGGGTATCCGAGATAACGCAGAACAGGGATGTCCCGCATCGCGTTCGTAGCGCGCAGCGCTTCGTACGATACGCCGATGACGAGCGGCAATAGCAATATGCGTTGGTAAACACGTTCCCATAAAGTATCCCAAGGGACAAAAGAGTATACGATGACGCCGATGATGACCGTCAAAATCATAAAGCTGCTGCCACAACGGTAATGCAGTGTGTTGAAGCGCTGTACGTTCTTAACCGTTAAATCCATGCCGGCTTCATAAGCACTGATCACTTTATGCTCCGCGCCGTGGTACTGGAACAGCCTTTTGATAATCGGAGTTTGCGATATGGCATATAAGTAGGCCAACAGAAAAATAATTTTGATGACTCCTTCAATGAGGTTATGCAAAATTTTATTGTCAAATGCCCGTCCGAACAGCAAATCTTCAATAAAAACCGGAACAAGCGTAAAGACGAGCTTGCCAATAATAAACGAAAGAATACCGACAACCGCTATGCCGAGAATGAGCGTCAAATTGAACTTGGAGGAAGATGGTTTTTTCTCCTCAGCCGGTTCGTCCATATCATCCGCGTATGCCTCCATCGCGTAATTCAAATGCATGGAGCCTTTGGCGCTAGCTTCCACGATGCCGACAACGCCGCGAATCAGCGGTATTTTTTTGAGCGCGGTCACCCAAGGCTTGTCATTTCGAGGTACTTCATAGAACGTAATTTCTTCATTTTTGCGGCGCACCGCCGTTACGTTCACCGTTTTGCCGGCGAACATCACGCCTTCAATGACGGCTTGACCTCCGTAAACACTGGCCGTTTTTTGCGACAAATAAAACACCATCCCTATATCAAATTAATCGAATGAGACCGCTGGTAACGGATGATCCCGAATATATGTCTATTGTATCGGATTCTGCGTTTGATTTCTACCTGTCGTGCGCTCTTGAGTCGATTTTATGGGTTACATTCAGGCGTGCTGCGCATACTAAGGAAAATGCAAACCTGGAGGCTGGTTGCGTATGTCGAGTCGTGAAGCACATGAATCGGGACAAGGAGCAGGGAAATCCGGTGGCCGCGGTGCATGGCAAGTCGAAGGGCAAGACGGCGGGCAGGAAATGAACGTCCGGTCCAAGTCCGGAGCGGGGGCGCATTCGGGACAGCTGCAGACGCAAACCGTTCGTCGGACGAATCCGTTCTTATTCGCGGTACAGCTTGGATTTTTTGCCGGGCTGCTATGGGGGGCCGTTCGATGGATTTGTTATATGTTTCATTTTACGAAGGTGCTGCCCGGATTCATTGCGGACATGTTTTATACGTCGGAGTACTTGCGAACGATGCCCGGGCAATTTGTCGGGTGGGCGTATTTTATCGTATTCTCGATTATCGCTTCATTATTATATACATTTTTGTTTAAGAAGGCGAAAGGGCCTTGGCCTGGCGTTATTTACGGTTTGTTCTGGTGGGGCGTCATCTATTTGCTGATCGGGCCGCCGCTTGGCATGACGCTGCGCATCGAGCTGCTCGGATGGGATACGTTCTGGACGGAGCTATGCCTGTTTCTGTTATGGGGAATTTTTATCGGTTATACGGTCGCGATCGAGTTCAATGACGAGCGCATAAGGGAACCGCGACGATAGTAAGGCAACTCGCGCTTCTCAAACGGGCGTTTGATATGGTACAATGTTTCATGGTTTTATTTAATGCACCGATAGACGGCGCAAGCCGTTTATCCTTGAGGTGGTATGATCATGAACAAAATATTAGTGCTGCACGGCCCGAACTTAAACATGCTCGGCATTCGCGAGCCTGGCGTTTACGGTACGATGTCGATGGTTGCGATCAATGAAATGCTGGAGCGTAAAGCGGAAGAGCTTGGCGTAGAGGTGCATTTCTTTCAATCGAATCACGAGGGCGCATTGATCGATCGGATCCACGCGGCATTCGGCGTAATGAACGGTATTGTCATAAACCCCGGGGCGTTCACCCATTATAGTTATGCCATTCGCGACGCGATCAGCAGCGTTAACCTTCCGACCGTAGAAGTTCATTTATCCAACATTCATAAGCGCGAAACTTTCCGTCATACTTCCGTGACGGCTCCCGTCGTCATCGGCCAAATTTCCGGATTCGGCGCGGACAGCTATGAGCTGGGATTGATTGCCCTGTGCCGTCATCTGCAGCAGCAATAATTCGGTCGTTCGACTTTGCGGCTTACCGGAGCAACAGCGCCGGCACGCCGATTTTGAACCCATCGTATCATCATCGATAGGAGTGAATTTTATGGAGAACAACCGACTCGTTCAACTGCAGCAATCGATTCGAGAACAAGGGATTGAGGCGCTGCTGATTACAGGGGCGACCAATCGGAAGTATATTACCGGCTTCACCGGTTCCGCGGGTTATGTGATCGTAACGCCGGACAAAGCGATGCTTCTGACCGATTTCCGTTATGTGGAACAAGCCGAGAGCCAAGCGATCGGCTTTGAAATCGTGAAACACGATCCGAAAGTTGCGGTGACGATCCAAAGGCTGTTAACCGAATTACATATTCGCGTTCTCTCTTTTGAACAAGATTTTATGACTTACGGCAATTATGCTTCCTATCAAGAAGGGCTGAGCGGGATCGAGCTGAAACCGGTCAAGGGGATTGTGGAGCAGCTGCGCGTGGTAAAGGACGCCAAGGAAATCGAGATCATTCAAGCGGCCGCCAACATTGCGGATGCGGCGTTCTCCCACATTTTGACGGTGATGCGTCCCGGCGTTACTGAGGCCGCAGTCGCCTTCGAGCTGGAAATGTTCATGCGCAAGCAAGGCGCAACCTCGACGTCGTTTGCGACCATCGTCGCTTCCGGCGAACGTTCGGCTTTGCCGCACGGTGTCGCCAGCGAACGCGTAATGCAAGCCGGCGATTTTGTCACGCTTGATTTCGGGGCGCTGTATCAAGGCTATTGCTCCGATATTACGCGTACCGTCGTACTGGGCAAGGCAAGCGAGAAGCAGAAGGAAATATACAATATCGTTCTTGAGGCCCAGCTCTATGCGCTGGAGCATCTGAAGCCGGGCATGACGGGCAAAGAAGCCGACGCATTGACTAGGGATATTATTACCCGCTACGGTTACGGCGATAACTTTGGTCACAGCACGGGGCACGGCATCGGGCAAGATATTCATGAAGGCCCGTGGCTGGCTCATTCCAGTGATATGATTTTAAAGCCCGACATGGTGGTCACGATCGAACCCGGCATTTACTTGCCCGCATTCGGCGGCGTAAGGATCGAGGACGATGTGCTCATCGTGGAATCCGGGATTAAAATATTAACGCATTCCGACAAAAATCTAATCGAATTGAACTAGAGGCCGTAGAACGGATTCTCTGGCAAATGATGTAGGAGGTCATTACATTGGTTTCAGTAAACGATTTTAAAACAGGCTTGACAGTAGAGGTAGACGGCGATATCTTCACCGTTCTTGACTTCCAGCACGTGAAACCGGGCAAAGGCGCGGCATTCGTGCGCTCCAAATTGAAAAACCTGCGCAACGGCAACGTTGTTGAGAAAACGTTCCGCGCAGGTGAAACGATCGGTCGCGCGCACGTGGAAAACCGTGCCGTACAATACTTGTATGCAAGCGGCAATGAGCATGTATTCATGGACAACGAAACTTACGACCAATTCAGCCTGACAGCCGATCAGCTGAAATGGGAATTGAACTTCCTGACGGAAAACATGAACGTTAAAATCGCCAGCTACCAAGGCGAAATTCTCGGAATCAACCTGCCGAACAGCGTTGAACTGAAAGTCGTTGAAACCGAGCCGGGCGTTAAAGGCAATACGGCACAGGGCGCAACGAAGAATGCGAAGGTCGAAACCGGCCTGAACGTGCAAGTGCCGCTGTTCATCAACGAAGACGACGTATTGCTGATCGATACGAACGAAGGCAAATACATTTCCCGCGCTTAATTTCCGCAGGAGCTTAAAAGTCACCCGATGGGTGGCTTTTTTTTTGTGTGAAAAAACGATAAAATCACCTAATAACCATGAAATAAAACGATGAGACGTGAATATTCAAGTTGACTATCATGAACTATACGGAATACTATATTGCTGTATGACTCCATTCGACATACTTAAATATTTGCCTACCGACTATTCCTAAAAAGTCGTTACGAATTCTTTAATAATGGCAAATAATCCGTCATAGCGGACATATCGAGTCTTTTTTTAATCGGGAGGCAAAATAAGGGCCGCGTCCGGCAGCATCATCGATACGATTGCGATTAAAACGATACATAAATTTTCGCTCGACCTCAGCTTTATTTATTGCCAAAGATGAACAAGTTGTAGGAGGATAACTTCATGAAATGGATCCAAGTTGAACAAACGCCCAAGCTGCAAGGCAGCATCGATATCCCGGGCTCTAAAAATAGCTCTCTCGCCTTGCTGGCAGCCGCATGTTTGGCGGATGAACCCGTAACGCTGCTGGGCATTCCGAATATATCCGACTTTCAAGTGATATGTGAAATGGGGCAAGAGATAGGCTTGTCGATTGCAAGAGATGCAGAAGGAGCCGTACATATCGACCCTAGCACGATCAAGCATGCGTACCTCGATCCCGTTAAATCGTCTGCATACCGTGCAGCTTATTATTTTGTCGGTGCTTTGCTGCCTTCTCATGGGAAAGTGGCGTTAGGCTACCCGGGCGGCGACGATTTTGTGAGTCGTCCGATGGAGCAGCATGTGAAGGCGCTGCAGATGATGGGCGCCAAATTTACTTTTCATGAGAAGTATTACGAGGTTGAAGCCAAGCGATTGACCGGCACTTCCATTTTCTTTGACATGATCACGATGGGCGCGACAATCAATAGCATGCTGGCCGCAGTCCGCGCCGAGGGCACGACGATTTTGCACAATGCGGCTAAAGACCCCGAGGTTACGGATACGGCGAACCTGCTCAACCAAATGGGAGCCAACATCCGAGGCGCGGGCACCGATACGATCCGAATCGAAGGAGTCTCCTCCTTGAGGGGGACGACCTATCGAGTCATTCCGGATCGATTGATAGCCGGTGCTTTTCTGATTGGAGCCGGCATGTTACCGGACAGCAGCATTACCGTTAATGATGTTGTGCCGGAGCATCTTGGTTCATGCATCGCCAAGCTGACGGAGATCGGCGTCCAGGTCGAGGAGGGTGACAACTCGATCACAGCCTACTCTACGGGCAGATTAAGAGCGACAAGAGTCAGAACCGGGATGTATCCGATTTTTGCGACCGACCTGCAGCAGCCGATGACCGCCCTGCTCACGCAAGCGGCCGGTAAAAGCATCGTCAGCGATAAAATATATCCGCATCGATTCAACCATGCCGTGCAATTGCAGCGGATGGGGGCGGATATCAAGCTTCGTCCGGGTGTCGCCTTCATTAACGGCGGCATGCCTCTGCATGGAGCTTTAGTTCATGCCTCGGACATTCGGGCGGGCATCTGTTTGATTCTCGCAGGCTTAGCGGCGGAAGGGGTGACCGCAATTACGGGAGTTCACCATTTCGAGCGCGGTTATGAAAATGTAGTCGAGGCGTTTGCTTCGCTCGGAGCGAATATCAAAGTCTGCGAATCTCGTAATTCGGCATCCGGGCTGCTTCTATCGGATGTTCAATAATTCAGAAAAATGACGCACTTCTTCTTAAAGGGGATATCCGTACATAGAGGCGTTGTGCTATAATGATTCAATGTATGTAAAAGTCATGGTTGGGAGTGAACAAGCTTTGTCTCTGATAGTGATGAAATTTGGCGGCAGCTCCGTGGGCGATACGGAACGGATGAAGCGTGTGGCGAAACGGATCGTGGAGCGCAAAGAAGCAGGCCATAAATGCGTGGTCGTTGTTTCGGCGATGGGTGACACAACGGACGATTTGATCGATCAGTCCAAGCAGCTAAACGATAATCCTCCGGCTCGCGAAATGGATATGCTGCTGACGACGGGTGAGCAAATATCGATCGCGTTATTGTCCATGGCGATTCACAGCCTTGGGCATCATGCGGTTTCTTATACGGGTTGGCAGGCAGGAATGATGACGGAAGCCGTACACGGCAAAGCCCGCATCACGGACATTAAGCCGGATCGTATCTTTACGTCGTTGGACGAAGGCAGTATCGTAATCGTTGCAGGCTTCCAAGGCATGACGGAGGACGGCCAGATCACTACGCTCGGACGGGGCGGTTCCGACACGACGGCGGTTGCGCTGGCGGCGGCGATTCGTGCCGACTTGTGCGAAATTTATACGGATGTTGACGGCATTTATTCGACGGATCCGCGGATCGTTAAGGTCGCGCGCAAGCTGGACGAAATATCGTATGACGAAATGCTAGAGTTGGCTAACCTAGGGGCGGCGGTATTGCATCCACGGGCGGTGGAATACGCGAAGCATTATCAGGTGCCGCTGGTAGTCAGATCGAGTTTTACTTATAATGATGGCACTCATGTGAAGGAGGAAGCGACTATGGAGCAAGGCGTTGTCGTGAGCGGGATCGCATATGATAAAAATGTAGCGCGGATCAGTATTTTGGGCGTTGCCGATGTTCCGGGGCAGCTCGCTAAAGTGTTCTCGGCGTTGGCTGCGGAAAAAATCAATGTAGATATCATTGTCCAAAGCGGAATCAGCGACGGGCAAACGGAATTTTCGTTTACCGTAGCTTTGAACGACGTTGAGAATGCGATGCGTGTCATTGAACGGATTCGCGGGGAAGTTTCGTACACCGAGGCGACGTTCGAGCAAGATTTGGTCAAAGTTTCGATCGTTGGCGCAGGGATGGTCAGCAATCCGGGCGTTGCGGCGAAAATGTTCGACATCATCTCGCAGCAGGGCATCAGCATCAAGATGGTGAGCACGTCCGAAATTAAAGTATCGTGCGTCATCGAGAGCTCGGCTTTGCATGACGTCATTCGCGCGCTGCATACCGGTTATGGCCTGGATACGGCAGAGCAAGCATTCGTAGGCGGTCCGTCGGAACGCCGCTAACGAAACAACCCCACAAAGTGGGGCCTTGCTTCGAAGCTGATTCAAAGCCGGATCAGCTGATCCGGCTCATAATGAAGTGAATGACTTTGAATAAGACGGCAGTGATGCCTGCGGCCATCAACGGACCTACCGGGATGCCCCGCAGGAACAAGATGCCGAATATGGAACCGATGACAAGACCCACAATCATTTGTGGGTCTATTTTTAATAATTCCAAACCTTTTCCGTTCATATAAGTTGCAATTGCCCCGCCGGCCAATGCGATGATCCCCGGCCAACTCGTCAGTGTTGCCGTAATGTCTTTCATCGTGATCCGTTCCGAAGCGAAAGGGACCAGAACGCCCATCGTCAGAAACAACAACCCAAGCTCCAGCCCGCGCCTTTCGATTGTCGGCAAGTATCTCTCCAGATGAACAAGCTTCACGACCAGCAAAATGCACGCGGCCGTCGTAATGATCGGGGATCTTCCGATCAGACCAACGACGATTAAGATGACTAGCACCAGTTCACCGTTCATTCCAAGCAACCTCCTGAGATATGTGCAACCGAATATGGCCGTCAGCTAGAATCAATGTTGTTTTTCTTCAAACGATGAACGGGTGCCGAATCAGCATGAATAAGGCTGCATCGTTTCGCCGCGAAGCACCGGTACCAGCGGTACGATGTTGCTTTGCGCGCAATAATGGACATCTTCCCGGAAACCTAGCTTGCAGAGGCGTTTGCCGTTCGTGCATTGCATGATCGCTTCCGGGATCATATGGCTTGCATGAAGATAAGTCAAATGCATTGCCGTGCCGAAATCATTCACGTGCAGCGTAGAATCGCTCAGCTTCGACAGCTCGTCTATGATCAAGCCGGCGCAAAGTCCATCTTCAAGCGAAAATTCATTTTGCGTGCCGGAGCATAACAGGACGATATCCCGCTTGAGTTTGAAGGCGGTTTGCGCGCATAACTCCGCGTTGATCATGGCACCGGCGAGCACATGAGCCGCTTTTTGCGCCTTCTGGATGGCGCGAGTTCCATTCGTTGTCGTCAGAATGATTTTTCTGCCGGACACATCATCCGTCCTGTACTCCAGCGGCGAGTTGCCGAAATCGAAACCGGCGATTTTTTTGCCGTATCGTTCCCCGCCGAGCAGATCTCCTTGTTCCATCATGCTTTTTGCCTGATGAACGGTTTCAACAGGCGCAATCCCCGAACTTCCGCGCGCGAGCGCCGTAATCATCGTACTCGTCGCACGAAGAACATCGATGACGATGGCCGTTTTGTTCACGAACAAATCCGACCTCGCCTCGTTGACGCTCGCGATGACTTCCACGAGCATGCCTATCGCCTCCCGATTCTTGTTGAAAGCTATTGTCCGAGCCCTATCAGCGTATCCGAACGAAGTCCTCTGCGCAGCGATTCGACGGACAGAATATCGTCGGGCGCAATATTGCCCAAATTGACGTTACATCCCAGCTTTTGCATGATGTACACTTGTTGCGATTTTTGCGGCGCCTCCCACATGAGCATTTGCTGGTTCGGAAGCGCATCGATGATCCTCTGAAAATCCTCTTCGCGGCACTTGCCGTTCTCATCGTAAATGCCGACGTCGACGCCGGACTCGCGTCCTTCGATCGTAACGAGCGACGCTCCGCAGAGAAGATCCTCTTCTACCGTCTGGACAAGCTCCTCGATATCGACAGTGGAGCCCGATAGTTTTTTGCCGTATTCCGCATACACTTGAAAGCCGAGTTCTACGCACCGCCGGATTAACTCGCTTCTTCGCGTTCTGCTTAATTCAATCGTCCCGTCGGACACTTCCACGCCTGTAAAACCAAGCACCTCAATCATGTCGAAGTATTCATTAACGACGTTGTGGCAAATAGCGGCTTCGAGAAACGTGCCGCCTGGCATAATTTCAACCTGGAACGCCCTTGCAAGAGCGATTTTTTTGCGCAGCACCTGCTGCGGGTAGAGAGCCGAAGTGCCGAAGCCGAGCTTGATCGTGTCGATATGCTCTCCGGCCGTCAGCAGCAAATCTTCGAAAGCGTGCAGCCCGATTCCTTTATCGATGACCATCGTTTTGCCGTATTGTCTCGGTTTGCGGATTCTTGCGCCTGTCGGGTCCGATAAGCGTGGATGCCAATCCAGACGTGCGGTGATGTCCATGTGAACTCTCCTTACTTCATTTCAATGTATGTTGCATGTGAGCAATATATGCAGCCCGGTCGGGTCAGGTGCCCATCATGCCTAAAATGAGACGAGCCTGCATAAATTGAAGAAAGAAGGACAAGGGAGGGAAATGAATGAATAAATTTGTGCTCAGCATGGCGGCACTCCGGATCATTTCGGGCTGCATTGAAATTACCGCGGCACTCGTCATGCTTAGGTTGAATGAGGTGGAGAAAGCGCTCGTCGTCAATTCGATGCTCGCTTTTGTCGGTCCGATCGTATTGCTCACGACAACGACGATCGGACTGATCGGCATTGCCGATAAACTGTCTCCTAGCAAGCTTATATGGATCGGTCTGGGCATCGCCTGTCTATTGATCGGTATTTTCAAAAAGTAAGGAAGCATATTTTGATAGGCCAAGCATACATATAGATGCAAAAGGACAACTTGGGAGGCGGCTTACGATGATAGGAACATGGCCGAATCTATTGCCGGAGCCGCTGCTTGCGATCATCGGCCGCATGCCGGAGCGAGTGCGGCAACGGCTCGAAGAAATCCGAATTCGCGAGAGTCGTCCGCTAGAGGTCGGATATGCCGGAAGATTCGCCTTCGTCACCGAACAAGGGACGCTGGACGATCAGCCGCAGCAAGCATACCGGCCGACACACGAAGACTGCATGAAGCTGCTAGACCTGATTGCCAACCATTCGCTTTACACCTTGGAGGAAGAATTGAAGCGCGGTTATGTGACCGTCCCGGGCGGGCATCGCGTTGGACTGGCCGGCAGAACCGTCATGGAGCATGGCAAAGTGAAGCTGCTTCGCGACATCAGCGGCTTCAACATCCGGATTGCAAGGGAAGTTACCGGAGCCGCGGAATCGGTCATTCCGCACTTGCTCGACATCCCGGGTCAGAGCATCCGGCATACGCTGATCATCTCGCCGCCGCAGCAAGGGAAAACAACGCTCATCCGGGATTTGGCCCGGGTCATCGGGTACGGCATTTGGCGCAGGCTCGATGTGCAGTGGAGCGGGATGAAAGTCGGCATCGTCGACGAACGGTCGGAAATCGCCGCATGCGTGCGGGGAGTTCCGCGTTTTGATGTCGGCCCGCGCACCGATGTGCTGGACGGCTGCCCGAAAGCGGAAGGCATGATGATGCTCATCCGCTCCATGTCGCCGCAGGTGCTGATCGTGGACGAAATCGGCCGCGAGGAAGATGCGGAGGCGATTCGGGAAGCGATGCACGCCGGGATCAGTGTCATCGCCACGGCACACGGCCGGGATGTCGAGGATGCAAGGCGGCGCCCGATCTTGTCACAGCTTATGGAGGATGGCGTGTTCTCCCGGTATGTCGTTCTTCGCAAAACTGTCGGACAAGGTGTCGTCAGCCGCGTGATGGATGCCGGAAGCTTGCATGATGAACGCCGTTCCTATAAGGAAACGATAAAATCGGCGGGAGGCGATTATGCTTAAACTGTTAGGTGCCATCCTCGTTGTGATCGCAGGTACGCTCATCGGCTTTTATCAAGCGGCCCGCTATGCCAACCGCCCAAGACAAATTCGCCAGCTTATCCAAGCGCTGCAGCGGCTGGAAACCGAAATCGGTTACGGCTTCACGCCGCTGCCTGACGCGCTGCTGCGCATAAGCCGGCAATTGGCCGAGCCTCTCGCATCGTTGTTCCGCAAAGCCGGTGAGCAGCTGGAAGGGGATTCCCGGTTAACCGCGCAGGAGAGCTGGCAGCAGGCCGTAGAAGAAATGTGGCCGAAAACGGCGATGAACGATACGGAACGGGATTCCGTCCGGCAGCTCGGATTTTCGCTTGGCATCAGCGACCGCGCCGATCAGAGCAAGCATTTGCGGCTGGCGATGAGCCAGTTGCAAGCCGAGGAGCAGGCTGCCCGCGACGAGCAGGGCCGCTATGAGAAGATGTGGAAAAGCTTGGGCGTATTAGCCGGTGCATTAATCGTCATTTTGATGTATTAAGAGAGGTGCCAATGGCATGAACATGGATGTTAGCGCGATTTTCCAAATAGCGGGCATCGGCATCATCATTGCGATGATTCATACCGTTCTGAAGCAAATGGGCAAAGAAGACATGTCGCATTGGGTAACGGTGATCGGATTTGTCGTCGTCCTGTTTATGGTCGTCAGGCTGCTCAATGATTTGTTTCAGGAAATCAAAACGATATTTTTGTTCCAGTAAAGCAGGTGAACCGCAATGGAAATCGTCCAAATCGTCGGACTGGCTCTGATCGCAACCGTGCTTATTCTCGTCGTCAAGGAGCAGAAGCCGATGTTCGCTTTCCTGCTTACCGTCTTCACGGGCGTGTTCATCTTTTTGTTCCTGATCGGCAAAATCGATTCGATAATCCGCGTGCTGGAAGATCTGGCGACGCGCTCCGGCATCAATATGATTTTTCTCAAAACGATATTGAAAATGATCGGCATCGCCTATATCGCCGAATTCGGAGCGCAAATTATGCGGGACGCCGGACAAGACAGCATCGCTTCCAAAATAGAGCTCGCCGGCAAAATACTGATCATGATGATGGCGGTTCCGATCATCGGCGCCATCATCGAAACGGTCATGAAGCTGCTGCCGGCTTAAATAGAAACAACAGGAGTGGGCGGGATGCCGTTAACTGAAAAGATGCGCCAAACCGTGTCGTGGAAAATATTCGCCGTCCTCCTCCTTTCGATGATCATCGGGTTTGCGGGCGAAGCGTTTGCCGCCGGTCCTGAAATGACTTCCGTTCAGGACCAGGTCAAGCAACTGCCCACGGATCAAATCGAAACGTACTGGAACAAGTTGACGAAAGAATACGGAGGGTTTTTCCCGGATAGCCGTACGCCGACTTTAATGGAGATGATACTGCCCGGCGGCGAAGGATTCAGCATCTCGACGATTTTCCAGGGACTTGCTCGTTATTTGTTCCACGAGATTTTATATAACGGCAAGCTACTTGTCTCGATCGTCATCCTAACCGTGTTCAGCGTCATTCTGGAGACGCTGCAAAGCGCCTTCGAGAAAAATGCGGTCAGCAAGGTCGCTTATGCGATTGCCTATATGGTGCTGATCATCATTGCGATCAACAGCTTCAGCGTAGCGATCGGATATGCCAAGTCGGCTATCGAAAGCATGATCCATTTCATGATGGCGATGGTTCCGCTGCTGCTGACCTTGCTCGCTTCCATGGGCAATGTGGCGACGGTTTCCGTGATGCACCCGCTTATCGTGTTCATGATCCATACCGTGGGCACGCTCATATATACGGTGGTGTTTCCGCTGTTGTTTTTTTCGGCGGTACTTTATATCGTCAGTTCGCTGACGGACAAGTATAAGGTGACACAATTGGCGAGCTTGTTAAGAACGATCAGCGTGGGGTTGCTTGGATTTGTTTTAACGGTATTTCTCGGCGTCATTTCCGTGCAGGGCGCAACAAGCTCCGTTACCGACGGCGTGACGATCCGAACTGCCAAATACATTACGGGCAATTTTGTCCCCGTCGTCGGCCGAATGTTCTCCGATGCGGCGGACACGGTGATTACGGCATCGCTGCTGGTCAAAAACGCAATCGGACTTGCCGGCGTCATCGTTATCATCTTCTTATGCGCTTTCCCGGCGCTCAAAATATTGACCTTGGCGCTCATTTACAATTTGGCTGCGGCGGTAATGCAGCCCCTCGGCGACAGTCCGATCGTCACTTGCCTGAAAACGATCGGCAAAAGCATGATCTACGTCTTTGCCGCGTTGGCTTCGGTGGGGCTGATGTTCTTCTTTGCGATTACAATCATGCTGACCGCCGGCAATTTGACCGTCATGCTGCGCTAGCAGCCAGGGCAAGCGGACAGGAGGAAGCGGCATGATCGAATGGCTCAGCGATTGGCTCAAGCAAATTATTCTCGTCATCCTGATTGCCGCTTTTGCGGATTTGCTCCTTCCGAACAATGCGCTGCAGCGGTATATCAAGCTGATTGTCAGCTTGTTCATCCTGATGACGATCTTGTCGCCGGTCGTACAGCTGCTGCGGGGAGATTGGAGCGGCAAGCTCTCGGCGGCCGTCCAGGAACAAATCGTCGCCGCTTCCGGACACAACGGTGAACGGGGGCAGCTGAACGAGATTTTGCAGGCTGGGGCTAGAATCAAAGCGGATACCGAAAGGAAATCCCGCGAGTGGGTCGAGTCCAAATTGGCCGATACGGCAAAATCGATGCTCGAGCAGCAAAACGGGTTAACCGTAAGACAAGTGCAGGTCAAAACCGCAATGGACGAGCAAGGTCAGCCGCAGATCGGAACCGTTTCGGTCGTGCTGGAACGCATAGCTCCGGAAATAAAGACCGATCGCAATCAAACGACGGTAGGCGGGGATGATGTGAACATCAAGCCGATGGACCCGATCAAGCCCGTCGAAGTGAACATTGAAGCGGGCTCAGGCAACAAGAAAACTTCAGCCCGGGACGGAGATGAGCAAGCGGCGGCAAGCATTGGGCAAGAAGAGCCGGGGCTGAATCAGGCGAGAGCCGAAGTCGTTCGAATTTTGCAGCAAGCATGGGGGATATCCGATCGGCAGGTACGCGTATCGTTCGCCGACCGGGCAGGATAATCGGAATGCGTTAATCGGAAATGGATGGAGAAAGGGGGGGCGCAACATGGCGAAATGGCTGCAGTCGCTCGAAAAATGGGTTGGCGGCGGTCCGGGCGGAACGAAGCGGGTGAACGCCATGCGCTGGCTGCTGCTCATCGGCGGAATTGGCCTGGCGATCATGATCTTGAATTCTTTTATACCGGTCAGCTCCGTAGATCCTCCGAAGAACGATAAGAATGCAGCTGCACCAACCGATGAAGCGACGTTCGGCCGTTCCGATCCGCAAAACCCGTTTCAGCTGTATGAGGAGAAGTACGAATCGAAGATCAAAGAAATATTGGAAAAAATCGTTGGCGTCAGCGCCGTCGATGTGCTAGTCACCATCGATTCGACGGAAGAGGTCGTCGTTGAGAAGAACAAGAAGGAAACGCAGCAAACGACCGACGAGTCGGACAAAAACGGCGCGCGCCGCCACGTTACCGATATAACCCGCAGCGGGGAAGTCGTCTTCTACGAAGTATCCGGAGACCAGACGCCAATCATCATTAAAAAAATCAAGCCGAAAATAAGGGGGGTTCTCATTGTTGCCAAAGGTGCTGAAAACTTAACGGTCAAAAAGTTGATCTTTGATGCGGTGGGCAAAGGGCTTAGTGTCGCGGCGAATCGGATATCGATCGTACCGCGCAAACAGCAATAAAACAATACCAAAATACAAAAATATGGGAGGAAATATCCAATGAATACGAAAAGACAAACGGTTTGGCTAGTATCGATGTTAAGTTTGATGGTCATTTTATCGGCTTACTACTTATTCACGGACGACGCTGCGAAAAATAATCATCAAATGGCGAACGGTACGGAAATGACAGAGGATAACACGACGACGGTCAACGAAGTCGTGAATGAGGGCGATACGACGACGGAATCGGCGGCAACGGGCGACAAATCGACGCAGGGTACGGCAACGGACGGCACTGCTACGGACAAAGCAGCAACGGACAAAGCAGCAACGGACAAAGCTGCAACGGATGGTGCTCAAACCGACAAGTCCGCAACGAAAAATTCCGGAGAACAAACGAAGGAAACGGCGTCGAAAGACGGTTCCAGCGACCAGGAGATTCTCGATAAAATCGAAAGCCAGCAAACTTCCGGGCAAGATTTCTTTACGGCTTACCAAATGAAGCGCGAGGAAATGTACGCACAGAAGGAGCAAGACCTGAACAACCTGATGGCCGACACGAGCCAAAGCGATGAGGTATTGGGCAAAGCATATGACGACCTCATGAAGCTGCAGGACAAAGAAAACAAACTGACGAATATCGAAGAAACCTTGATCAACGATTACAAATACGAAAATGCGGTTGTCTCCGAAGATTCGGACAACAAATTCAAAGTCGTGCTGAAAAGCCAGAAGCTCGAAAAAAGCCAAGCGGTATCGATCGTGGATCTGGTCAGCAAAAAACTCGAAGTGCCATCCTACCAAGTCGCCGTACAAATCATTCCTTAATCCGCCGGATGTCGAGTCCGCTGCCAGGGCATTCAGCCGTGGCGGCGGACTTACGCTTTCCTGCGGACAAAATAACTGTTTAGCAATAAGCGGCGATTGTGTTATAATACATAAAGTTGTTTGTTGCGGATACCAGTGAAGGAGTGAAATGACTTTGTTTAAGTTAAGCGAAATTAAAGAATTGATTAAATTGGTCGACCAAACATCCGTACAGGAATTGGAAATTGAAAATGAAGGTGCGCGTCTTTTTATACGCAAACCCGGCAAAACCGAGGTTGTTAATGTACATCCGGCAGCTCCGCAGCCGGTATATCAGCAATTCCCTGCCGTTCCATCGCCCGTTCCGTCGGCGCCGGTAATCCACGCTGCTGAAACAGCTGCCGTTCCGGCTAAAGCAGAGGCGGCCGATACGTCGAATTTACATAAAATCGTATCTCCGATGGTCGGCACGTTTTATGCTGCCCCATCGCCGGACGCTGCGCCTTACGTGAAAAGCGGCGACAAAGTTAACGAAAAAACGGTCGTATGCATCGTGGAAGCGATGAAGCTGATGAATCCGCTGGAAGCGGAAGTCAAAGGCGAGATCGTCGACATTCTGGTCGAGAACGGCCAACTCGTGGAGTTTGGACAACCGTTGTTTCTCGTTAAACCTGAGTAGTGAGGGATCCTATGAAATTTCATAAAATATTAATTGCCAACCGCGGCGAAATTGCCGTGCGCATTATCCGGGCTTGCCGCGAGCTTGGCATCTATTCGGTAGCCGTTTATTCGGAAGCGGATCGCGACGCGTTGCACGTGCGTCTCGCGGACGAAGCGTATTGCATCGGACCGACGCCGTCGAAGGACAGCTATTTGAATTTTACGAACATCATGAGCGTTGCTACCTTGACGGAATGCGACGCCGTTCATCCGGGCTACGGCTTCTTGGCCGAAAACGCCGACTTCGCCGATATTTGCGAATCGTGCAATATTTCGTTTATCGGTCCGTCCCCTGACGCAATTAACCGGATGGGCGACAAATCGATGGCGAAGCAAACGATGAAGGATGCCGACGTTCCGGTTATTCCGGGATCGGACGGGCTAATTGAAGAGCTCGACGATGCGGTACGGATTGCGCGGCAGATCGGTTACCCGGTCATCATTAAGGCAACGGCCGGCGGCGGCGGCCGCGGCATCCGGATTGCCGAAGACGAAGATTCGCTAATCACGCAAATTACGACCGCGCAGCAGGAAGCGCAGAAGGCGTTCGGCAATGCGGGCGTTTATTTAGAGAAATATTTGACGGGCATGAAGCACGTCGAAATTCAAATTATTGCCGACAAGCACGGCAACGTCGTTCACTTGGGCGAACGCGACTGCTCCGTACAGCGGAGACGCCAGAAACTCGTCGAAGAAGCGCCTTGCCCGGTGCTGACGCCGGACATTCGCAAGCGGATGGGCGATGCGGCCGTTCGCGCCGCGAAAGCCGTTAACTATTCCGGGGCGGGTACGCTCGAGTTTTTGCTCGGCCAAGACGGGCAGTTTTATTTCATGGAAATGAATACGCGGATACAAGTGGAACATCCGGTTACGGAGATGATTACGGGCGTCGATATTATCAAAGAAATGATATCGGTCGCGCAAGGCAATCCGCTTTCCTTTACACAGGATGACGTGAAGATCAACGGCTGGTCGATCGAATGCCGAATCAACGCGGAGGATCCGGAACGTAATTTTATGCCGTCTCCGGGTCAAATTCAGTTTTATTTGCCTCCGGGCGGGCTCGGCGTTCGCGTAGACAGCGCGGCATATCCGGGATATACGATATCGCCGCATTACGACTCCATGATCGCGAAGCTGATCGTGTGGGGTGCGACCCGCGAGGACGCTATCGCGCGGATGAAGCGGGCTTTGGCCGAGTTCGCGGTTGAAGGCGTGCATACGACGATTCCGTTCCATTTGAAATTGTTGTCTCACAACAAATTTATCCAAGGCGATTTTGACATCAAGTTCTTGGAAGAGCACGATGTAAACGATCCGAATTCTTGATCGGAAGCGTCTGCATCGTGAATAGCCAAGGTTTGTCATATTTCATGTGAAATGTTATAGTGGTTTATATCATATAGGAGGTGTGTTCCTATGAATACGATGGCTCCGGATTATGAAAGATCGGAAAGCACGGATTTCGGAAGTATCCAGATTGCGCCTGAGGTTATTGAGATTATCGCAGGACTCGCAACCATCGAGGTTGAAGGCGTAGCGGGAATGAGCGGTGGATTCGGCGGCGGCATCGCCGAGCTGCTGGGCCGCAAAAATTTGTCCAAAGGCGTGAAGGTCGAAGTCGGCCAACGCGAGGCGGCGGTTAACGTCTCCATCATCGTCGAATACGGACGCCGCATTCCTGAAGTATCCTCCGACATTCAACGGAATGTCAAACGTGCGATTGAATCGATGACGGGACTGCAAGTCGTTGAAGTCAACGTACATATTCACGACGTGCATTTTAAAGTAATAGAGAAAGTCGAAGAAGAAGAAGCGAGCCAGCGCGTTCGCTAGAAGTAACCCGCAACCCCCAGATGACGTCTGGGGGTTCGCTCCGATATTGTGAAATCGAAAGTCTTTCGGGGAGGATAAGCTTTTGGGTAAAATACTGGATCGACTGCTATTGTTCATCTATACGATTGCCGTAAGTATCGCCGCAGTTGTCGTCATAAGCGTGGCTGCCCGCTGGATCAACCCCGACATCTCGAGGCAGTTCCTCGGGGAAATGTACGGCGAATTGCCTTGGCTGCAAACGACCGCGATCGTAACTGCGGTAATCGTGCTTCTGATCGGCATCCGGCTGTTTATTCTTTCCGTCAGAACGTCACAAGGCCATGCACCTTCGATTGATCAACGTAACGAAATGGGAGACATCCGCATTTCGATCGAAACCGTAGAGAACTTGGCGCTGAAGGCGGCAACCCGAGTTCGCGGCATCAAAGATTTGAAAGCGCGTATCCGGATCAGCCAGTCCGGCCTCGAAATCGTCATTCGGACGATTGTGGACGGCGATACGCCGATTCCCGGCCTGAGCGAGGAAGTGCAAAAGTCGGTGAAGGAGCACGTCGAGGAAGTTACGGGCATTCCGGTCGCTTTCGTATCCGTTTTTGTAGCCAACGTCGTGCAAACGCAATCGTTTCGCAGTCGAGTGGAATAGAGGTGGTGCTCCCGTATGTGGAAGCAAGTGTGGGATAGTCACGGCGGGCGGCTGCTAGGCGTCGCTGCAGGCTTGTTTTTCGGACTGTTGTATCTGATTGTCGGATTCTGGGACATGCTCGTCGTTGCTTTTATCGTATTTATCGCTTATCTTATCGGTAAAAGCAAGGATTTACGGGATACGGAAGGTTCCATGTTCGCATGGAGACAATGGTACGAATGGTTGAACGACAGATGGAAAATGTTCCGATGATCGCATTCGCACAGGACTCCTCGCTTGATTTGCGCTGGAAGAATGTGCGAATATTTGTTCCTGTTTGAATTGGCTTATGATATAATAGGCACACGTTTTATTACTTGGGAAAAACAGCATACTATAACCATAGATCCGAGTGCCTCAGGAGGAAGTAGATGAAGAGAAGGTTAGCAAGGGAAATCACGGTACAGAGCCTGTACCAGATGGAAATGAACGAAGTGAATGCCGAGCAGGCCGTGGCGATGCTGATCGAAGAGGCACAGCACGATAACGAATCAAATGTGAAACTGGAGAATGCCGCGGAGCTGACGCGATTTGTGAAGGAGCTCGTGAGCGGCATTCTGGAGCGGAAGAGCGACATTGATGCGTTGCTCGGCGATTTTCTGAAAGGGTGGCAGGTCGACAGGCTCTCTCGCGTGGACAAGCAAATCCTGCGTTTGGCTGCTTTCGAGATGGTATTTCGGGACGACGTGCCTCCGAAGGTAGCGGTCAACGAGGCGATCGAGCTGGCCAAACATTTCGGCACGGACGAATCCGGCAAGTTCGTCAATGGCGTATTAGGCAAGATGATCAAGGAACTGGACCGGATCAAGAACGCAAGCCGTTCCTAACAAGTATCGATATCGAGGGGGAGAACGAAAATGAGCGCAAACATAATTAGCGGGAAAGCGGTGTCCGATTCGATCCGCGAATCGATCAAGCAGGAAGCTGCCGAGCTGACGGCTCAAGGCATTCGTCCGGGTTTGGCGGTAATTCTCGTAGGGGAAGATCCGGCGTCCAAAGTGTATGTCGGAAGCAAGGAAAAGGCATGCCAGCAGCTTGGCTTTCATTCGGAGGTATACCGCCTCGAGGAAGGGACGTCGCAAAGCGAACTGCTGAAGCTTATCGATCGATTGAATCGCGACGTACATATTCACGGCATCCTGGTGCAGCTGCCGCTGCCGAAGCATATCGACGAGAAAGCGGTGATCGACGCCATTGCGGTGGAGAAGGATGTCGACGGCTTCCACCCTGTCAGCGTAGGCAACTTGACGATCGGCGACGATTGCTTGCTGCCGTGTACGCCATCCGGCGTCATTGAGCTGATCAAACGTACGGGAATCGATATCGCAGGCAAACATGCCGTAGTCGTCGGCCGGAGCAACATTGTCGGCAAGCCTGTAGCGATGCTGCTTCTGAGGGAAAACGCAACCGTAACGATTTGCCACTCCAAAACAGAGAATATGAAAGACATTACGCGTCAAGCGGACATTCTGGTCGCTGCGGTCGGCCGCGCGAATATGATCGACGAAAGTTACGTGAAGCCGGGCGCCGTTGTCATTGATGTCGGAATCAATCGTCTTGCAGACGGCAAGCTCGCCGGCGACGTTGATTTTGACCGTGTGAAGGAAGTGGCTTCCCATATTACGCCGGTTCCAGGCGGTGTCGGTCCAATGACCATCACGATGCTGATGAACAACACGCTTGAAGCCGCACGCAAATCGAACCGATAAGAAAGGTTGACGAATTGTGAACCTTATTCCGGGCCAGCGCGTATTATCGATTAAGGAATTAACGAAATATATCAAAATCAAGCTCGAATCCGATCCGCAGGTACAGGATATTTGGGTTCGCGGCGAAATATCGAACTTCACCCGCCATTCCAGCGGCCATATGTATTTTACGCTGAAGGATAGCGACAGCCGAATCAAGAGCATCATGTTCGCTTCGCACAATCAGCGGCTTGCGTTTATGCCGAAGGAAGGGATGATGGTGCTCGCCCGCGGCAGCATCTCGATCTACGAGCGCGACGGGGCATACCAGTTTTACGTGACGCAAATGCAGCCGGACGGCATCGGAAGTTTGTTTCTGGCTTATGAGCAGCTCAAGAAGAAACTGGAAGACGAAGGCTTGTTCGCGGCCCATGTCAAGAAACCGATCCCGCGTTTCCCGCGGGCTGTAGGCGTCATTACTTCTCCTACAGGCGCCGCGGTGAGGGATATCGTAACGACATTGCAGCGCCGGCATCCGAACGTACCGGTATTGCTCTTTCCTGTACTTGTGCAAGGCACGCAAGCCGCTGCTTCCATAGCGAGAGCCATTGACGAGATGAACCGGCTGAACGAGGTCGACGTCCTGATCGTCGGGCGCGGCGGCGGATCGCTCGAGGAGCTGTGGGCGTTTAACGAAGAAATCGTAGCGCGGAGCATTTACAAATCGATCATTCCGATCATATCCGCGGTCGGTCACGAAACCGACTTTACGATTGCCGATTTTGTCGCCGATTTACGCGCGGCGACGCCGACGGCGGCGGCCGAGCTTGCCGTCGCTCATCACGCGGAGTTAAAGCAGGGGCTGAACCATTTGCAACAGCGGTTGAGCAAAGGGATGAAACTCCAGGTGCAAAGGTCGCAGGAGAAGCTAAACCGGCTCAAGCGTTCGCCGTATTTCTTGTATCCTAGGCGGTATTTGCTCGAGCATGCGGAACGGGTCGACCGATTGTCGGAGCGGCTGAAATTCAGGCTGACGCACCGCTTCAGCCGCGAACAGGATCGCTTGAAGCGCTTATCCGCTTCGCTTGCTGCATACAATCCTGCGGAGCAAGTGAATCAAGCGCGCAAGCGGACCGTCACCGCAAGACATCTGCTGCAGCAGGCGATGCAATCGGTCTATAAGGACCATCGCTACCGGCTTACGGCGGGCATTCGGCAACTGGACGCGCTTAGCCCGCTTAAGGTCATGCAGCGAGGCTACAGCCTAGTTTACGATGAACATCGCAAGAAGCTGGTCAAGTCGCTGGATGACGTGCAGCTTGGGGATTTGGTCAAAGTTAGACTCATCGATGGGGAACTGGATTGCCAGGTGTGGTCGATGAATGGGGAGGATACGGGGAATGGTCGAAGCAACGGTTAGTTTTGAAGAGGCGCTGTCCAAGCTGGAACAAATCGTCGAACGGCTCGAAAACGGCGACGTGCCGCTAGAGCAAGCGATCGAGCTGTTTCAGGAAGGCATGAAGCTGTCACAATTTTGCAGTCAGAAGCTGGAGCAAGTCGAACGCAAAATCGATATGCTGATTGAAGAGGACGGCCAATATACGAAAAAAGCATTTACACCCATGAATGAAGAATAAGGTGATTTTCGGTGAATGAAGCGTTATCGATTTCGGAATATTTAAAACTGCTTTCGTCGCGAGTGGAGACGGAGCTTGAGGCCTCGTTGCCGTCCGGGTGGGATGTTCCGGCAACGCTCCGTCAGTCCATGGATTATTCGCTGATGGCCGGCGGCAAACGGATGCGTCCGATCCTGGTCTTATCCGCCGCCGAAGCGCTCGGCGGATCGACGGAAGCCGCTATGCCTGTCGCGTGCGCGATCGAAATGGTTCATACATATTCTTTGATCCATGACGACTTGCCGGCCATGGACAACGACGATTATCGCCGCGGCAAGCTGACGAATCATAAGGTTTACGGCGAAGCGATGGCTATTTTGGCTGGAGACGCTCTGCTCACACACGCTTTTTATTCCGTCGTACAGTCCGCTCGCAAGCACCGCATTGCAGCAGATCAAGTACTTTCCATCGTGGAAGAACTTGCCGCATTGGCCGGTGCCAAAGGAATGGTAGGCGGTCAAGCGGCCGACATGCAAGGGGAGCAAGGAATAACGAGCTTAGAGCAGCTGGAATATATCCATGCGCACAAAACGAGCGATTTGATCGTTTTTTCGCTTAAGGCCGGCGGCAGGATCGCCGGAGCAACCGACGCGCAGCTTCAGGCATTGGAGCGTTTCGGTTATTGCATCGGAATGGCCTTTCAAATCCAAGACGATATATTGGATATCATCGGCGACGAAGCGAAGCTTGGCAAAAAAGTGAACAGCGATATGAAGCTGAACAAGGTAACCTACCCGTATTTTATCGGATTGGAAGCGAGTCAGCGCAAAGTAAGCGAATTGACGGAACAAGGCAAACAAGCGATCCTGCAGGCGAACTTTCCGTTCCCTTCGCGATTGCTGCAGATTGCCGATTATTTAATGAAACGGGATCACTGATTCGCAGCTCGTTTCATCATGCTAGCCTCGGGCAATGGATGGACATAATGGGCATATTTTTCTCGATGTGTTATAATAATAACGAAAAAGATGCCAAATTTACTCGAATGAATGAACAATCCATCATTTCATATAACGGAGTCATGGATACATTTGAGCGCGACGTACTTCGATCAGAATCTTTTCTACCCTTAGTGCTCGGAAAGCGAGGAAACACACGTGCTGCTTGAACAAATTGACCAGCCAGACGACCTGAAGCGGTTATCCGTTAAAGAACTCGAACAATTGGCGGGCGAAATCCGCCATTTCCTCATCGAGAACCTATCGGCTACCGGGGGACACCTCGCGCCCAACTTAGGTGTTGTCGAGCTAACGATTGCTTTGCATTATTTATTTAATAGTCCTGTCGACAAAATTATTTATGATGTCGGTCATCAATCGTACGTTCACAAAATTTTGACCGGCCGTAAACATTTATTCCATACATTGCGCAAGCATAACGGTTTATGCGGATTCGTGAAACGTTCGGAGAGCGAACATGACGTTTGGGAAGCCGGACATAGCAGCACTTCGCTGTCGGCGGCGATCGGCATGGCGATGGCGCGTGACCTGAAGGGCGAGACGAACAGAGTAATCGCATTGATCGGCGATGGGGCCATGACCGGAGGTATGGCTCTTGAGGCGTTGAATCATATCGGTCACGAGAAGAAGAACGTGATGGTGATTTTGAACGACAATGAAATGTCGATCGCTCCGAATGTCGGTGCGCTGCACAACTATTTATGCAAAATTCGCTCCGATAAACATTATATTAAAGCGAAGGACGAACTGAACTATTTACTCAAAAAAATTCCGGCGATCGGCGGCAAGCTGGCCAAAACCGCGGAGCGCGTCAAAGACAGCCTGAAATATATGCTTGTTTCCGGCGTATGGTTCGAGGAGCTTGGGCTAACGTATGTGGGCCCGGTAGACGGACATAACCTGCCGCTCTTGTTGGATGCACTTCGGCAAGCCGATAAGGTCCAAGGTCCGGTGCTTGTACATGTTGTCACCGTCAAAGGCAAAGGTTATTCTCCGGCGGAAGCCGATTCCTTCACATGGCACGGCGCATCGCCTTACAAGATCGAATCGGGACAAATGCTGAAGGCGGTCGGCAATCCGATGTATACGGACATTTTCGGCAAAACGTTAATCGAGCTTGCCGAACAAGACGAGCGTATCGTCGCCGTCACGCCGGCGATGCCGGGAGGATCGGGACTGCTGAAATTCGCGGAGCGATTCCCGAATCGGATGATCGATGTAGGCATCGCCGAACAGCATGCCGCTACGTTGTGCGGGGCGCTGGCGATCGAAGGCAGGAAACCGGTGTTCGCTGTTTATTCGACATTCCTGCAGCGCGCTTACGACCAAGTCGTACACGACATTTGCCGGCAAAATTTGAACGTGATCTTCGCGATCGACCGGGCCGGATTTGTCGGACCGGACGGCGAGACGCATCACGGCGTATTCGATATCGCTTTCCTGCGTCATATTCCGAACATCGTCATTATGATGCCGAAGGACGAGAACGAGCTTCGCAACATGATGAAAACCGCGGTCGATTACGATGACGGCCCGATTGCGATCCGTTATCCGAGAATTAATGCTGTGGGCGTTCCGATTCAGGAAACGTTGACGCCGATTCCGATCGGCAGTTGGGAAGTTGTCCGAGAAGGCGATTCCTCGGCGATTCTGGCGATCGGCCCGATGGTGCAGCTCGCTGAGGAAGCAGCCGAGCAGCTGAAGCGCGAAGGGCTGAACGTCCGCGTTATTAATGCACGTTTCATCAAACCGCTCGACGAGCATATGCTGCTGCAGCTTTCGAAGGAACAGCTCAATGTGATTTCGCTGGAAGAGGCGTCGACGATGGGCGGGTTAGGCAGTGCTATTTTGGAGTTTTATGCTCAGCATAACATTTTCCATATGCAAGTGAAGCCGATGGGCGTTCCGGATTATTTCGTCGAGCACGGCAGCATCAAAGAACAGCAGCAGGAAGTGGGCTTAACGGTTGAGAGGATTGTAGCCGAAGTCAAGAACATGCTTCCCCGCAAACGGCAGCGGGCATAAGGCCTCATTCGACAGAACAAGCAATAGGAGCAACGATGTCAGCAGATAAAGAACGTATCGATCTATTATTGGTGGAACAAGGTTTTTATGAGAGCAGGGAAAAAGCGAAGGCCGCGATTATGGCCGGACTCGTCTACGTCGGCAATGAGCGGGTGGAAAAAGCGGGAACGAAGATTGCCCGCGATTCCGCTTTGCATGTCAAAGGCGCGGTCCATCCTTACGTAAGCCGCGGCGGATTGAAGCTTGAGAAGGCGCTTCGTTATTTTTCGCTTAACATTCAAGACGCCGTGATGCTGGATATCGGCGCTTCCACCGGCGGGTTCACCGATTGCGCTTTGCGCAATGGAGCTTCATATGTTTATGCCATCGATGTCGGCTACAATCAGCTTGCCTGGCCGCTTCGCAACGATGCCAGGGTCAACGTGATGGAAAGAACGAACTTCCGTTTCGTCACGCCGGCTGATTTGCAAGGACCGGAGCCGAATTTTGCGACGATCGATGTTTCGTTTATTTCATTAAAAATCATTTTGCCGGCATTGTATCCTTTATTAAAACCGCTGAGCGGCGTTGTTGCGCTAATCAAGCCTCAATTCGAGGCAGGGCGGGAGAAGGTCGGCAAATCCGGAGTTGTTCGCGACTCCTCCGTGCATGTCGAGGTGCTTACGTCAGTACTTGCTTTTGCCAGAGACTTGGGCTTTAAGCTGGACGGTTTAACTTTTTCCCCGATTACCGGAGGCGAAGGGAACATCGAATTTTTGGCTTATTGGTCGGTTCCGGGCGATTCGACCGAAGCGGCTCGCACCGATGCGGAAGATACCGAGCTTCATGAAAAGATTCGTAATGTCGTCAAGGAAGCGGCAGCGACCTTCAACCGAAACTCATCCTGAGGATGAGTTTCTTTTGCTAGAAAAGAGGAAAAGCTAAATTATGCCTCGAATATGTACTCGAGGTGATCGCATGCAGTTCCCAGTCGATACGGCCGTCATGGCGCTCATCATTGTGATTGCAGTTGTGTGGATTTATGTTCGTTTTCACCGGTGGCTGTACGGTCCGATTAAGCTGAAAATTCCCGAAGAAGCCGGCAATTTGGCCGAGCTGGAGGGAAGTGACACGGTTGCTTTGCTTCAAGAAGCAGGGTACCAGGTTTTGGCCGGTAAGTATCGAGTTCCGATTCATATCCGGCTGGATGACGATCAAGAATTGGAAAGCCGATTGTTCATCGATTGCTTCGCGCGATCGGACAATGAATTGTATGTCGTCAAAATCGCCAAAGACCGCAAACCGATCGATTGGACCGGCAGCGGCATCAGGGAACGTCTACTCGCGTATCCGCTCCTGTTCGAAAATTGCTCGGGAGTGCTGTATGTAGATACGAAAGAACGCAAAGTAAATAAAATCAAGTTCGATATTGGGGGATATTCATGAAAGGTCGAAGGCATATCAAAATCCGTGAAATCGTAACGACGCAAGAAATCGAAACACAGGACGAGCTGATCGAAGCATTGGGTGCGTCGGGACTGGAAGTAACGCAAGCGACCATCTCGCGAGATATTCGGGAGCTGCACTTGATCAAAGTGCCGCTTGGGGACGGGCGTTACAAATATTCGCTCCCTACGGAACAGCGAGTGAATCCGCTTCAGAAGCTGAAACGTTCGTTAGTGGACAATTTTGTCCATATCGATTTCACCGAAAATTTGGTCGTTATGAAATGCTTGCCGGGAACGGCGAACGGGATTGGTGCATTGCTCGATTCGATTGAATGGCCGGAAGTGATGGGTACGATTTGCGGCGACGATACGATCCTTATTATTTGTCGGACGAAGCCGCAGAGCAAGCAAGTGATCGGACGCGTAATGGAAATGATTTCGTAGAGATAGGCGGTGCACAGCATGCTGGTTGAATTGTCGATTCGCAATCTAGCCGTCGTGGAATCGGTTCGCGTAACGTTTCATGACGGGTTTCATGTGTTGACCGGCGAGACGGGAGCCGGCAAATCGATTATTATCGATGCTTTAAGCTTGATTGTCGGCGGACGAGGATCGGCCGACATCATTCGTTATGGGTGCGAAAAAGCGGAAATCGAGGCTTTGTTCGATATTGAGCCGACCCATCCCGTATGGGAAACGCTTCAAAATCAAGGCATCGATGCATCGCCGGATGAGCATTTGGTTATTCGCCGCGAACTGACGCAGCACGGCAAAAGCACAAGCCGGATAAACGGCCAGTTGGTTAATTTGTCGATGCTCCGCGAAGCAGGTGAGCGGCTTGTAAACATACACGGCCAGCACGAGCATCAATCGCTGCTTAAGGTTGAACAGCATATGCATTGGCTTGACCTATACGGCGAGGCTTCGATCCGCCCTGTCAAATCGGACTATCAAGCAGCATATTCGGCCTATACGGCAACCTTGAAGGAGCTGGAGCAGCTGCAGGAATCGAGCCAGAAGACGCTGCAAATGATCGATTTGTATCGTTTTCAGGTGGAAGAAATATCAGCCGCGCGATTAAAAATCGGCGAAGACGAATGGTTAGCCGAAGAAAAGCGCAAACTATCCAATGCGGAGAAAATGATGCAGTCCGTATCCGATGCTTACCAATGGCTCTATGGCGGCAAAGGGATCGAGACCGTATCGAAGGCGATTCAGAAGCTAAGCGACATCTCGACTTATGACAAAACCGTGCTACATCCGCTAGTAGAGCAGCTGCAATCGGCTTATTATCAGCTCGAGGATGCTTCATTCCAATTGCGCGATTACCGGGAGCAAATTGAATTTAATCCGGATCGGCTGGAAGAGATCGAGCAGCGTTTGGATTTGATCAACTCGTTTCGCCGCAAATACGGGGACAATATTACTGAAATTTTAACATACTTGGATACGATTAATCGCGAGCTTGACGTCATGGAGCGTAAGGATGAAGTGATTGCCAAGCTGCAAAAGGACGCCGATGAGCGATATGTCGCGGTAGAAGCGTTGGCCCGGAAATTATCCGAAGCCCGGCATCAAGTCGCCCAGAAGCTGGCTAGGGAAATCGAACAGGAGCTGCGCAGCCTGCAGATGGAGCGCACGCAGTTCGAGGTCAGCATCACGCGCCAGGAAGATCCTCGAGGCTGGGAAGTGGATGGGACGCGGCTTCGATTTACGAAGCATGGCTTTGATGTCGTTGAATTTTTATTGTCGGCGAATCCGGGCGAGCCGGTTCGTTCCTTACATAAAATCGCCTCCGGCGGAGAGATGTCTCGAATTATGCTTGCAATGAAGGCGATATTCGCCAAAGTGGACCGAATTCCCGTGCTCGTGTTCGACGAAGTGGATACAGGGGTGAGCGGACGAGCCGCGCAATCGATCGCCGAGAAATTATCGCGCTTGTCCGCAACGTGCCAGGTGTTCTCCATTACGCATTTGCCGCAGGTCGCCTGCATGGCCGACCATCATTATGAAATACGCAAAGTCGTCGAGGCGGAGCGGACGGCAACGAAAGTGAAAGCGTTGGATGAACAGGGCAGAACCGTAGAACTCGCCCGAATGCTGGGCGGCGTGGAAGTGACGGAAACAACATTGCATCATGCCAAAGAAATGTTACAGCTGGCGGAAGACAAGAAAGCAAGCACAGTGTAAGGCATTGTCGGAAGCGATATGCAGTAATAAAACGTTTGGGCGGCGGTTAACTTATAGGTACGCAAATGGCGATCAACTTCGTCGAGCGATGGAAGCGAAGGAGCGTGATGATGTTTGTTCTCGGGCATGAGAAAAAAATGCTTCGGCCTTTTACTTGTCTTCATCGTTTGCTTGATTAGCGTATCGACCCCGTTTCAAAGCTACGCCGCATTTCCGACGGAACTCAGGTTGTTCTCCGGGCAAGGCAAGGAACTGCATCTGACGATGCCGGTTCACGCTCAACTGACGATCGATAATCCGGCCATTGTCAATGTCAATGGCCATGCTAAGGAATCGTTGCAGGTCGATTTGAAGAAGCCCATTTCCTTGCAGCCGCAGCATGAAGGCCAGACCGAAATGAAACTTAAGCTTTTTGGCAAAATTCCGTTAAAAACGGTGAAGGTCAGCGTCGTCCCCGATTTGAAGGTTATCCCGGGCGGACAGACGATTGGAGTCAAGCTTCGTTCCGCCGGCATTCTCGTGGTAGGCCATCATCTTGTGGCTAAATCCAAGGATCAAAAAATTTCCCCCGGCGAAGAAGCCAGCATCAAGCTTGGAGATTTGATTGTGCGCATTAACGGCAAATACGTCAACGATGTTTCCAAAGTAGCGCCTATTGTTGATGAAGCGGGTAAAGCACAGAAGCCGCTCGATCTGACGATCCTGCGGGGAGGGAAGGAAACAAAAGCCCAAATTACGCCGGTTTATGATGTTGAAGATCGTTCCTATCGTCTTGGCCTGTATATCCGCGATTCTGCGGCAGGGGTCGGCACATTGACGTTTTACGCACCGGATCAAGGGGTTTACGGAGCTCTAGGTCATATTATTACCGATATGGACACGCAATCGCCGATTGTCGTTGGCGAAGGCCAAATCGTACAGTCCAATGTCACATCGATCAATAAAAGCCATACGGGGGAACCCGGAGAAAAACGTGCACACTTCTTCAAAGAAAGCAAAGTTCTTGGCAATATCGAACGCAATACCCATTTCGGAATATTCGGCAAAATGAAGGATATGCCTGATCACAGCCGCTTCAAAGAAGCGATTCCGGTTGCTTTTGCCGAAGAAGTGCAGGAAGGTCGGGCACAAATATTGACCGTCGTCAACGGACAGCAGGTTGAGACATTCGATATCGAAATCGTCCATGTTTCCAGGCAGCAGCAGCCTGCGACCAAAGGGCTTGTCATCAAAATTACAGACCCCCGTTTAATCGACAAAACCGGAGGAATCGTTCAAGGCATGAGCGGCAGTCCGATCGTTCAGAACGGCAAACTGATTGGCGCAGTAACGCACGTATTCGTTAATGATCCGACTTCGGGATACGGCTGTTTTATAGAGTGGATGCTGCAGGATGCAGGCATTATGATGAAACCGACCGCACAAAGTCTTAGGGCGAGCTAATTCGCCTTAAGATTTTTTGTCTTTTGTCGAAACATTTCGTTTTATGGGGAAACCTGTTGAGGTATGTAGCAAATTATTTATTATAAAATACTTTTACAAAAAAAGAAAGAAAAAGTTTTTTCGACAGAAGGATTTTATGGGGCCGTGTCGAAAACGTAATATAGGATAACAGACAACAACTTACACAATAAACAATCATTTGAGGAGGCTTTGGACATTGCAAAAGATTGAAGTATTGTTAGCAGACGACAACCGGGAATTTACGAACTTACTCGCAGAGTACATTTCAGAGCAACATGATATGGTTGTTACAGGGGTGGCTTATAACGGTGAAGAAGTACTTCGCCATTTATCGGAGACAAGGTCGGTTCCCGACGTTTTGATTCTCGATATTATCATGCCTCATCTCGACGGTCTGGGCGTTCTCGAACGGTTGCGTGGTATGAATCTGTCGCCTCAGCCGAAAATTATAATGCTTACCGCATTTGGCCAGGAGAACATTACGCAAAAAGCGGTGCAGCTTGGGGCATCCTATTACATATTGAAGCCTTTCGATATGGAAATGCTAACGAACAGGATTCGCCAGCTCGTGTCCAACGGCCCGATTGCCTCAACGGCCGGAACTTCGTCCGCAGTCGCCGCGGCGCGCTCCAACGTCATTCCTTTGTCCAAAGGCAAAAACCTGGACGCCAACATTACGAGCATCATTCACGAAATCGGCGTTCCTGCTCATATTAAAGGGTACCAATACCTTCGCGAAGCGATTACGATGGTATACAACAACATCGACTTGCTCGGCGCCATCACCAAAACGTTGTATCCGACGATTGCCGAGAAATTCAAAACAACGCCTAGCCGCGTCGAACGCGCGATTCGCCATGCGATTGAAGTCGCTTGGACGCGCGGCAACATCGACAGCATCAGCCACCTGTTCGGTTACACGATCAACATCAGCAAGTCGAAGCCGACCAATAGCGAATNAACGCCTAGCCGCGTCGAACGCGCGATTCGCCATGCGATTGAAGTCGCTTGGACGCGCGGCAACATCGACAGCATCAGCCACCTGTTCGGTTACACGATCAACATCAGCAAGTCGAAGCCGACCAATAGCGAATTCATCGCGATGGTGGCGGATAAGCTGCGGATCGAGCATAAGGTGAGCTGAAAGGATTTTTAGCAAGCCTATAGTTTAACACGAAACACTCTCTTATCGGATGTTGTATATCCGATGACAGAGTGTTTTTTATTGGAAAAATAAAGGGGTTTCGAATGTCCCTGTTGAAATAAAATAGATTGAAGCGAAGGTTGTGAACATCAGAAATTTCGAAATTCGAATTGGAGGCATATTTGTTGGCGGTAAAAATAATAGAAGGCGATCTATTGAATGCCGCGGAGGTCATTCTTGGGCACCAGGTAAATTGCCAGGGGGTTATGGGATCCGGAATTGCGAGAGCCATTAGAGCAGCATACCCGCATGTGTATGAATCATATAAAGAAAAATGCGAGCTGCAATCGGACAAAAGACAACTACTAGGCGAATGCCAACTCATCGGGACTGCCGGCGGCAAAGTGATTGCTAATTTATTCGGGCAATACCGGTATGGCAGAAGCAATCAAATATATACGAACTACGATGCGTTGCGTCGTTCTCTTCTTCAGTTGAAACAACAGGCTATGTTGAGGGAGGCTTCTGTTGCGCTGCCATTCAACATAGGCTGCGGGTTAGCGAATGGCGATTGGGCGATAGTCAGCCGAATGATCGAAGAAATTTTCGCCGATTATGATGTAACACTTTATAAAATATGAAAAGGAGGAGTTGAATGCCTTTTTTCGTCAAATATATCGATTCGGAAGGCGAATCGCGGGAAGCCCGTTTTGTTGTTAGATCGTCGGCCGAAGAAGAAGCGGAACAAATTTCGAACCGGGAGCAAATCGCCGTCGCCGTCCTGAATGCCAAGGGGAAAATTTCGTGATTTCAGCCGAGAATGGCTCAGCAATCTATCAATCTATCGCCAGCCTTATTAGCAAACCGCCGTCAACGGCGGTTTTTTGCGGTATTTCTCTATGAAAATGACGATGAAACCCACACCGCGCTACCAAGTCATTCATAGATTGTATTAATCAACAATGAAAGGAGGGAATCTCAATGTCCTCTACTCGATCGAGCCGCTATGATAAATATGTGGGCCGAAATGTCCGCGTGACGACCAGACATGGCATATACGAAGGCAAGGTGGTCCGTTTGGACAACAATACGATGTATCTCCAACCATTCGGCCACAACCATCGCGATGACAACAAAGCGCACACCTCGTGGTTCTTTTTCCCGATTATACCGCTTGTCTTATTTGATTTGTTAGCCATCGTGCTGTTGGGAAGCAACCGTTGCCACAGATCGCATCGCCGTTTTTGTTAAGGATGAGGCTTTTTTGAATCGCTATTTATTGGTTCGACAAAACCGATCGAGTAGCGGTTTTTTTCCGGCAGTTTATGCGGCATACAAGTGAATAAGAAAGCAGCTACATATGGTTAAGGTGAAGAAAACATCGATATCATGTCGGTGAATTGTTGGATGCTTTATTGCGTAACCGGGAATAATTCATTGCCTGGAAAATCATACTAACCGTATAGGGCAAATCTCGACTGAGGAGGCATCCCATGCGGTTAACGTTACCCGATCCTTCTTCGGATATCATAGAAGGCGTCATCCATATCAACCGAAGCACAAAAAAGCTGCTGCACAGCATCGAACCGGATAGTATCGCCGTCATCGATCATATCGATATGGATGAAGCGGCAGCCTCGGGGTTGATCGGCGCCAAGGTCAGGGCGGTGATCAATGCCGGCGCGATGATGAGCGGTATTTTTTTGCCGCCGGGTCCATTGCTTCTGTTGCAAAGGAATATTCCTCTCTATGAATTGGATCGAAGCTATTTTGAGCGAATACGCGGCGGATCTGTCGGACGAATTACGTTGAATCGGCTTTGTATATATCATCATCGCAAGATCATCGAAATTCCGATTATGCCGTTCACGAAGCTCGACTGGGCGGAGAAAAAAGAGCAAGCGGCGAACAACGCACTTGCAGAACTGGATCGTTTTGTCGATAATACGATTTCTTACATTCGCCGGGACAAAGGAACCGTGCTTCGTCCGCTGTCCGCGATGCCGGAATTGCAAACCGATATGGCAGGGAGAGGTGCTGTCGTCGTAGCCCGGGGAAGCGGATACCGCGACGATTTGTTCGCCATTACGCCGTACATCGCCAGAACCAAACCGGTGCTGATTGGCGTTGACGGCGGTGCGGATGCATTGCTTGAGCTTGGGATGACGCCTGATATCGTCGTAGGGGATATGGACAGCGTCTCGGATGCGGCCCTTTCCGTCTGCCGGGATATCGTCGTACAAGCCTATGAAGACGGCAGGGCGCCCGGTGCGATTCGGCTGCGCCGATTGGGACTGCCTGCGCATATCGCCGCGATCCCCGGCACGAGCGAGGACATGGCTTTATTGCTTGCCCATGAAGGGCAGGCAGAATTAATCGTAACGGTTGGCTCCCATACGCATATGGCTGACTTTTACGAGAAAGGCCGCAAAGGAATGGCAAGCACCTGGCTAGCCCGGCTGAAGCTGGGCGCGAAGTTAGTTGATGTCAAGGGACTGAGCAAGTTGATGGGGCCATTATGATGAACCGAACGGAAAAAGTCACGATCATTATTCCGGCATGGAACGAATCGGAAAGACTCTGGGCAACGCTGCGGCAGCTGCGGTTGACTCAAGTTGAGGGCGCGAACCGTGTATGGGACGAATTGATCGTCGTGGACGACGGCAGTTCGGATGACACGTGCGAACAGGCAATGCAATGGGCGGACCGCGTCATCGTTCACACGCGCAATAAAGGGAAGGGCGCAGCGCTAACCGAGGGCTGGAAAGCAGCACAGCACGGCATCGTCGTTTTTCTGGATGCGGATCTAGGCGAGTCTGCCCGTTATGTGGGGCAGCTGCTCACGCCTCTACAGGAAGGTGAGGCGGATATGGTCATCGCAAAGCTGCCGCGGCCTCAAAATAAGGGGGGCTGGGGGATCGTACGCAGGATTGCGCGGTTCGGCATTCATCGATTGTCGGGGTATACGACGGATTCGCCGTTATCCGGTCAACGGGCGATGCGCCGCGAAGTGCTGGAGGCAGCCGGCAATCTGGCGGATCGTTTCGGGATCGAGGTCGGATTAACGATTGATGCGGTACGCGGCGGATTTCGCGTGATGGAGCTGGACATGCCTTTCCGCCATCGGGAAACGGGACGCGACTGGACGGGAATATTGCATCGGGGCAAACAATTCTTACAAATCAGCCGGACGCTGCTTGCGAAATGGAGGTCTACATGACGGAATGGTTCAGATTCGGTCTTTTTGTCGTGTCGGCGGGTCTTATGCTGCCGATTGTACGAATCATACACCGGCGGCTGAAGCTCGTCGCGGCTAATTATCGCGGGGACTTTATTGTTTGCGGGATGGGGACGTATTTATGGCTGCTGCTGTTCCTTTACCCTTTCATGGTATCCTCAGATTATATGACCCGAGATGAACTTCATGCAGGGGTTACATTGATGTTGATTTTGATGTCATGCACCTTGATCGTGATCGTAGGCGGACTGGACGATCTTCTGGGGGACAAGAACATAAAAGGACTGCGCGGTCATTGGGACGCGCTGTGGCATCGGAGAATGATCACGACAGGCATCTTGAAGGCCGGAACGACCTTTGCGATGGCGATGCTCATCGTCTTGGAAACGGCGAACGGATGGGCGGAAGGGATGCTGCAGGCAGCGTTGATTGCGCTGATGACGAATACGATCAATTTGCTTGACGTTCGTCCGGGGCGTGCTCTAAAAGGGTATTTTGCGTTTGCGGCCATATTGTTGACTTGCGGTTATGGATTCGCGGCAAGCTGTTTGCCGCTGCTCGTTCCGATGCTGGTCGGATCGGCGATACTATTCGTTCCGGACGTCAGGGGCAAGCTCATGCTCGGCGATAGCGGGGCGAATCTGTTGGGATTCGCACTAGGCTGCTGCTTTGTGCTTGGGTCTCCTGCGTGGCTGCAGCTGCTTATGCTCTTGGTGCTGGCGCTTCTGCACGTTGCAGCCGAACGCGGATCGTTGTCGGAGTCGATCACCCGAAGCCGGGTATTGAGCTGGCTGGATCGGTTGGGCCGGTTGAAACGGCAGGGATAACGTCCTGCGTGTTTCGCCTTATGTTCTTTTTCTTTTTTTGCGGAAGCGGGGCGATAAATAGTTGCGTTTGCGATCCCGGAAAAAAATCCATCCGCCGATAAACGCAACGCCGGCCAAGAACAGAACGATACCAAGCAGCAGCTTGCCCCAGGCTAGCTCGGGCGTAACGTCTTCATTCCCGTGCGCGGAGAAATAATCGAACAGCGAATCCTTCATCGCCAGAAAGCCGTATGCGGCCATCAAGCCCGGAATCACAAGAATCAAGATAGCGATAAATCGCGAAATTACCAACTTCATGACATGTTTCCCTCGCCTTATGTTGTGTTGCTTTTGCTCCAACTATCATATCATACTCTTTTCTACTTTTTCTGTCGAATTGGTGAACGGACCCTATTAAGAGAAGAGCTTCATCTTAAGCAAGTCATTCTTCGCGGCAAGGGCGATCAACTGACATGCTTCGAATGGACTTTTCTTATGGCGCCAAATAAGGTTACAATAGAGAGTATTCTGAAGGAATCCTATTGTCGGAGGTTTATACATGACGATACAATGCGACGTGGCTGTGCTTGGCGGAGGAATCGGCGGATATTCCGCGGCGATTCGGGCGGCACAATTAGGGAAAAAGGTCATTATCATCGAAAAAGACAAAGTAGGCGGTACTTGCCTGCATCGCGGCTGTATTCCGAGCAAAGCGTATCTGCGCAGCGCGGAAGTATACGCGACGATGAAAGACAGCGATACATACGGCATTACGGCGTCGGACGTAACACTCGATTTCGGGAAAGTGCGCGGACGCAAGGAAAAAGTGGTGGAGCAGCTGCACAAGGGGCTTCAATCGTTAATCCGCCAGCATAAAATCGAGATCATTCAGGGGAAAGGCCGCGTAACCGGGCCTTCCATCTTCTCGCCGCGCAGCGGGGCCGTTGCGGTTGAATTGCCGGACGGCGAGGTGGAGACGATCGTCCCGGCCAACCTCATTATCGCTACGGGCTCTCGTCCGCGCATGCTGCCGGGGCTGAAAGCCGACGGCGAATATGTGCTGACGAGCGACGAGGCGTTGACGATGGATGCCTTGCCGGCATCGATTCTGATTGTCGGCGGCGGCGTCATCGGCGTCGAGTGGGCGTCGATGCTCGCCGATTTCGGCGTCAAAGTGACGCTCATCGAAGCGGACAAGCAGCTGCTGCCCGCCGAGGATGAGGACATCGCCCGCGAGCTGGAGCGGCTGCTCAAGAAGCGCGGCGTCCGCACATTGACGGGAGCCAAGCTGCTTGTGGACACGTTCCGCACAGACAACGGGGCAGTGTTTGTCGAAGCCCTTCGCGGCGAAGACCGGTTGGAGTTAAGCGCCGAGAAGCTGCTCGTATCCATAGGCCGACAAGCCAACGTCGAGACGATCGGCTTGGAAAATACGGACGTTCGGCTGGAGCGGGGCGTTATCCGGGTCAACGAGTTTATGCAAACGACGGAATCGCATATTTATGCGATCGGCGACGTCAACGGCGGCTTGCAGCTTGCCCATGCAGCAGGGCGTGAAGGCATTCAAGCCGCGGAGCATATTTGCGGGCTCAAGCCGAAGCCGATCCAGCCGCATCTGATTGCGCGTTGCATTTATTCGCGTCCGGAAGTGGCGAGCGTCGGCATCACGGAGAAACAAGCCAAAGCCGAAGGCCGCCAGGTCAAATCGGCGAAGGTACACTTCAAAGCGATCGGCAAAGCGCTTGTCTACGGGGAAAGCGACGGATTCGCCAAAGTGGTTGCCGACAAGGAGACAAACGATATTCTAGGCGTGCACATCATCGGGCCGCATGCAACCGAGAACATAACGGAAGCGGCGCTTGCGCAAATATTGGATGCCACCCCTTGGGAAGTCGGCCTGATGGTCCATCCGCACCCTACGCTATCCGAGGCGCTGGGCGACGCGATGTTGGCAGTGGACGGTAAGGCGCTTCACAGTATATAATAGAGTCAGGTCTTAGTACCAGGTTATAAATATCGGATGGGGAGGTTTTCCCAATGACGAACGAAACATCGATCGGACAAACAACGAAGCATCGTCAGCTTGGTCTTACCGATGAGCAAGCCATTGAAATGTATAAGTATATGATTAAAGCCCGCAAATTCGACGAGCGCGCGCTGCTGCTGCAGCGGGCCGGCAAGGTCAACTTCCAGATTTCCGGCGTAGGGCAGGAAGCCGCTCAAGTCGGAGCCGCATTCGCGCTCGATTTGACCCAAGATTATATTTTGCCGTATTACCGGGACTACACGCTGGTCTTAGCCGCGGGCATGACGTTCAAGGAACTGTTCCTGAACTCCTTCGGCAAAGCGGAAGACCCGAACAGCGGCGGCCGGCAAATGCCGGCGCATTTCGGCCACAAGAAGCTTCGCATGGTGACCGGCTCAAGTCCCGTAACGACGCAAGTGCCGCATGCCGTTGGCATCGCTCTTGCCGCGAAGATGAAGAAGAAGGATTTCGTCACCTTCGTGACGTTCGGCGACGGATCGAGCAACCAGGGCGATTTTCACGAGGGCTGCAACTTTGCCGGCGTTCATAAGCTACCGGTTATTTTCATGTGCGAGAACAATCAATATGCGATTTCGGTTCCTTTGCATAAGCAAACGGCCGGCAAAATCGCCGACCGCGCTTTAGGCTACGGATTTCCGGGGATTCGCGTGGACGGCAACGATCCGCTCGAAGTATACCGCGTCGTGAAGGAAGCACGCGAACGCGCGGTACGCGGCGAAGGCCCGACGCTTGTCGAGGCGTTTATGTACCGCGTATCGCCGCATTCGACGTCGGATAACGATATGCTGTACCGTACGAAGGAAGAGGTCGATAAGTACCGTCAGAACGATTGCGCCACCATGTACAGAAAATATTTGACGGAATGCGGCTTATGGAACGACGAGGAAGATCGGAAGTTTCTCGAGCAGCTTAAGCGAGAGATCAATGAAGCGAGTGACGAAGCGGACATGGCGCCGTTCCCGGAGCCTGAAAGCACGCTGCTGCATGTCTACGCGGATTCGGAGGGGAAATAAGCGATGCCCGTGATGCAATATATCGATGCGATTCGTCTTGCGATGCGCGAGGAAATGGAGCGCGACGAAGATGTATTCGTGCTAGGCGAGGACGTTGGCCGCAAAGGCGGCGTCTTCACGACGACCAAAGGGTTATACGAGCAGTTCGGCGAGGAGCGCGTATTGGATACGCCGCTTGCCGAATCGGCGATTGCCGGCGTGGCGATCGGCGCGGCGATGTACGGCATGAAGCCGATTGCCGAGATGCAATATTCGGATTTTATGCTGCCGGCAACGAATCAAATCATTAGCGAAGCGGCGAAGATCCGTTATCGCTCCAATAACGACTGGAGCTGCCCCATCGTCATTCGCGCGCCGATCGGCGGCGGCGTGTTCGGCGGCTTGTACCATTCCCAGTGCACGGAATCGATCTTTTTCGGAACGCCGGGCCTCAAGATCGTAGCTCCGTATTCCGCATACGATGCCAAAGGCTTGTTGAAAGCGGCCGTGCGCGATCCGGATCCGGTCTTATTTTTCGAACATAAAAAATGCTACCAGGCCATTGAAGAAGATGTGCCAGAGGACGATTATATCGTGCCGATCGGCAAAGCAAACGTCGTTCGCGAAGGAACGGATATTACGGTCATTTCGTACAGCATGCCGGTCCACTTTGCCAAACAAGCGGCTGCCGAACTGGAGAAGGAAGGCATCAGCGCGCACATACTCGACCTGCGTACCATCCAGCCGCTCGACAAGCCGGCGATTCTTGAAGCGGCAGCGAAAACAGGCAAAGTGCTCATTATTCACGAGGATAATAAAACCGGCGGCGTAGGCGCGGAAGTTTCGGCGATTATTGCCGAAGAAATGCTGTTCCAGCTGGATGCTCCAATCATGAGGCTGTGCGGACCGGATGTGCCAGCGATGCCGTACAGCCCTCCACTCGAGAAATATTACTTGCTCAACAAGGATAAAGTCAAAGATGCGATGAAAAAACTCGCATTGTTCTAGATCATTACAGGATGAACGGTTGAAGAGATACTTCAAGCGATTAGGAGATGGAACCTATGCAAGGGACGAACAATCATGTCGAAATCGTCATGCCGCAGCTGGCGGAATCGCTCGTTTCGGCGACGATCGGCAAATGGCTGAAGCAGCCCGGCGATTATATCGAACGGTACGAGGCGATCTGCGAAGTCATTACGGATAAAGTGAATGCAGAACTGCCGTCAACCGTCGAAGGCGTGCTCAAGCAAATATTAGTCGAGGCAGGCGATACCGTTCCGGTCGGCATGGCGATTTGCATCGTGGAGCTGCAAGGCCAATCCGCGGCCGTCCAGCAGCCTTCGGGCGGCCAGTCGGAGAACGTCACGGCTGCTGCTGCAGTCTCGGCTACAGCTGTGTCCGAGCAGCCTGCTGAAGGTCTCGACGCGGGCCGAGTCGTACGAAGCCGATACTCGCCAGCCGTGCACAGCTTGGCGGAGGAGCATGGCATCGATCTTCGTCAAGTGACCGGAACCGGCCTGGAAGGACGAGTTACCCGCAAAGATGTGCTGCAATTTATCGAATCCGGGGCGCACAAGCAGCCGGCAGCCGCAGCGGCCGTCAATCCGGTGCCATCGACGGTTGCAGCCGCCAACGCCGCCGTAGGAGCGACGGCTCAAGCGGCAGGACAGCCCGCTCCGCCGGTTGTGTCGAACGTCCCGGTTCGTTCGACCGGCATTCATTTGTCGGAGAGCCCTCGTACGCCGCTGATCGAGGTGGAAGGGCAAACGGACAGTGGACGCGGTGAATATTTTATTGACGTAACGCCGATTCGAAGCACAATCGCCAGCAAGACAAGGCAAAGCGTGACGGAAATTCCGCATGCGTGGACGATGATCGAGGTCGACGTTACGAACCTGATGCTGCTGCGCAACAAGCTGAAAGACGAGTTCAAGCGCAACGAAGGCATCAACTTGACGTATCTTGCCTTCTTGATTAAGGCGGTCGTGAATGCTATCAAGGACTACCCGATCATGAATTCTGTTTGGGCGGTCGACAAAATTATCGTCAAACGCGATATCAACATATCACTGCTCGTCGGGACGGAAGTTTCCGTGCTTTCGCCCGTTATCAAAAAGGCCGATCAGAAAAATATCGCCGGACTCGCGCGCGAGGTGGACGATCTGGCTCGCCGCACGCGAGAAGGCAAGCTATCGCCAAGCGATATGACAGGCGGTACGTTTACGGTTAACAATACGGGTTCGTTTGGTTCGATCTTATCGTATCCGATTATCAACTACCCGCAAGCGGCCATCTTAACGTTCGAGCAGATCGTGAAACGTCCGGTCGTTATCAACGATATGATTGCCGTCCGTTCGATGGCGAATTTGTGCCTATCGCTCGACCACCGCATTCTGGACGGCGTCATTTGCGGACGGTTCCTGCAGCGGGTCAAAGAAAATGTCGAGAGCTATACGCTCGATACGAAGCTGTATTAGAGAAAACGGAGCATATATATGAAACGAATCGAAGCGATTTATTATCCGATGGTCGGTTACGAGTCGGCTTGGGATTTGCAAAAAGCTTGGGTGAAGGACATTGACAAGGGGGAGAGGGCGGAGACGCTTCTCCTTCTTCAGCATCCGCCGACCTATACGATCGGGTCGCAGCGTCACCCCGAGCATTTGCTGTTTAACGAAGAGGAGCTTCGGGAGAAAGGCATTTCGGTGTTCGAAATCGACCGCGGCGGAGACATTACGTATCACGGACCCGGCCAGCTCGTCGGTTATCCGCTCATTTACCTGGATGCGGAAGGCTTGGATTTGCACGGGTATTTACGCAATCTGGAGCAAGTCATCATCAATTATTTGGCAACCTACGGAATTGAAGGCGGACGAAAGCCTGAGTATACGGGCGTATGGGTCGGCGATCGCAAAATCGCGGCCATCGGCGTGAAGTTCAACAAATGCCGCAAGCGGCGGGGTTTTATAACGAGCCATGGGTTCGCCTTTAATATCAAGTCGGGGATCGAAGGATTCTCGGGCATTATTCCTTGCGGCATTCAGGAGTATGGGGTGGCCTCCCTTGAGGATTTTACGGGCCAGACCCATACGGTGGAAGAAGTGGCCGGGCAATTGCTGCCCATGTTCGCCGAGGTGTTCGGCTATGAGCTTCCTACTCTAACAGAGAGCCGATTCCTATGAGCAGCGTAGAGAGCAGCATCGAGAAGATCATGACATAAACGATCACTTTAAAAACCAGTTTGTTTTTTCGCATCGGTACGTACTCCTTTTTCGGACATACTAAAGTGAAAAGCTTGATTCTATTTCTATTGTACCCTATTTGACACGCGGGAGGAAGATCAATGATCCGTCAAGAGAAGCTAGTCGAAGAATTTATGGAGCTTGTGCAGGTTGATAGCGAGACCAAGCACGAACAAGAAATCAGCGGCGTGCTCAAACGGAAGTTCGAGGCGCTGGGCCTCCATGTGTTCGAGGATGATGCGGCGGAAAAAACAGGCCACGGCGCCGGCAATCTCATCGCCACTTTGGAAGCGTCGGCCGGGGTGTCTGCGAATATTCCGACCATCTTCTTCACGTCGCATATGGATACGGTAACGCCCGGCAAAGGAATTAAGCCGCGCATTGAGGACGGCATCATCCGCAGCGACGGCACGACGATTCTCGGCAGCGACGACAAAGCGGGATTGGCCGCCATGTTCGAAGCGATCCGCGCGCTCAGGGAGCATAACCTTCAGCACGGCAAAGTCCAGTTCGTCATTACGGTCGGCGAAGAATCCGGCCTGGTCGGCGCACGCGCCATGGATCCGAAGCATATGGAAGCCAAATTCGGTTATGCGCTCGATTCGAACGGCGATATCGGCGATATTTGCGTAGCGGCTCCGACGCAAGCGCGGATCCAAATGACGATTACCGGCAAATCGGCGCACGCCGGCGTCAATCCGGAGGATGGCATCAGCGCGATTCAAGTGGCCGGCAAGGCGATCTCGCGCATGCCGCTCGGCCGAATCGACAAGGAAACAACGGCCAATATCGGAAAGTTCGAAGGCGGCGGAGCGACGAACATCGTGTGCGACAAGGCTACGCTGTACGCCGAGGCACGCAGTATCGTCCAGGATATGCTGGACCGGCAGATCGAAGCGATGCGTGAGGCGCTGCATGCCGCTGCGAAAGAGTACGGAGCGCAGGCGGAGTTCAACAGTGAAGTCATCTATCCGGCGTTTAATTACGATGATTCCGCGCCGGTTGTTATAACGGCGATGAATGCGATTCGGAGCATCGGCCGTACCCCGCGTACGTTTCCATCCGGCGGAGGCAGCGATGCCAATATTTTCAATGGGATGGGCATTCCTACGGTCAATCTTGCAGTCGGCTACGAGCACATCCATACGACCAAGGAACAAATCGCAGTCGCCGATTTGGTCAAAACGGCGGAGCTCGTCGTAGCGATCATTCAGGAAGTCGCGGGCTCGAGCAAATAAACGAATGGGGGCGGCTTCACGGCAGGTTAACTGCAGGGAAGACGCCCCTTGTTTTCACGATAAAATGAGAGCTGTATCCAGAGGCAGAGTGGAAGCTACTTTGTCATTTCCCGTGCTTCCAGCAAAGCCTCGATCAAGATGTCCAACTCCTCACATCCCAAGCGCAGCGTGACGTATACCGGCGATACGCCTCCGCTGTTCACTTCGATCAGCGTATCCTGCTCATCCACCCGTATGCCGATCTGTTCCCGATCCATGATGCTTTTCCAAGCCAAACCCAAAACCCCTTTCCATGAACCGTCATGATCTATTTTAGTTTACACGGCTTGGTCAATTTTGGGAATCTTTTGCTCCTGGGACTTGATCGCTTGTAATCCTAACCCGCAGCAGGCGGCGGCCAAAATGATCGCGGCGGAGACGAAATAAGCGGTCGTGAGCGTAAATGACTGGACGATGACACCCGAGAGCGACGAACCGATCAGCATGCCGGCGGTCATTAGCGGCGTTATCGCGCCGTTCGTGCGGCCGATATAAGAATCGTCGACAAGACGGATCATTAATGCGCTCAACACAATTTGCATAAACGCCATTGCAATGCCGACAAGCAAGCCCATGGCGGCCGTTAACGCGATCCAGACGGATAATACTTCAACGACGGTCGATACCGCCAAAAAACAGAGTCCGGCGAATAAAACGGGTTTCGCCTTCAGCCGATCGGCAACGGCTGCGGCAGCGACGCCGCCGACCAACATGCCGAACCCGCCTAATGCGCTGAACCATTGCAGGCTTTCCTTTTCCAAGCCGAGCCGCTCCATCAGGACGTATACGCTCAATGGTTGAATGATTCCAGATCCAAGGCCGATCAAGGAAAAGACGACGGCGATGACGAGCAAATTCCGGCTGGCGCGCACATAACGAAACCCTTCCTTCATTTCGGACCATAGGTTCGAAGCCGCGGCTTCCGGCTTCGGGGTCGAAGGGAGCCACAGCTGGATCAGCGCGGACAGGAGAAACATTGCACATAAACATAATAACGAATTGCTGAGTCCAATCCATGTATAAACGGCTGTTCCGATGATAGGCCCGGCGATCACGAATAGCGACATCATCGATTGCTCAATGCCGATGGCTGCGGAAACCTGCTCCTCCGGAATGAATTTTTTGAAAATAATCGCGGAGGAGGGCAAGGAGACCTGGCTGACGATGGCGGACACGAACGTGGCGGCGAATACCGCCTGCCAGTTGCCCATCGATACCAGAACGATGATTACGGCGATGGAGGCTGCGCTCAGCAAGTCGCCCGCCATCAGCGTTTTTTTCGGGTTCCATCGGTCGGCAAGCGTCCCGCCCACGAATGAAAAAAGGAAAATCGGCGCATATTCGATAGCTGTCAGCAGGGATACGGCGACCGGGTCGTTGCCCGTTTGATCCATGACGTAGAACAATAAAGCGATATTGCGAATCCAAATTGCAATTTGTTGCACCAAATCGGCGGCAACGACAACGCGAAACACACGGTTTTTCCATAAACCTTGCATAAAGCCGACCTCCTTGTACACCAAACCGACCGTTCAGTCAGTTAATGATGCCAGAAAAATGTTGTTTTATTGCGTGCCTTCAGAACTATTACGAGTGTGCCTCCCTTGAAAATTGCCATCTATAACTGACCGACGAGTCAGTTATTGGAGCGAAAAAAATGGCTCCCTGGTCATAGCAATAGGGGGTCAAATTTTTTCGTTAAATCAAGTTTGAACAGCGGCACCTCGCAAAAATATATCGATCGCCTTGCGGTATAACGCCCGGATCGATTCGAAATCCATCGTATCTTGCGTGATGCCTAGACCACCCATCAATGCGTAGACGATCAAGGTCAAGTCGTCCGCATTATCGACCAGCAGATCGCCTTTTTCCTGCCCTTCGTCGATGATGGATTTTACGACAGGCAGCGGCGTTAACGTCAGCTTCATCAATTGTTCCATCACTTCCGGATTGGCGGCGCGGCTGCCGATAAATTCTTCGGCGGCTTTAATGAGCGGATTTTGAAAATCGGACGCAAAATGGTCGGCAAGCGCGTACAGCTTTTCCGTTGTCGATGGCGCTTCACGGGACAGCAGCTCCCATTTGTCGATCCAGTTCTGCATATTGATATGAAGCAGGTGCAAGAACAAAGCTTCTTTACTCTTGAAATGGTAATAGATGCTGCCTTTGCTCATTCCGGTGCTGGTGCGGATTTCTTCCATCGAGGTAGCCGCGTAGCCCTTCTGCGAGAACAGCTCCATCGCTTTGTCGGTAATGAGCCGCTTCGTTTGCTCAGCTTCTTCGCGGCGGCGTGCCATACGCGACACTCCTTTGGCATTAGACAGTGTTTTTCTTATAAACTGACCGTCCGGTCTGTTATTATCATATCGATTCTGGAATCGCTTTGCAACGGCCGGAAGGCTGGAATTGTGTATTTTCTGTAAATGATCTTCATACGATTGGATTTACGGGCATATAGGTATGAGCATAGAAGCGGAGAACGTAACGCAAGGAGGTAGGACGCATCATGTTTGAATGGAGCACGGGAGTCGTGTGCGGGCAACTGGCTCTGCGGGGCGAACTGCAATGGCTTGAAGTGAAAATGGATCATGACGGGACGATCGCCAAAGCCGTTCATGATCTGACGATATCTCGAATGCTTCGGATCGGGGATCGGGTGAAGCTGAATGCGACCGCGGTCAACCGGAAGCTGGGAAGCGGCGGATATCACTTTGTATATGCGCTGACGGAGAGGCTTTGTCAAACTGGGGAGAGAGCAAGCGAATGTGACGGAGAGCCTAATTTTGAAAATTCTACTGAACATGCTTCTGAATGTGCTGCTGAACATGCTTCTGAATGTGCTCCTGAACAAACTTTCGAACATGCTTCCGAACATGCTTCCGAACATGCTAACGAGCTTGATAGGGAAAAAGCGCCCATTACAGAGGAACAACGCATAGAGGATTCGCGGCTTTCTTCAGCCGGAACCATCATGAAGCTTCGTTATACGCCGCTGCAGCGTGCGGTGAAAGCCGCTGAAGAGGAAGGCAGTCCGCATCACGATCTGTTCGTACGCCCGAGCACGCTGGAAGGCGTGCCTGTCATGATCGGGGAGCTGCACAGCATGCTGCCCGCATGGATATGCTGGTTGCGGCATAAGCAGCAGTTGAAGGGCGGACGGATTCAACTCCCGCGCATCGCTTATGTCATGAGCGACGGAGCCGCGCTGCCGATCGCCTGGAGCGAGCATGTCCATCGTCTGAAGAAGCTGGGCTGGCTGGCGGGAACGGTTACGTACGGCCATGCCTATGGCGGCGATGTTGAAACCGTGAATAAGTATACGGCGCTGCTTGCCGCTAAGCATATTTTGCATGCGGATGTGATCGTTGCCCTCATGGGACCTGGCATAGCAGGAACCGGAACGGCATTAGGGCATACCGGTGTTGAGGTCGGCGAGCTTGTCAATGCGGTTTCGTCTCTTCAAGGGAAACCGACGGTTATTCCGCGCATCAGCTTTGCCGACGGGCGCGAGCGTCATCGCGGTCTCAGCCATCACGTCTTGACGGCGCTGTCGACGGTAGCGGTCAGACAAGCGGTTTTGACGCTTCCCGCTTCGCTGCCGGAACAGCAGTCCAAAATGATTCGAAAACAGTTGGAAACGGGCTCCCCGTCGATTCACCTTCATAAGATCGAATGGATCGAGGGGATTCGCAGTGCCGAATTGACGGCGAGTCATCGATTGTACGGCGCTCCGATTACGACAATGGGGAGGACGGTCCATGAAGACGCTGCTTTTTTTGCCGGTGTAGCCGCAGCGGCACAACATTATTGGCTGGAGTGGACGAGACGCCGTTTTTCTCCAGAAAATGAGCAAGCGTGACATCGCCATCCGCCGAACGATTTTGCCATTGCCGCAGCATATGGCGGATTTGCCATGCTTTGCCGACGAGACGGACTTGATGATCGGTCATATAGCTTTTCATAAATTTGCCCTCCTTGGGGTAACGAGCGAATTGATATATAATACTGCTATGAGCTGTTTGGACAAGTTATGCATTTAGGAATTGAAATATTCATCTTGTATAGCAATCCTATTCATTCATTCGTATGAACAAAAAAGGGAGAGATCACGATCATGACCGTTCAACACCGCAAATTCGAAGAGATTACGATACAAAGCGAACCGATTTTTAACGGAAAAATCATTTCCTTGCAAGTCGATACCGTCCGGTTGCCGAACGGAAGCACGGCGACTCGCGAGATCGTCAGGCACCCTGGCGCGGTAGCGGTTATGGCGCTGACCGGCGACGACAAGATGATCGTTGTCGAGCAATACCGCAAGCCGCTTGAGAAAAGCCAGGTCGAAATACCGGCGGGCAAGCTGGAGAAAGGGGAAGACCCGATGGAAGCCGCCTTGCGGGAGCTTGAAGAGGAAACGGGGTACCGCTGCGGGTCGATCAAGCATGTGTGCTCCTTCTATACGTCGCCGGGCTTCGCAGATGAAATTTTGCATCTGTACGTTGCGGAGGAACTGACTTCCGGAACGGCGAATCCCGATGAAGACGAGTTCCTGGAGTGCGAAGCCATTACGCTGGACCAAGCCAAGCAATATATCGCCGAGGGCCGCATCAGCGATGCGAAGACGATAACGGCCGTTTATGCATGGCAGGTATACCGGTTAACGGGCCAGATTTGACATGAATGATTATGTCGTCGATTTGCACATCCACATCGGGAGGACAGAGCAAGGACAGCCGGTCAAAATCAGCGCCAGCCGCGATCTGACGTTCTACAACATCGCGAAGGAAGCTTCCGAACGGAAAGGCATCGACATCGTAGGGATCATCGACTGCCAGTCGCCGGCCGTCCAAAAGGAAATCGATCATTATCTCGATCGCGGCGAAATGAAGGAGCTGCAAGGGGGCGGCATCCAGTACGGTCATACAACCGTTCTGCTGGGGAGCGAAATCGAAGTGCGCGATCCCGGGTTGGGACCGGCGCATCTGCTTGCGTACTTGCCAACCTTGGAAAGCATGCGGGAGTTTACGAGCTGGATGAGTCGTCATATGAAAAATGTGACGCTAAGCTCGCAGCGCATTTATGTGCCGGCGAGGGTGCTGCAGCAGGAAGTTCTAGGCCGCGGCGGCGTTCTGATTCCCGCACACATTTTCACGCCGCATAAAAGCGTCTACGGCAGCTGTTCGGATCGGCTATCCGATTTGCTCGATCTTGACGGCATTGCAGCCGTTGAGCTTGGCCTAAGCGCCGACACCGAGATGGCCGGCTATATCTCCGAATTGGACCGCTATACGTTCGTTACCAACTCGGATGCGCATTCGCTAGCCAAAATCGGGCGAGAGTACAACATTATGCGGTTGGCGTCGCCGAGCTTCGAAGAGGTCGTTTCTGCGCTATCCGGCCGAAACGATCGGGCTGTCGTCGCGAATTACGGATTGGATCCGCGCCTTGGCAAGTATCATCGCACCTATTGTACGCAATGCGACTCACTGCTGGATGAAGCCGCCATCACGGTGCAGCGCTGCTCGAACTGCGGCAGTCTCAAGATCGTCCGCGGCGTGCTGGACCGCATCCAGGCGATCGGCGATCGCGCTCAGCCTGTGGTTGCTCCGGATCGTCCGCCGTATCACGTGCAGGTGCCGCTCGAGTTCATCCCCGGCTTCGGCAAAAAAACGCTGCAGCGGCTGATCGACGAGTTCGGCACGGAAATGAATTTGCTGCACCGCGTTTCGCAAGAGCAGCTCTCGGCAGCGGCCGGCGATCAGCTCGCCGAGTATATCGTACAGGCCCGGAAGGGCTTGCTTGCATTGCAGACGGGCGGAGGCGGCACGTACGGCAAAGTGATGCGTAAACACTGACGGACATAGTTTCCTCCTTTTGTTCATACGTTTGATAGTAAGATGGACAAGGGAGGAGGCTCGGCTGTGAACGGCGGCAATGGATCGTTGCGTCAATATATGAAAGAGCATGTATCGCTTTACATTTTCGTATCGGTATTGTTTGTGATGGGAGCCGTTTTCGGGGCACTGATCGTAGGCGCCCTGACGCTGGAGCAGAAAGAGGATTTAAGCCAATATGTCGGCAGCTATTTTCTGGCGATCGATCAGGGCGGGACGGCCGATCCGCAAGCGGCGTTCGGTCAGTTGGCGGCGATGCATCTGAAATGGATTGCATTCATTTGGGTGCTCGGGCTTTCGGTCGTCGGCATGCCGATCATTATGGGCCTCAGCTTCCTGAAGGGGGCGCTCGTCGGCTTTGCGGTCGGTTATTTGGCGGGCCAGCTATCGTGGGACGGCGTCTTGTTCTCGCTCGTTTCGGTCGCTCCCCATAATTTGATTGTGATTCCCGCATTAACGATTTGCTCCGTCGCGGCCTTATCCTTCTCGCTGTTTCTGATCCGCAACAGGTTTTTGCAGCGGAACGGTTCCTTGAAGCAGCCGCTTATTTCCTACTCCCTGATCACGGTTTCCATGGCGATGATTTTGCTGGGAGCGGCATTGTTCGAAGCGTACGTATCTCCGGAGATGATGCGGTGGGTGACGCCTGTGCTTACGAATGCAAGCGAGATCGTGTCCGCGATGCGGGCATCCTTCTAGCGTCTATCATAATTGTTTGACTTTATCGAACAACTCCCCCTATAATGAAAGCAAGTGACGGAACCGGCAAGCTTTCGATGCAGGAGGGAGAGAATGGAAGCACGGATCGATAAAATCAAGCAACAGTTGCAATCGCAAGGATACAAGTTGACCCCGCAGCGTGAAGCGACCGTTCGAGTGTTGCTGGAGAACGAAGAAGATCACCTCAGCGCGGAAGATGTATTCATGCTCGTCAAGGAAAAAGCGCCCGAAATCGGTCTTGCTACCGTTTATCGTACGTTGGAATTGCTAAGCGAACTGCATGTCGTGGAAAAAATGAATTTCGGAGACGGCGTTGCGCGTTACGATTTGCGCACGGACAGCAACAAGCACCATCACCATCATTTGATATGCGTGCAGTGCGGGGCGATGGACGAGATTATGGAGGATTGGCTTGGACCGCTCGAGGAACGTCTTGAGCTCGAATATCAATTTTCGGTATTGGATCACCGGCTGGACTTCCAAGGCATTTGCCACCGGTGCAGAGACAAAGTGAAGCCGGAATCAACCGAATAAATATATCCCAACAACAACAAACTCTCCGGTAACGTTAATCGTTGCCGGAGAGTTTTTGCGTAAAGTCTGATGGAGGCAGCGAAATCGCTGCCTTTATTCATTGGATGCCCGCTGCGACCGTTTGCTCCGGCGCTGCCGGGTGGAGGTTTGGACTTGATCTTCCGCATCGTCTGTCCGCTCCGAGCGCGAGCTTCGGCTTCGGTTCCGGCTCGCGTGGGTACCCGTGGTGAAATCCGGACGATTATCTGTTGTGCCAGGCCATCGTGTCCTGCCTTCCATATATGGCGCAAACAACGGATAAACCGGCGGATTCATGCTTGAACTGTTTTCGCTCCAAAGCCGATCCGCCAGGTGGCTAAGCTTTGTCCATCGATCCGCATAGTTTTCCGTTTGTTGAACGGGGGATTGTATGGGCTCCGATATTCCCTTCTCCGAAACCGTATCGCTTCCGGCAGTTTGCTCGGCCGCCCTAACGACATTGCCCGTGATGGAGGTTGCGGCTTTATAAACGTTGACGATACCGGAGCCTTCATCGTTCGGGGTGAAACCGGGAAGCGGCTGAGCCGTCGATTGGAGCAGCGATTTGACCGCGGCCGGGCGAAGCGAATGCTTTAGCCGGAGCAGCAGGGCGACGCACCCGGTCACGTGCGGTGCGGCCATCGATGTACCGGATAACCTTTTGTAGCCGCCGTTCAGGTAGGTCGACAATATATTGACGCCCGGCGCCGCTATATCGACGTCAGAACCGCGGCTGCTGAATTCGGCGATTCGGTTGTCGATCGTTGAAGCGGCGACGGCGATCGTCTCGTTATATTTGGCGGGAGCATCCAATTGAGGCTGATTCGATCCGCTGTTGCCGGCGGAAGCGATGAGCACGATTCCTTTGTCATGCGCTTTTTTGATCATTTGGTGGAACAACTCGTTGTCGCCTTGAAAGCCAAAGCTCATGTTGACGATTTGCATGTTGTTGCGGATACACCAGTCCAGTCCTTCGATGATGTTCGATACATAGCCTTCTCCATTGCGGTCCAGCACTTTCACCGCATACAGCTTAATGCGCGGACCGACGCCGACGATGCCTTTGGCATTGTCCAGCGCGGCTGCGATACCGGCCACGTGCGTGCCATGCCCGTTCCGATCGGCGGGAGGCAGCTTGCGGTTGATTGCATTATAGCCGCCGGCGATGCGCAGATCCGGATTTTTGGCGATGCCCGTATCTAGAATCGCGACGCGAACGCCGCCTCCTTTGGAGCGGCCCCATACATTCGGCGCTTTGATGCGCAGAAGATTCCATGAGATGGGCTGTCTTTTCGCGAAAATGGCTTTGCGGCGGCCGTGCGGGTACTTTTTTTTGAGCCTCCTTGTTTTGCGGGGGGCGGCATGAATGACCGCGCGCGGCGCAATCGACGGGGAGAGCATCGCGCTAACGAGCGGCACCTGATCTTCATGTGCACCATGCGCTCTCACCTTGTGATCGTGTTCGATTCTTGCGACCATCGGATGATTCGCTAACGGCTCCAAATCGTGCGAGTTTTCGATATGACAGCAGACCGCATGCGCCGATTGAACGGTTCTGACCGGCTTAATGCCTAGCTTGCGCAATTGAGAAACCACGTTGCGGTAACAAGTCCGATTTTTCATGACAATCAATTTCCGTGCCGTCGTACTGGACGGTTTCGGTTTAACGTAGGTTGACAATATTTTGTGAAGCGGTATAGCCATGGATTATCCCTCCGGGGCTTTGTGCATATGACTACCATTATATGTAGGCGTTTCAGAATGGTGATGAACCGGACCTCGGTATCTCAGGCGTCCGGTCATGCTATTTCGGTTAGATGATTCCGAATTGGGACAATTTAATGGAATGAAGCTTATATTATAGCAGGAAAGGCGGGGTTGTTATGGAAAAGCGGCCTTTTGTCGTAGGCGTTCCGAAAGAAATCAAAAACAATGAAAATCGAATCGCGCTCACCCCCGGGGGAGCAGGAATGATGAAAACGGCGGGACATCGCGTGCTTGTTGAAGCAGGAGCAGGGGAAGGGAGCGGATTCAACGACGAGCAGTTCGCCAAGGAAGGCGCCGAGATAATGGCGGAGGCGGATCAAGTTTGGGCGCAATCCGATATGATCATGAAAGTGAAGGAGCCGCTGCCCGAGGAGTTCGGCCGATTCCGGGAAAACCAGCTTCTGTTCACGTATTTGCATTTGGCTGCGGCACCTGAATTGGCCAAAGAGCTTGTCGCCAAAAAAGTAACGGGCATCGCCTATGAAACGATTCAAATGCCGAACGGGTCGCTTCCGCTGCTCACACCGATGAGCGAGGTGGCTGGGCGGATGTCCGTACAGATCGGCGCCCAGTTTCTTGGCGCTTATTACGGAGGTCGCGGCATCCTGCTTGGCGGCGTTCCCGGCGTTCCTCCCGCGGACGTCATCATTATCGGAGGCGGAATCGTCGGTACCAACGCGGCGCGAATGGCTCTCGGGCTTGGGGCGAACGTGGTCGTCATCGACCGGAGCGCGGACCGATTGCGTTATTTGGACGAAGTTTTCGGGGGACGTATCCGCACCTTGATGTCGAACCCTTACAATATTGCCAGCGCCGTCCAAAAGGCGGATCTATTGATCGGCTCCGTGCTCATTCCCGGCGCCCGTGCGCCGAAGCTGGTCAGCGAAGAGATGGTGCAGGAAATGAAAAAAGGCGCGGTCATCGTGGACGTCGCCGTAGACCAGGGCGGCTCCATTGCGACGATAGACCGGGTAACTACCCACACGGAACCGACCTACGAAAAATACGGCGTTATCCATTATGCCGTCGCCAACATGCCGGGAGCCGTACCTCGCACCTCGACGCTCGCCTTGACGAATGTGACCTTGCCTTACGCCATGGAGTTGGCGGGGAAAGGATTTCAGGCAGCGATCGCAAGCAATGCGCCTCTGAAGCTTGGCGTGAACACGCATCAAGGCGCTGTTACGCATCCTGCCGTCGCGGAAGCGGTAGGGTTGCCTTATTCGCCTCTTGGCGGATAGGGGCGGCGATCGAATAATATGAACCGTCGGCTCATACTCATATAACATCAGGTGGTTGTCCCAGGGCGACTGCCTTTGGAGGTGAGCCGATGATTTTTTCTGTGCGCAAATGGATGACCCGGTTGAAATATATCGTGATTTTTATTGCTTTGACGTATATGATGTATCAGATCATCGAGGCGGTTTCATCCTGGATGGAACCGACGCATCGCTACAATCATCCGTCGGGAAATGCGGTCAAGGCGTTCCGGCAAGAGCCTTATGCATTCGGCGAACGGGGGACGCCGCTTGAGCGGCTGATTTATTTTTACTGGTTCGGAGAATGAGGTGAATAATCGCCAATAAATCCCAGCGGTGCAGGAATTCCGGAAAACGCGTTGAATACTATAAGCGGAAATATATCCGAACATTAGAGAGGCAGACAAATTCGACATGTTGAACCTTCTGCGAGCATTCATTCAGTTTCTCTCATCAGAACGCGGCCTGACGCGGAATACGCTGGAATCCTATGAACGCGACGTCGCTCATTATATCAAATATTTGGACATGCAAGGCATCACTTCGATCGAGCAATCAAGCAAAACCCATTTGATGCAGTATATCCATAATTTGCGTCTCTCCGGCAAAGCGGCTGCAACGGTCACGCGCGGGATTGTATCGATCCGTTCCTTCTATCATTACCTGATCCGAGAACAACGCGTCACGCAGGATCCGACCCTTTATCTTGAACTGCCCAAAGCGGAGAAGAAGCTGCCCAAAATCATGCCGATCGATGAAGTCGGCCGGCTGCTTGACGCACCTTCCGGAACGACCCCATTCGGTATCCGGGATAAAGCGATGCTCGAGCTGCTGTATGCTACCGGCATTCGCGTATCGGAGCTTGTATCGCTGGATACGGAAGATATCAATTTGGATATCGGATTTATCCGCTGCAGCGGACAAGGGCTTAAGGAACGCATCATCCCGCTCGGTAAAGTAGCCGTCGAGGCGCTAAGAGTTTACATGGGTTCGATTCGGGCTGTATTGTTGAAAAAGACGGAGCATGACGCCGAACGGGCTTTGTTCATCAATCCGGCAGGTACTCGTTTGACACGGCAGGGCTTCTGGAAAATCATTAAAAAATACGCTCGCGAAGCGGGAATTGAAGAAGATATAACGCCCCACACGCTTCGGCATTCCTTCGCGGCGCATTTGCTGGAGAACGGCGCCGATTTGCGCGCCGTCCAGGAGATGCTCGGCCATGCCGACATTTCCACGACACAAATGTACACGCAGGTTACGAAACTACGCATGAAGGACGTGTACGAATCGGCGCATCCCCGCGCCAAGCTGGAATAAGAACGGAGGAACCGGAGTGCCATTTGATCGCATATGTTTAATCGTGCTGGATAGCGTCGGGATCGGCGAACTGCCGGATGCTGCGCGGTTCGGCGATGTCGGCGCGCACACGCTGGGAGCGATTTGCCGCCAAGTTCCGGATATCCGCTTGCCGAATTTGGAGCGGCTCGGGCTCGGAAATATCGCAGATTTGGATCGCATTGATGCTGCGGAGCGGCCCTTGGCCTATTACGGCAAGATGGCGGAGGTATCTGTCGGCAAAGATACGATGACCGGGCATTGGGAGCTGATGGGGCTCCAAATCGAGACGCCGTTCCATACGTATCCGGAAGGGTTTCCGCCAGCCTTGATCGAACGGTTCGAACGCGAAACCGGGCGCCCCGTCATCGGCAACAAGCCGGCATCGGGTACCGAAATTATCGAGGAATTCGGCGAGGAGCAAATGCGGACCGGCGCCTGGATCGTCTACACGTCGGTGGACAGCGTATTTCAATTGGCTGCTCACGAGGAGATCATCCCGCTGGACGAGTTGTACCGGGCATGCGAAATTGCGCGCAAGCTGACGCTGGAGCCTGAATTTACGGTTGGCCGCGTCATCGCCAGGCCTTACGTCGGGAAGCCCGGGGCTTTCACACGCACGCCCAACCGCCACGATTACGCGTTGAAGCCTCCGAAGCCGACCGTGATGAACCGGGTGAAGGAAGCGGGGCTTGATTGCATTGCCATAGGCAAAATCAACGATATCTATTCCGGCGAAGGGGTTACGCGAGCGCTGCCGACCAAGAGCAACGAGGAAGGCATTCGCCGGACGATCGATGGCATGAAGGAATCGTTCCGCGGATTGTTATTTACGAATCTGGTCGATTTCGACTCATTGTACGGCCATCGCCGGGATCCCGTCGGTTATGCGCGGGCGCTCGAGGCGTTTGATTTGGCGCTGCCGGAGCTGATGGAGCAGATCGGCGGCCGCGACCTTCTCGTCATTACCGCGGACCACGGAAACGATCCGACGCATGCGGGCACCGACCATACGCGCGAATATGTGCCGCTGCTCGTCTGGAGCCCATCGCTTCGCGGAGGTGCAACGCTCGGGGTAAGGCGTACGTTCGCCGATGTAGGCGCCACGATTGCGAATAATTTCAACCTGGAGCCGCCCGCGATCGGAACGAGCTTTTTAAATGAACTTCATTCATGAGGAATTAAGGAGAGCGACGTATGACAACAACGGTTCAATATATTCAAGAAGCGGCGGCGTACATTCAAGCGCAGTCGCAAGTCAAACCGCGGATCGGGCTTATTCTGGGCTCGGGATTAGGCATTATTGCGGACTCGATCGACAATGCCGTGACCATCCATTACGGGGATATCCCCCATTTTCCCGTATCCACCGTGGAGGGACATGCAGGGGAACTGCTGCTCGGCGATATTGCCGGAATCCCCGTCGTGCTGATGAAGGGCAGATTTCATGCATATGAGGGGTATGACGTCGATGTCGTGACGTTCCCCGTCAGGGTCATGAAGGAGCTGGGCGTCCGAACGCTGCTCGTGACGAACGCTGCGGGCGGTATCAACACGTCCTATGCTCCGGGCGATTTGATGCTGATCAGCGACCATATCAATTTGACGGCCCGCAACCCTCTGATCGGGCCTAACGACAGCACGCTCGGCCCGCGTTTTCAGGATATGTCCGAGGCTTACAGCCGCAGGCTGCGCGCCGTGGCGAAACGAGTAGCTGCGGACAAAGCGGTACCTCTGCAGGAAGGCGTTTACGTTGGCTTGCTGGGCCCGACGTACGAAACGCCGGCCGAAATCCGCATGCTGCGCGTATTGGGCGCGGACGCCGTCGGCATGTCCACCGTGTCGGAGGTCATCGTTGCGCGGCATGCCGGCATCGAGGTACTGGGCATTTCTTGCATCAGCAATATGGCGTCGGGCATTTTGGATCAACCGTTGTCCCACGACGAGGTTATCGAAACGACGGAACGGGTCAAAGGAAAGTTCGTTTCACTGGTGCTCGCCCTTATTCCTGAGCTGGCCTAAGCCAATAAGATCGAATCCAAAAGCTGATGTCTCGCAATCGAGGCATCAGCTTTTTTTGATAGCATAAAGCTATGATTTTGTCTCGTAAGCGGTATCAAAAATGTCATAGAATTGTAATAATAGTTCGACTAGAAGTGACAAAATTTACGAGGGCGTCGTCGTATAATGACCATGAAGTGATGTGCAGAAGGCTGCAGAATGGAGTTTTATGGAGAAATGGACAGTAAACTGGATGATATGATCGAAATGCTGCGTAAACAAATGGCTCGGTTGGCGTCAGAAAGAAACAGCTTTGTCGATGAGGAAGTGATAGCGTTGAGCCAAAGGCTTGATGTTTTTATAAACTTTTCGCAAATCGAAAAAGTCAAGATGAGCTATGGACAAAAAAAGAGCAGACTCAAACGCGTCGAACGCAAAGTCAGCTCTCTCGAAGCGGTGCAGGTTCGCTAAGCTCGGACTCCGGTCCGTTCCAGCGCATGATCCCAGCTCGGATAATAGTATAATGCGCTTTGCATCAACTCGGGGTGTGATTTTTTCACACTCTTTTTGTTTAGCGATTCGCCGCGATCATGCATCGATTTGATCCGGACGATCACATCGTCGGCCGTCATTCGTGTATCCACCTGGATCCACTCCTTTCCATTTGCCTATCATCATGTTAGCCTACCGAAACCCAAAGTATACGTATTTGAATAGAAAGGCTGGAGAAGAGAGAGTTAGCGTCTCATTTCTCCAGCCTTTATCTTTTTACTTTCATGCCACGTTTTTGGCTGTGAATGGAATATTTTTCGGAAAATGCGTAAACAATGAATACAAGGTCAACAGGATGATTATGCCATTTGTAGGAGGAGAATTTCTTGAAACGAATTGCCGCCCCTCTCATAGCTGCTTGTGTAAGCGCGTTGATGCTGCTGCCTTCCGCGGCGCTCGCGAAGGAAGCGCCGACCCAGACGATTGACTTGGCGCCGAACGCCAAATCCGCCATTTTGACGGATGCCGACACGGGCACGGTTATATTTGAAAAAAACAGCCACGATAAACTGCCTCCGGCAAGCATTACGAAAGTGATGACCATGCTGCTCGTCATGGAAGCGATCGACGAGGGCAAAATCAAAATGAAAGACAAAGTGCAAACAAGCGAATACGCGGCATCCATGGGGGGCTCGCAAATTTTTCTGGAGCCCGGGGAAGAAATGACCGTGGAGGATATGCTAAAAGGCATTGCCCTGGCTTCGGGCAACGACGCTTCCGTAGCGCTCGCGGAGAAGCTGGCCGGGTCCGAGGAAGCTTTCGTGCAAATGATGAATGAAAAAGCGAAGCAGCTTGGCATGAACGATACGCATTTTATGAATTGCAACGGTCTTCCGGTCAAAGATCATTATACGTCGGCCCACGACATCGCGATCATGTCCCGCGAACTGCTCCGACATGAGGAAATTACGAAGTTCACCAGCTTGTACCAGGACTATTTGCGCAAGGATACGCAAAAGCCGTTCTGGCTTGTCAACACGAATAAGCTTGTCCGGTTTTATTCCGGAGCGGACGGGTTAAAGACGGGCTTTACGGCCGAAGCGAGGTTTTGCTTGTCGGCGACCGCCAAACGCGATCAATTGCGGGTTGTAGCCGTCGTTCTCGGTGAACCGAATACGAAAACCCGCAATGCGGAAGTGTCCAAAATGTTTGATTTTGCGTTCGCGCAATATACGAACTATCCGATCTTCAAGAAGGGCGACGAGATCGGGAAGGTGAAGGTCAGCAAAGGCGTCACGCCGGTCATGCCGATTGCGGCTGCGAGGCAATACAGTGTGCTGCTCAAGAAAGGCGACGCGGGCAAAGGGCTCCGTCACGAAATGCAATTGAACGGAGAGTTGAAGGCTCCCGTCAAGATCGGCCAGCCGATCGGCAAGCTGGTCGTTTACAAGGACGATCGGGTGCTCAAGGAATTTACGATCGAAGCGACGGTCGACGTTCCGAAGGCCGGATGGTGGACGATGCTCAAACGAACGGCCGCACGATTGTTTTTTGTCGATTAAACAACTCCAAGACGCCGCTGCATTTATCGAATTTTCGCCGAATGTAGCGGCTTTCTTCTAGTTTTGTCGGCAGGCAGGAATTGGTTTTCCGGGCGTAGAAATGAATGTTCATGATCGGGAGGAGAGTGAGCATAAATGAGTTTGCAGGTTGAGCTAGAGCATCATCGCAAAATATTGATCGTCCGTCTGATCGGCGAGCTGGATCACCATACGGCCGAAGCCGTCCGCACGAAGATGGAGGAAGCGATCAATCGGGGACAGAGCAACCATATCGTCCTAAGCTTGAAGCATTTGACGTTTATGGACAGTTCGGGGCTTGGGGTCATACTGGGCCGGTACAAGCAGATTACGGGCAAGGGCGGCAAAATGGTCGTATGCGATGTGAATTCGTCCGTCTATCGATTGTTCGAGCTATCGGGATTGTTCAAAATCTTAGCGATACACGACAATGAAAGATCGGCACTTTCCAGTTTGGAGGTCGTATCATGAGCGGAACGAATTTTATGACATTGCAATTTGCCAGCCTGTCGGCGAACGAATCGTTTGCCCGCGTATCCGTCGCGGCGTTCGTATCTCAGCTTGATCCGACGCTGGACGAGCTGACGGACATGAAAACCGTCGTTTCCGAAGCGGTGACGAATGCGATCATCCACGGTTACGATAATCGTCCGGACGGCGTAATCACGATCAAGGCATCGATCGAGGATGATACCGTCACCATTACGGTTGAAGACGAAGGGAACGGGATCGAGGATATCGAGCTCGCCCGCCAGCCGTTATTCACCTCCAAGCCGGAGCTGGAACGTTCGGGCATGGGCTTTACGATCATGGAAAACTTCATGGATGCGATCGAAGTCGTATCCCGGCAAGGAATCGGAACGCGCGTTACGATGCGCAAGCGCATCGAATCTATGAAAGCTTTATACAATTAGGGGTTGGGCCTATGGAAGTCGATTTGAAGCAAGCTTCTCACAGCTATCTTGACGATGCGGAAGTTAAAAGATTGATTGCGTTAAGCCAATCGGGCGATTCTGTCGCGCGCGATACGCTCGTTGGCTGCAACATTCGGCTTGTCTGGTCCGTCGTCCAGCGGTTCATGAACCGGGGATACGAGCCCGATGATTTGTTTCAGATCGGTTGTATCGGCTTGCTGAAGTCGGTCGACAAGTTCGATCTTTCGTATGACGTGAAATTTTCGACGTATGCAGTGCCGATGATCATCGGCGAAATTCAACGTTTTCTGAGAGATGACGGCACGCTGAAGGTGAGCCGTTCGCTTAAAGAGATGGCGAATAAAGTGCGGAAGACGAAGGATGAGCTGTCCAAGCGTCTTGGACGGCTGCCGACGGTGAAGGAAGTGGCCGAGGAGCTGGGCATTACGCCGGAGGATGTCGTATTCGCCCAAGAGGCGAACAAACCGCCGACGTCGATCCACGAAACCGTATTCGAGAACGATGGAGACCCGATCACATTAATGGATCAAATATCCGACGACTCGCAGGAACGGTGGTTCGATAAGCTCGCTTTGACCGAGGCGATCGAAACGTTGTCCGAAAGGGAGAGACTGATCGTATATTTGCGGTACTTCCGCGATCAGACCCAGTCCGAAGTTGCCAGCAGGCTCGGCATATCCCAGGTACAGGTTTCCCGTCTCGAGAAAAAAATATTGCAATCCATTAAAGCGCAGATCGCCCAGTGATCTGGGCTTTTTGTTTGCTTGGAAGCAGGGCAGCCGAGTTATTCCATTTGTTGCAAGGACTAATCGATTTTCCTCGTCACATACTAACAAAAATGATCGATGAGGTGATTGGATGAAGACGGACCAGACGCCCATCTTATATATTCGCCTGCGCAAACGGATCCGGCTGCCCAAAGGAAAGCCGATTCTGCTCGGCCAAATCGCCCAGCTCCTCGCAGAGCCTGAGATCGAGCAGCGGCTCAAAGAGATTGAACTGTATCGGCCGCGGGAGACGGACGGGGATCTCATCCTCGTCGACATGATGCTGATCGTCCAGCGAGTGAAGGACTTTTATCCGCACATGACGATCGAGCTGTTCGGCGAACCGCATGTTCTCGTCGAAGTATACAAGAAGGAACGGAAGACGAATGCGTTGTATGTCGGCATCGTCTGGCTCCTGTTATTTTTCGGCGCCGGGCTGGCCATCATGAACTTCCACGTCGACGTTAGCATGATGGAGGTGCACCAGCGCATCGCGGAACTTGTCACGGGCAAAAAGGTCGAGCATCCGTTATGGCTGCAGATTCCCTATTCGTTCGGGATTGGCCTCGGCATGGTTATTTTCTTCAACCATATCTTCAAGAAGAAGTTCAGCGAGGAGCCGACGCCGTTGGAGGTCGAAATGTTCATGTACCAGGAGCACCTGAATCATTATGTCATCACGGAGGAATACCGCAAGCTTCACGACAACAGGGGCGGGATCATCAGCGGGGACACCGGGACCGAAGGGTCGGCGGCAGCAAGCGTCAAAAGCGGTGACGAGCAATGAAAGAGCTCGCTGCCAACGCCTTTCTCGCTTTTTTCGGGTTGGCGGGAGGAATCGCCGTCGGAAGCGGAATGGTCGCCTTTCTCGTCGTGTTGGACATCATTCCGAGGCTTGCGCAGATTACTCGGTCCTTCGATCAGGTATTGCGGTTCGAAAGCGCGGTCGTCATCGGTTCGGTGTTTTGGACATTTGCCGATTTTTTCACATGGAGCGTCCCGTTATGGCCGGCAGTGACTTCATTCGTAGGCTTGTTTGACGGCATCTTTGTCGGCATGCTGGCGGCTGCGCTAACCGAAGTGCTTAACGTGTTTCCGATATTGGCCAAACGGCTGAAGCTGAACGGAATGCTGGTCTGGTTGCTCATGGCCATGGTGCTGGGCAAGGTTTGCGGTTCTTTGTTTGATTGGCTCGTCTTCCAAATGCGTTGAAAACGAACATGATTATAGACAGGAGAGATCGCGTTTGCCTTCCAAAACAATAGATCCACCCGAAATGGAAAATCAGCATGCCGATACCGATGCGATGATGGCGTCAGGCATCAGCGATCCGGGGCAAGAGCAGGATCACGCGGATAAAAAAACGGATGATAAAGGCAGGGCAACGTCTGCGGTTGAAGCGTATGATGCCGCGGCAGCGGCCAAGATTGCAAGTCCGCATGAAACGTTAAGCGACGAAGAACTGTTTTGGAAAAATAATGATAAAATATACCCCGAATTGGAGAACGTCAAACGGACTTTGGAAGAGCAAGTCGGCCTGAACGAAAGCTTTGACGTCCTATTCCGGGAAATGATATTCGGCGGGACGCCAACAGGGATTTTCTACATCAACGGTTTTGCGAAGGACGTCGTGATCGTGGAATTGCTGAAGCGGCTGACGTATTTGACGAAAGATGATATTTCGGCCGACGCGCTCAAGAGCTTCTTCGATCATTACGTGCCTCATATCCAAGTCGAGATCGTGTCGAAGATGCATGTGGCCGTTGATAAAGTACTTGCCGGGGCGAGCGCCTTTTTCATCGAAGGGGAGACAAAGGCGCTTGTGGTCGATGCCAAGACGTTCCCGGCGCGAAATCCGGAGGAGCCGTCGCTCGAGCGGGTCGTGCGCGGCGCCCGCGACGGTTTTGTCGAAACGCTCTTAACGAACGTCACGCTGGTTAGGCGGCGCATCCGCGACCCGAGGCTGAAGCTGGAGGTCATGACGGTCGGCACAAGAACCAAAACCGATGTATGTTTGACGTTTATCGGCGATATTACCGATATGGATCTGGTGGAATCCATCCGTGACAAAATTAAAAAGGTGAAGATCGACGGCATTCCGCTTGCGGATAAGCAGCTGGAGGAAGCAATCATCGGCAAGGGGTGGAATCCGTACCCGCTTGTCCGTTATTCCGAAAGGCCCGATGTTGTCGCCGCGCATTTGCTTGAGGGCCATATCGTGTTATTCGTCGACACGTCGCCGTCCGTCATGATTTTGCCGACGACGTTTTTCCATCTCGTGCAGCACGCCGAAGAAAACAGGCAAACGCCGTTTATGGGCACCTACCTGCGCTGGGTCCGCTTCCTCGGCATCTTCGCTTCCTTATTCTTGCTGCCGCTCTGGTTCCTTCTTGTTTTGGAGCCTGGCCTGAAGCCGGCGGCACTCAGCTTTATCGGGCCTACCAAAACCGGAGACCTGCCGATTTTGATCCAATTTTTGGTCGCAGAGGTCGGCGTTGACCTGATGCGGATGGCGTCCGTTCATACGCCGACTCCGCTGGCGGCGGCAATCGGTTTGATGGCTGCTATTTTGCTTGGAGATATCGCGGTGAAGGCTGGTCTGTTCGTTAACGAGGTCATCTTATATATGGCCGCCGCCGCCATCGGCATGTTCGCAACGCCGAGTTACGAGCTCGGTCTCGCAAACCGGATCGTCAGGCTCGTTCTGCTTGTTGCAGTCGCGTTGTTCAAGGTGCCCGGCCTGATCGTCGGCACGACGCTGCTTATCTTGCTGCTGTCGATTCAACGGTCCTTCAATTCTCCGTATTTATGGCCGTTTATTCCGTTTAACGCCAAAGCGCTGGTGACCCTGCTTATTCGCCGACCGGTGCTGATGATGAAGGAGCGCCCAAGCTTGACCAAAACCGTCGACAATTCGAGGCAGCCGGATTGATCGAAACCTAATTGATGCGTACAGCAGGAACCGAGCGGTTTTCTGCTGTTTTTTGTTGTGAAGAGGTTGCTTGTCGTGGTATGCTGACAAAGGCGTTTTTCAGCTTTGCATAAATTTCCCCTGAAAAAGGTGTCAATCCCGCCATTTGCCACATACGCTAAGGATGCGGTGCGCCGGTGAATATTTCGGTCCGGAAAAGGATCGTTGAACCAATAATGCAAATGAACTGTCAAAAAATCCATTTACGGCACTTCTATTTCCCTTTATAGTTAAGACAGAAGATTTGAAAAACGATGACTACGGAATTGTGGAGGAGAACAATATGTATTTACATGGTACAAGCTCAATTAATGCCCATGGGCATCTGACGATCGGCGGCGTGGACACGTCCGATTTGGCCGCAAAATTCGGCACGCCGCTTTATATTGTCGACGAGGCGCTCGTTCGCCAAAGATGCCGCGAATATGTCGATTCGTTCCGCGCATCCGGGCTGCAGTTCCAGGTTGCGTACGCGAGTAAGGCGTTTTGCGTCATGGCGATGTGCCGCATCGCGGAAGAGGAAGGCATGTCGCTGGACGTCGTTTCCGACGGCGAGCTGTATACGGCGCTGCAAGCCGGTTTCCCGGCTGGCCGGATTCATTTCCACGGCAACAACAAGACCGAAGAAGAAATCAAAATGGCGCTGGATGCGCAAATCGGCTGCTTCGTCGTCGACAACTTTATCGAACTGCACATGTTGAACGAACTGGCTGCGAAGAAGGGCCAGAAGGTCAAAGTACTGCTGCGCATTACGCCGGGCGTTGAAGCGCACACGCACGAATATATTTCGACAGGGCAAACGGATTCCAAGTTCGGCTTCGACCTGGGTAACGGCTCCGCGTTCCTGGCGATTCAGCATGCGCTTGCGCTCGAGAATCTGGAGGTACTTGGCGTTCACTCGCATATCGGCTCGCAGATCTTCGAAGTGGAAGGCTTCCAGATGGCGGTCGAAAGAGTGGCCGGTTTCGCGGCAAAAGTTCGCGATGAGCTCGCGCTCACCTTCAAAGTCGTCAACTTGGGCGGCGGCTTCGGCATCCGTTACGTGGAAGGCGATACGCCGCTGCCGGTTTCTCAATACGTAAAAGCGATCACGGACGCGATCAAAACCTACTTCGGCAATCATAGCTATCCGGTACCGGAAATTTGGGTTGAGCCGGGCCGCAGCATCGTCGGCGATGCCGGTACAACGCTGTACACGGTCGGAACGAGCAAAGAGATTCCGGGCGTACGCAAATATATTGCGGTCGACGGCGGCATGACGGACAATCCGCGCCCGGCGCTGTATGATTCCCGTTATGAGGCGATTCTGGCGAACCGCGCGAACGATGTGAACGAGGAAGTCGTATCCGTAGCGGGCAAATGCTGCGAAAGCGGCGATATGCTGATCTGGGATCTCGAATTGCCGAAAGTAAACACGGGCGACCTGCTTGCCGTTGCCTGCACAGGCGCATATAACTATGCAATGTCGAGCAACTATAACCGGATTCGCAAACCGGCCGTCGTCTTTGTCAAAGACGGGCAAGCGGACGTTGTCGTAAAGCGCGAGTCGCTCGGCAACATTATCGGAAACGACGTTGTGCCTGAACGGATGAAAAAAGAAGCCGTTGCGAAATAATCGCAGCAGCGGCCTTGCATAGGGGCTATGGCAGAGACTCGCGTCTCGCCTAGTCCTTTTTGTGCTATGATGACAGAGGGGTGGGGTAAAGCACGTGATTCAAGATCGAAGCAAGTTAAAATATACGATTTGTTTTATTGTTCACGGGGACAAGCTGCTGCTCTTGAACCGCAAATATTCGCCCAACATGGGGTTGTGGAACGGCGTAGGGGGCAAGCTGGAGCCGGGAGAAACGCCGGTGGACGGCGTCTTGCGGGAAGTGCGCGAAGAAACGGGAATCGTGCTGAACGAAGCGCGTTTTGCCGGCATCGTGACCTGGAGGTCGCTGACGGAAGATTATGGCGGCATGTATGCCTTTGTCGCGAATCTGTCCGATGTTCAGCTTGCCGAGATGGCACGCGGGCCTGTTGATCGAGAGGAAGGGCTGCTCGCCTGGGTCGACCGGGATTGGGCGCTGCATCCCGATAATGCGGGCATCGTGGCGAACATCAAGCAGTTTTTGCCGTCCATGCTGGCAGGGGAAATGCACGAATATCAATGCGTGTACGACGACAATGAAACTTTGCTGGAATTTCGCATGCTGCCGTTAGCGGATGATCTGATGGCTCTTGCAGCCGGTATCGGGGCGGGACGTTTGTGAAATTTGTCCCTTCGTAGTAAACTAAAGGTCGTAATCGAAAATAAGGAGTGTGCTCTAACGATGGCAAAACAAGCAAAAATCAAATTAGAAAACGGCGGGGAAGTTATTCTTGACTTGTTCGACAAAGACGCACCGAACACGGTAGCAAACTTTGAAAAATTGGCGAACGAAGGATTCTACAACGGTCTTGTGTTCCATCGCGTGATTCCGGGTTTTGTCGCCCAAGGCGGATGCCCGACCGGCACAGGTACCGGCGGCCCAGGCTATACGATCAACTGCGAAATCAACCCGAACAAGCACGAGCGCGGAACGCTTGCAATGGCGCATGCAGGCCGCAACACGGGCGGAAGCCAGTTCTACATTTGCTACCAGCCGCAACCGCATCTGGACGGAGCGCATACCGTATTCGGCAAAGTCGTGAAGGGCATGGAGCATGTCGATGCGTTCAAAGGCCGCGACAAAATGGAATCCGTTGAAGTTTACGAAGTGTAAGCTGCGGTACATAAGCCAATAACAACCAAGTAACAGGCAAATAACAAGCTAAGAACAAGCTAAGAACAAGCTAAGAACAAGCTGCAAAAGCGAGGATGAAAATATCCTTGCTTTTTTCATGGCGGAATGTTACTATGCTTTCAACGATGGAATCCTTCAGGGCGGGGCGAAATTCCCCACCGGCGGTGATATGCTGCATACCATGCGAATGGTTGCGGCATTCAGTCCGTGACCCGGTACGAAACGGCGATTGCTGATACGTAACGGTGGACTCGGTGCAACTCCGAGACCGACAGTATAGTCTGGATGGGAGAAGGAAACGCGGAAAGAAGTTTGTGGTCATCGCTTAATCGACCATTCATGTACTTTTTTTCACATAATAGATATGCAAAAAATGTTGCGGGTTTCCGCCGGGCATGCTGCGGTCGAATGATATGTCGACCTTCTCTTTGGCATATGCACGGTACGGTAGCTTGCAGCTCGTCATGAAACATAAACTTATAGGCATTGCCCTGTAAGGAATTATGTTTATTCGGTAACGGACTCGCCTCCTCTGATGGCGCAAGCCGGTTGTCGTTGACGTCCCTTTTTTGCATCGTCTCTTTGGCGTTTTCATGCTGTTTACCCATGGCTTAACCCCTGCGGATGTTGTTCCGAGGGGTTATTTTTGTTTTCGAAAGGCGGTGCAGAAATTGACGATGTTGTTGGATGACGCGTCCTATATGCGGCTTGCTCTGCAAATGGCGGAGCAGGCTTCGGGTCAAACCGGCATCAATCCGGTCGTCGGCTGCGTGATCGTCCGAGACGGGCGCATCGTGGGGCTCGGTACCCATTTGAAGCGCGGCACGGCGCATGCGGAAGTGCATGCGCTGCAGATGGCCGGCGCCGAGGCCGAAGGCAGCACCGCGTATGTGACGCTGGAGCCGTGCAGCCATCACGGCCGAACGCCGCCGTGCAGCGACCGGCTGATCGCCGAGAAAGTGAAGCGTGTCGTTGTCGCTTGTGAGGACCCTAACCCGCAGGTGGCGGGCACGGGAATACGACGACTGCGCGAGCACGGCATCGAGGTCGAGGTGGGCTTGCTGGAACAGGAGGCGATTCGCCTCAACGAGCATTTCAACAAGTTCATTACGACCCGGCTGCCCTTCGTGACGTTGAAGACGGCAAGCACGCTCGACGGGAAAATCGCCTCCAAATCCGGCGACAGCAAATGGATTACGAATCCGGCTTCCCGCGCTTATGTGCACACGTTAAGGCATCGACACCAGGCCATCATGGTCGGGGTGGACACCGTCATAGCCGACGACCCTCAGTTGACGACCCGGCTTGAAGTTCCTGCGTTAAGCCCGATTCGCGTCATAGTGGATTCGACCTTGCGGCTGCCGTTGAAAGCCAAAGTAGTCTCCGACAAGGAAGCGCCAACCATTGTGTTGACAACCGAAGGCGCAGATCCGCAGAAGAAGCGGATGCTTGAGCAGCAAGGGGTCGAGGTTGTCGAATGCGGCGGCGGCGGACGCGTGGACTTGGCCCAAGCGATGCAAAAGCTTGGCGAGCGCGAGATCGGTTCCGTACTTCTCGAAGGGGGCGGAACGCTGAACGGAGCAATGCTGGAAGCGAAGCTGATCGACAAGGTGGAATTATTCTTCGCTCCGAAAATCGTGGGCGGCGGAAGTCTTGCGCCGGATAATTTCAACTTCGGCGGATTCGCGCGAATGAGCGAAGCCATTACGCTCGAGCGTCTGTCCGTTCAGCATTTTGGCGATGATATTTGTATTGCGGGTTATCCCCGCTATGTTGATTAGTTCGCAAAGGAAAGGGGGGTGATCTCGTGTTTACCGGATTGGTTGAAGAAATCGGCACGATGCGCCGAATGACCCGGCAAGGCCAGGCGATGGTGCTTACGATCGGTGCCTCCAAGGTACTGGAAGGCGTTAAGCTGGGCGACAGTATCTCGGTGAACGGTGTTTGTCTGACGGTGATTGCATTCGACGGCTCTTCGATGACGGTGGATGTTATGCCGGAAACTTTCCGCAAGACGACGTTAAGTCACCTTGCGGTAGGGAGCCCGATCAATCTGGAACGGGCGATGCAAGCCGGCGGACGGTTCGGCGGTCATATCGTTCAAGGCCATGTCGACGGCGTTGGCACGATCGTATCCAGAAAACCGGAAGACAATGCGATCGTGTTCCGCATCCGGCCCGAACGTCCCGAACTCATGAAATATGTGATCTCGCATGGATCGATTACGCTGGATGGCATCAGCCTGACAGTCGTTCATGCCGCTGACGATGATTTTACGGTGTCGATCATCCCGCATACGCTCGAGCAGACGATATTGCGGCATAAGCAGCCCGGCGAAGCGGTCAACATCGAATGCGATGTGCTAGGCAAATACATCGAACGGTTGCTTCAATTCGGCATATCGCCTGCAGGCGGCGATTCAGGGGAGGCTTCCGCCGGGCGCAAGACGGGATTAACGGCGAGCTTTCTGGTAGAGAACGGCTTTATGTAATCAGGATAGGAGGGAATCGCAATGGAAGACATTAAGCTCGATTCGATAGAAGAAGCGATTTATGACTTGATCATGGGCAAAGTGATTATTGTCGTCGATGACGAGGATCGGGAAAACGAAGGCGATTTTATCGCGCTGGCCGAAAAAGCGACGCCGGAGGTCATCAATTTCATGATAACCGAAGGCCGCGGTCTCGTGTGCGTGCCCGTCACCGAGGAACGAGCCCATGAATTGGACTTGCCGCCGATGGTGGCGCACAATACCGATTATCACGGGACGGCGTTCACCGTTTCCATCGACCATAACGGAACGACAACGGGCATTTCCGCGCATGAGCGTTCCCAAACGATCAAAGCGATGATCGATCCGAAGACGCGCCCGCAAGAATTCCGCAGGCCGGGACATATTTTTCCGCTGATCGCCAAAAAAGGCGGCGTGCTTCGCAGAGCGGGCCACACGGAAGCGGCCGTTGATCTGGCGCGCATGAGCGGAGCGTATCCGGCCGCCGTCATATGCGAAGTCATTAAAGAAGACGGCACGATGGCCCGTCTGCCGGATCTTGCGGTCATCGCGAGGAAGCATCAGCTGAAGCTGATCTCGATCAAGGACTTGATTCACTATCGCAACGAGAAGGAAAAGCTGGTCAAACGCGAAGTGGAAGTGAAGATGCCAACCGATTTCGGGACGTTCCGCGCGATTGCCTATACGAACGATGTCGATCGCAAGGAGCATGTCGCGCTCGTCAAAGGCAAAATCGACACGTCGAAGCCAACGCTCGTACGCGTCCACTCCGAATGCTTGACGGGCGACGTATTCCATTCGCATCGCTGCGATTGCGGTCCTCAGCTTGCCGCAGCGCTGAAGCAAATCGACGAGAACGGTTCAGGCGTGTTACTCTATATGCGCCAGGAAGGCCGCGGCATCGGGCTGATCAACAAGCTCAAAGCATATGCGCTTCAAGAGCAGGGGCTGGATACCGTTGACGCCAATCTGAAGCTGGGCTTTGGTCCCGATCTTCGGGATTACGGCATCGGCGCACAAATCTTGAAGGACCTCGGCATCCGCCAAATGCGGCTGCTGACCAACAACCCGAGAAAAATCAAAGGCTTGGAAGGCTACGGCCTGGAGGTCGTCGAACGCGTGCCGCTGCAAATGATGGAGAACGAAGACAACACCCGCTATTTGCATACGAAGAAAGCGAAGCTTGGCCATTTGCTCAATTTTGACGATAACTAATACGATCATAGCAGAGAAAGGTTGATGAGTTATGCCACATACTTATGAAGGAAATTTAGTTTCGAATCAGCTGAAATACGGAATCGTCGTTGGACGTTTCAACGAGTTCATTACCGGGAAATTGCTTGCAGGAGCGCTCGATGCACTGAAGCGCCACGGAGCAAATGACGCGGACGTGGAAGTCGCATGGGTGCCGGGAGCTTTCGAAATTCCGCTTATCGCGCAAAAAATGGCCGAAAGCGGCAAATACGATGCCGTCATCACGTTAGGTGCCGTCATTCGCGGATCCACGCCGCATTTTGATTATGTGTGCAACGAAGCGGCCAAAGGCGTCGCCGCCATTGCCCTGAAAACCGGCGTGCCGACAATTTTCGGCGTCCTGACGACGGACTCCATCGAGCAGGCGGTCGAGCGTGCGGGTACCAAAGCCGGCAACAAAGGCTGGGAAGCGGCGGTTAGCGCCATCGAGATGGCGAATTTGACCAAAGCATTGCAAGCATAAGCATTACAATATAGTGAGCATAGGAGTGAACCCTCAACGGTTTCGCTCCTATGCTCTTTTTGTTACTTCGGACAACGCAAAAAAGTTCGAGATGACAAGTGGCGCGCAGGTGGCAGGTCGGTGTATACTTACGAATGTGGCATTCTATCAAAATCCATACTATTTGGCAAGAACGACCTTTAGGAGGTTCATCATTAATGACCGTGCTGTACAAGCTCGAATCATTCGAAGGTCCGCTCGATTTGCTGCTGCATTTGATCGACAAAGCGGAAATCGACATTCATCAAATTTCGATTAGCGAGATTACCGATCAATATATGGCGTATTTACAATCGATGCAGGAGCTGGAGCTGGAAGTGACGAGCGAATTTCTGGTCATGGCCGCCACGCTGCTGTCGATCAAGAGCAAGCAGCTGTTGCCGAAGCCTCCGGTTATCGAATTGGAGGATGACTATTATATCGAAGATGATTACGATCCGCGCGAAGAACTGATTCAGAAGCTGATCGAATATCGCAAATATAAAGGAATCGCCGATCACTTGCGGGAAAAAGAGGTGGAGCGCAGCCTTATCTTCTCAAGAGAGCCGGAGGATCTGACCCCCTATATGCCGACCGTTCCGGAGAATCCGGTGCTCGGACTGCATGTCGCCGATTTGGTATCGGCTTTTCAGAAGGCGCTGCGCAAAGCGGCTAGCCGCAATACCGTCGCCAAAATCCGCCGCGATGAAATTTCGGTGAAGGATCGGATGACGGAGATCATTGATATTTTAGCTGAACGCGGCGGCAAGCTGCTGTTCTCAAAGCTGTTCCACCAGGGCATGGTGCGGGATGAAATTGTCGTTACGTTTTTGGCTATTTTGGAGTTGATGAAGATGAAACGGATTCAGTGCTTCCAGAACAAACTATTCGACGACATCGTTATTAAGGCTAAGGAAGGTGCTGCTACGAATGGAATTTCGGAAGTTGAAATCGATTATTGAAGGACTGCTGTTCGTCGCCGGCGACGAGGGGCTTGAAGTGAAACAAATTGCCGAGATTGTCGAAGTCGATCCGTCGGTCGTAGCCGATGTGATGTATGATTTGAAAGCCGACTTTTCACGGGAAGGGCGAGGCATTCAAATTGTCGAAATCGCGGGTGCTTTTCAATTGACGACATTGCCGGATCATGCTCCCTATTTCGAGCGATTGGCTTATTCGCCATCGCGGGCGACTTTATCGCAAGCCGCTCTCGAGACGTTATCGATCGTGGCTTACCGGCAACCGATCACGCGGGTGGAAATCGACGAGATTCGCGGCGTCAAGTCCGACCGCGCGATTCAAACGCTCGTCAGCAAAGATTTGATCGTTGAAACGGGCCGCGCGGAAGCCATCGGCCGGCCGATCCTGTACGGGACGACCAAATCGTTTCTCGATTATTTCGGGCTCAGCAGCCTAAAGGAGCTGCCGGATTCTTCAGCCTTCGAATCAAGTGACGGCTTGGAGGAAGAAACGAAGATGCTGTTCGAGAAGCTGGAAGGCAGACAGATGACGATGGAAGAGGTTTCCGAATAAGGCCGGTTTCCCAATGGGGAATCGGCTTTTTTGCTTGTGGGAAACGGGACGGCGCGCATGATTTTCTCTCGCAAGGCTATACTAAACCGGAATTCTACAGCGCTGGAGGTTATCGGGTGTGTCGGTATGGGCTTGGATAGGAATTGCCGTCTTGTTGATTATCGCCGTCGCCATCACAGCGGTCTGCATGTCCGACATGACCTTGCGGCTCGTGACATCGCACGTCGGTCAGAACGATCAGGTTACGATTGACATACATGCCTTGTATGGGCTTTTGAGACGAAGATACACCGTTCCGATGATCAAGTTCAAAGGATTTATGAAAGGCTTCATGTTGCATGCAGAGAAGGTTAACCGCAATCAAGGGGTAGTCCTGAACCAGGCAAGCGAGATGATCACGATCGACAAAATCCAAGAGTACTATCACAATGTTCAAAATTTGATTGCGCATTTTGTCGACTTTAACGAATGGATGTCCAAAACGCTTCATCGGATCAAGTTCACGAAGTTGAATTGGACGACGTACATCGGCTTCGGCGATGCGGCGGAAACCGCGATAGCGACAGGGCTTGTTTGGAGCTTGAAGACATCGCTTCTCGGTTATATTACCCGTTTCATCCGGCTCAAGACCGTTCCGAGCCTTGCCGTCCACCCGAGTTACAATCAGCCGCAATTGACTACGGAAATTGTCGGCGAAGCCAAGATTCGGATGGGTTATGTTTTTGTGGCGGGCTTTATGTTTCTCGTACGCATCCTTCGGGCGAAGGGCGGATTCCGAACATGGCAGAAGGTATTGTTTAAAGTGTAGTTTTCGGGACATCTTAAGAAGTGTGTACCGAAACAATGCCTTGCACAATATTTTAAGGAGGAATCACTGTGTCAGAACATCCGATACAAGGCCTTATGCAAACCGCTATGGAAAATATTAAGCAGATGGTCGATGTCAATACGATCGTCGGCGATCCTGTACAAACCCCCGACGGCAGCGTGATTCTGCCGATTTCGCGAGTCGGCTTCGGCTTCGCGGCAGGCGGGAGCGATTTGAAGATGGACCATGAGGCGAACGGGCTTCACAAGCATGACGGGCATAACGCTTCGGTCGCCATGCCTTTTGGCGGCGGCAGCGGCGGCGGGATCTCGATCACGCCGATCGCATTTCTCGTTGTCGGCAACAACAACGATGTTCGCGTGGTGCCGCTCGATAGCCAAACGCACTTGCTTGAACGCGTCATTGAATCCGTACCGCAGATGATCGACAAAGTTCAATCGATGGTCAAAGGCAATAAAAGCACGGCTGCCATGACAAGCCCAAGCGCATCCGATACGAACATGCTTGTATAGCCAGAACTGTCCCCATCAAATTATTGCATGGAACCGTCAGGACTTGTCCGACGGTTTTTTGCGTCCCCTAGGATGGTTAGTTAGCGCCGTCCTCGTCGGTGCATCGTTTACCTATAGGCCAAGTATAGAGTGAAACTTTGCCTTGCATTTGGACATAAGCCGGTACAAGCCGACATATACATGGACTAAAAAGTGTACAAGACCTACAGGGAGGAACCTATGAAACCGGCCATATCTCCATTCCAGCGCATGCTGCTCTTTCTGCTCTTATGCACACTCACGGTGCCGCTGACAGCCGGCAAGATTTATGCCGCACCTGAATCCGTCAGCACGCACGCGAAAGCCGCGGCGTTAATCGATGTTGCCTCAGGACGCCTTTTATATAGCGCGAATGGGGACAAGCGGATGAATATCGCGAGTTTGACGAAAATCATGACGGCGATCGTAGCGATCGAGCACGGAAATTTGTCCGACAAGGTGAAAGTAAGCAAGCGGGCGGCAGGCAAAGAAGGTTCGTCGATCTATTTGAAAGCGGGCGATGAAATGAGCCTGCAAAATATGCTGTACGGACTGATGCTGCGATCCGGGAATGACGCCGCGACAGCTATTGCCGAACATGTCGGCGGTTCGGAGGAGGGCTTCGTCTTCTTGATGAACGAAAAAGCCGAGATGATCGGCATGGATAACAGCCATTTTGCGAATCCGCATGGGCTCGACGCCGAAGGCCATTACTCCACGGCGAACGATATGGCCAAGCTAACGGCTTATGCGCTGAAAAATCCGGTATTTCGCGATATCGTCAAAACGAAGGTCAAAACCGTTCCGACCCCTAACGAAAGCTGGGACACGACGTGGCGCAACAAAAATAAAATGCTGACGATGTACGATGGTGCCGACGGCGTCAAAACGGGCTATACGAAACAAGCTCTGCGCTGTTTGGTCAGCTCGGCGACCCGAGACGGGCAACAGCTTGCCGCTGTAACCTTAAACGACTCCGACGACTGGTCGGATCACCGCAAAATGCTCGATTACGGGTTTGCCAAATATGATCTGAAAAACATCGTCATGAAGGGACAGGATATCGACGGCACGAACTTGACCGTCGGGCAGACTTTAGCGTATCCGTTTGCGGAAGGCGAATGGGAGCAGTTGAACAAAAAGCTCGTACTGGAGGACGCATCTTCCGCGAATTATCAATTAGGCAGCCGAGGCAAGCTTGTGGTCACGTTAAACGATACGGAAATCGGCGCAGTTCCCGTCTTCGAAAAAGATAGCCCAAGGCTCGCATTAGTCGGTCCGGCTGCGCCTTTCGTAAAGCAGCCCGTTCCGGCGCATTCTTCCTTACCGGCTGACATGCAGCGGCACAAAAATTTATTCGCAACGATAGGCAAGGTGTTCCGGGCGATGTTTACATTTGCAACCTGAATTGGAGGCGAGTCGAGATGGTGAATCTCATTTGGTTGTTTTTTATCGTATCGGCCTTTATTATCGGCGCGATTCAAGGCAGGATGGAGGCGGTGACCGAAGCCGCCTTCGACGGCGCCAAAACCGGCGTGACCGTCTGTTTCGGGCTGATCAGCATTATCGTTTTTTGGCTCGGCATGATGCGAATTGCCGAGGATTCGGGGCTTTTGAACAAGCTAGCGAAGCTGTTGCGGCCGATCATCCGCTTTTTGTTCCCGAGTATCCCGAAGGATCATCCGGCATTCGGCTACATCATGTCCAATATGAGCGCCAATATACTCGGGCTCGGAAACGCGGCAACGCCGATGGGGATTAAGGCGATGCAGGAGCTGCAGAAGCTCAACCCGAACCCCGATACGGCCAGTCCGGCGATGTGTACGCTGCTAGCCCTCAATACGGCAAGCATTACGCTGATTCCGACGACACTTATCGCCATCCGGATGAGCTTTAATTCCGAACATCCGGCCGATATTGTCGGACCGACGCTAATCGCAACGTTCATCTCCACCGCGGCGGCCATCATCGTCGACCGGTGGTACAGACGAAGGCATGCCAACCTACCTCCCGCGAAAGGGTGATTCCATTGTTCGCGATCGTAACTGCATTTTCCGCATGGATCGTACCGATCATTATCGTCTTTATTCCCCTATACGCCGCCGCCAAGAAAGTGCCGGTTTACGAATCGTTCGTCGATGGCGCCAAAGACGGCTTCGATACCGCGATCAAGATCATTCCGCATCTTGTCGGCATGATGGTGGCGATCAGCATGTTTCGCGCTTCCGGCGCGATGGACTTCCTGATCGCCTTCGTCAGGCCGCTCTTCGACTATCTCGGCGTGCCGACCGAGGTGCTTCCGCTGGCGCTGCTGCGGCCGATTACCGGCGCGGGTTCGCTTGCTTACACGACGGAGCTGATCAAGCAGTTCGGACCCGATTCGCTCATCGGGCGCATCGCCGCAACCGTGCAGGGCAGTACGGACACGACGCTGTATGTGCTGACCGTTTATTTCGGCGCTGTTGGAATCCGCAAAGCCAAATATGCGCTTAAGGTGGGACTGATCTCCGACCTGGTCGGCTTCATCGCGGCGATAACCGTCTGCTATTTTGCATTCGGCTGAACCGATAGCGGGTCTCCGCATATACTGTAGCAGTTTCCGACCGATGTAGGCGAGGTGAACTGCGTGCAGTATGACGGCATTGTCATCCATCATTCCGTTTGTCCCTCCATTAACGGGAAAGGCTTCGATTATTGGATCGTGAAATCCGGCGAAGTGATTCCCGCTTCCCTTGAGACCGATGCGAAGTATATCCATATATGCCTCGAAGGCGATTTTTCAATCCCCAACAGCGTCCAGCCGATCGAAAGCAAAGAGCAGCTCTTTGCCTTGAAGAAGCTGCAATATTACTTGGCTGAACGCTTCTCATTCGACGCAGGCAACATTTATGCGCACAATTCCGATTGCCCCGGACATTTTTTTCCTTGGCCCGAACTTGTGATTTCGACAAAGGATCGTTATCATTAGGGTTGAGGTGAAGGAAACGTGGAACGTTTGCAAAAATTAATTGCACAAGCAGGGATCGCTTCCCGGAGAAAAAGCGAGCAGCTTATATTGGAAGGTAAAGTCGAAGTGAACGGGGTCGTCGTGAAGGAACTCGGGGCGAAGGCCGATCCGGCAGCGGATACGATTACGGTGAACGGACGCCCCTTGCGGTCCGAGAAAAAGGTGTACGTATTGTTGAATAAACCGAAAGGCGTGATCACAAGCGCCAAAGATCCGGAGGGCCGCAAAGTGGTCGGCGACTTCCTGAAAGGGATCAAGGAGCGGGTATATCCCGTCGGACGGCTTGACTACGATACGGAAGGCCTGCTTTTGCTGACGAATGACGGCGAGCTGGCCCATTTGCTGACGCATCCTAAGCACCATGTCGCTAAAACGTATCACGCGACGGTTCGCGGTGTTCCGCATGGAGATCAGCTGGACAAGCTGAAGAAGGGAATCATGCTGGAGGACGGGATAACGGCGCCGGCTGAGGTAGAGTACCACGACATTGCTCCGGATCAGAAGCAAGCGACGATTTCCATTACGATTTACGAAGGGCGCAACCGCCAGGTAAGGCGCATGTTCGAGGCGATCAACCATCCGGTGGAGAAGCTTCGCAGAATTCAATTCGGCCCGTTGTCACTGCACGGCGTGCCGCGCGGCAAATACCGCTTGCTCTCTCCTGCGGAAGTGAAAGAATTGCGGCAGGAAGCAACAAAGACACACAAAATTCAAAATGAAAAGTAAGCGGTCTCGTTTTTTTCGCTATAATGATGGGTAGGTGATTCTCATGAAATCATACCGGAGAACGGTACAAGTCATTATTTTTATCGCGGTCGTGCTTCTCGGAGGTTATGCGATCGGCAATACGCTGTTCGCATCCGATGGCGTGCCGAGAAAAGGCGATAAGGCTCCCGAGTTTTCTTTGCTCGGCCTGGACGGGAAGGTGCATAAGCTTAGCGAATACCGGGGCAAGCCGGTCATCGTCAATTTCTGGGGCAGCTTCTGCCCGGAATGCGTGACGGAAATGCCGGCGATCGAAAGCCAATTCGAGAAATGGAAGGGCAAGGTGGATGTGCTGGGCGTGAACCTGAGCGAAGATCCGATTACGGTTCGCAGTTTTGTCAGCAACTTCGACGTCAAATTCCCGATTATTCTCGACAAAAATAAGGCGACGGAAAAAAAGTACGGCTTGCAGGCTTATCCGACGACCTTCTTTATTAATGAAGAAGGGAAAATCGCGGATATTTTTGTCGGCGGAATGAAAGAGCCGGATGTAGAACAAAGAATCGCAAAGATGCTGGAGTAAGCGGTCGGGAGGTTGTACGCTTTGTTTCAAAACACCAAGTGCGAGTGCGGGCATCAGAACAGCGTAGGGACCGTATTGTGCGAGTCGTGCGGCAAACCGCTGGAGCAGGAGGCTGATGATACCGCTCCTTTGGAAATGCGCTACGACGGCGTAGCCCGGAGGTCGCAGAAGCAAAATCCGAATGTGCTGGACCGGGTATGGAATTTTTTCTCCTCGGTCAAAATCGCCGTCATTCTTATTATCATCACTTTGATCGGCTCAGCGGTCGGAACGATTTATCCGCAGGAAAACACGTTCATGAATGTCGATGCGGAGCAGTTTTACGCGGAAAATTACGGGACGCTCGGCAAAATCTATCATGCATTGGGCTTGTCGCGTACGTTTGATTCGTGGTGGTTCATCACGCTGCTGGTCATGATCGGTACTTCGCTTGTCATTTGCAGTTTGGATCGGGTGCTTCCTCTTTACCGGGCGCTCAGCAAGCAGCAGATCCGCAAGCATGAAAAATTCATTCTTAGGCAAAAAACGAAATACGTCGGCGAAATCGATGGCGATCCGGAAGCATGGATCGAGCATTTCAAAGAACATCTGAAACGCAAACATTATCGCGTCCATGTCGACGGCACGGCGCTGCTCGCCGAGAAAAACCGGTTTAGCCGATGGGGCCCTTATATCAACCATATCGGGTTGATTATCTTTTTGCTCGCCGTTCTGGCGAGAACGATTCCCGGCTGGCACATGGACCAATACGTCGGATTTCTGGAAGGCGATATAACGCCGATCCCGGATACGAACTATTATTTGAAAAACGAAAAGTTCACGGTCGAGTTCTATAAGGATAATGAGCTGCCGAAGGAATTCCAAGGAACCGGCCGGATCGTGCCGAAGCTGTACGAAACAAAAGCGGTATTGTACGAGTGTACGGCTAATTGCGACGATCCGCTGCAGGAACCTACGCTCACGGAGGTGGCCCGGCACGATATTACCGTTAATGATCCGCTCGAGTATAAGGGCTTGATCGCGTATCAGTTCGATTTTGCCCAAACACCTCGCCTTCGTGCGGTGAAAGCCTCGCTAAAGAACAAGGAGACCGGCGAATCGTACGGCACGTTCGATCTGAAGATGAAGGATCCGAAGCCTTCGTTCGACGTCGGCCCGTACCATCTCGAGATCAAAGAGAAGTATATGGATTTCACGTTGAACGACAAAGGCCAGCCGAGCACCAAGTCGCGGGAACCGAACGCGCCGGCGTTTATTTTCCTCATTAAAGGACCGGGCTTGCCGGAAGACGGACAGCCTTACATGTACTTCCCGCGCCAGGTGGACAAGGAGCGCTTCCGCCAGGACGACATTAACGGCGAAATCGGCAAGAAGCTGGAAATTTCCGTAGGCTCGATGCAGAATGTAGAGATTGCCCAGTTTACGACATACTTGAACATTCGAGTCGATCGCGCGATGCCTTACATATGGGTCGGAGCGGCGATATCGATGATCGGACTGATTATGGGCTTCTACTGGCATCATCGCCGGATCTGGTTGCGTATTGACGGCAAGACGTTATCGCTTGGCGCGCATACGAACAAGAACTGGTACGGCATGCGCGGCGACGTCGCCTATGCGCTCGGCAAAACGGGCATCGTCGTAGATCCGAAGACACTCGATAACGGAGGGAAACAAGCGTGAATTTTTTGAGCATTAGCAGCGCGGCTTTTGTTATTGCGCTCGCCTTATATTGCTTGGCGTTTTTAGGTTATGTCATCGCGATAACCGGAAGGCGCTGGAAAAATCGCGATCCGAAAGCACACACCAAGAAATGGACGCGCATCGCTTTTACGGTGTCGAGCATCGGCCTCGTGTCCAACCTGACGTATTTCTTCACGCGCTGGTACGGCGGAGGCCATATCCCGACAAGCAACATGTACGAATTTATGAGCTTCCTTGCGATGATGATTATGGTCGCCTTTACGATCGTATTTTTGATTTACCGGACGCCGCTGCTCGGCATCTTCTCTTTGCCGGTGAGCGTCATCGTGATGGCGTACGCTTCGATTTTCCCGCAGGAAGTACAACCGCTAGTTCCGGCATTACAATCATATTGGCTTAAAATTCACGTGACGACAGCGGCTACGGGCGAAGCGTTTTTTGCGGTTGCTTTTGCCGCAGGTTTAATGTACTTGCTGCGAACCGTCGATTTGACGACGGCTACGAAGTCCGCGATCCGGGCGCGCCGTTCCATCGAATTTACGTTGTTCGTCATCTTAACGGTCGTTACGTTCATCGGTACGGTATTCGCATTCCGCATTGCGGGGTATGAAGCGAACTTCGTCCAAGAAACGGTATCGATCGATCAGCAAGGCAATGAAATTACGAATGAAGCGAAAGTCAAATATACGATGCCGCCGATCGTAGCGCCTTATAACAGCGAAGCGGAATCGGTCCAACCGTTCCTCGGCATGAGCAAGCCGCTGTTTGAAGCGCCGTATTGGATGAACGGAGCGAATGCGGGCCGCAAGCTCAATACGGTCATTTGGTCGATTATTTCCGGCGTCATCATATACGGCTTGCTGCGCCTCGTGCTGCGCAAGTCATTGGTCGAAACGATCCACCCGCTGCTGGACGGCGTCGATCCGGAGGATCTGGACGAAATCAGCTATCGGGCGACGGCGATCGGCTTTCCGATCTTTACGCTCGGCGCGCTCATCTTTGCCATGATTTGGGCGCATGTCGCTTGGGGACGTTTCTGGGGCTGGGATCCGAAGGAAGTATGGGCGTTGATTACGTGGCTGTTCTATAGCGCCTACTTGCATTTGCGGTTATCGAAAGGCTGGATGGGCAAAAAATCGTCCTGGCTTACCGTAATCGGCTTCCTGATCGTGATGTTTACGCTGATCGGCGTCAACTTGATTATTGCCGGCTTGCATTCCTATGCAGGCGTTTGATGGATGGAACAATTTCGAAATTTCGTATGTTCGAAAGCTGAAAGGAGTTGTTTAGGATGGTGGAGCAAATGAGCCGTATTTTGGTTGTCGATGATGAGGAACGGATCCGTAGACTTCTGCGGATGTATTTGGAGAAGGAAGGCTATGCCATCGAAGAAGCGGAGGACGGTGAAACGGCGCTGCGCAAAGCGACCGGCAGCGAGTTCGACCTGATTCTTCTTGACGTGATGCTGCCGGGAATCGACGGCATCGAGGTGTGCACGAGACTGCGCCAGCACAAAGCAACTCCGGTCATTATGCTGACCGCGAAGGGCGAGGAAGTGAACCGCGTGCAAGGATTCGAGGTGGGGGCCGACGATTATGTCGTCAAGCCGTTCAGCCCGCGCGAAGTCATTTATCGCGTGAAGGCGATTTTGCGCCGTTCGTCGGCGACCGCTTACTTGACGAAGGACGCAAGCTCAAGCAACGACATCGTGTTCCCGCATCTCGTCATCGAGCACGATGCGCATCGCGTTTCGGCCGGCGGGCAAGAAGTAAGCTTGACGCCCAAGGAATACGAGCTGCTTCATTACTTGGCGTCGTCTCCGGACAAAGTGTTTTCGCGCGAAGAGCTGCTCAAGGACGTATGGAATTATGAATTTTTCGGTGATCTGCGTACGGTCGATACGCATGTCAAGCGGCTGCGCGAGAAGCTGAATAAGGTATCGCCGGAGTCGGCCGCCATGATCACGACCGTATGGGGCGTCGGCTACAAGCTCGAGGTGCCAAGATAAGTGGCGCTCTGGAAAAGTGTAGTCGGCAAACTGTGGATGACCATCATCGGGTTGGTTGCCGTCGTAATCAGCACGCTCGGCATCTTCCTGCTGATCTATCTCGATGAAAATGCCAATACGATCAATTCGTACGATGTCAAAATATTGTTTGTAGCTACCGGCACGATGGGTTTTTTACTGACGACGTTTTTTGCTTTTTTCCTGCTTACCAAAATTACGCAGCCGCTTCGCAAAATGAAGGAAGCGGCCGATCAAATCATTGTCGGCGAATACAGTACCCGGGTGCCGACTCGTTCAACGGACGAAATCGGAGAGCTCGCCAAAACGTTCAACCATATGGCCGAAGAGCTGGAAGCGACGATTCTGGATTTAAACCATGAGAAGGAACATTTATCGAGCGTCGTCCGGAGCATGGCGGATGCGGTCATCACGTTTAATGCGGAAGGACAAGCGATTCTGACGAATCCGCAGGGCGATATGATCCTGCAAAAGTGGAACGAGTTTCATTGGGAGGGCGCCGATGACGAATCGGCAAAGTCCCATTCGCAAGTGCCTCAGCCGCTTCGCGGTTTGTTCGAATCCGTGCTGCGGGAATCTACGGACCTTTCCACGAAGGTGCACGTACTTAACGAAGTATGGTCGGTCGTGATGACGCCGCTGTATGCCAACGATGCCGTACGCGGGTCGGTTGCCGTATTGCGCAACGTAACGGAAGAGTTTCGCCTGGAACGGCTGCGCAAAGATTTCGTCGCCAACGTATCTCACGAAATCCGCACGCCGCTGTCCATGCTCCAAGGCTACAGCGAAGCGCTGATGGACGACATTGCGGCATCGCCGGAAGAACGGAAGGAGCTCGTTCAAGTCATCTACGACGAATCGCTCCGTATGGGGCGGCTTGTGAACGACTTGCTGGATCTCGCTCGAATGGAAGCCGGTCATATGGAGATGAACTTCAGCGAGGTCGACGTGGATGTATTGATCCAGCGTGTGTTCCGCAAGTTTCTCGTCTTGTCCAAGGAACGGAACGTCCAGCTGATCTACGACAAGCCGGATCGCAAGCTGCTGCTGCAAGCCGCGGACGAGGACCGGCTCGAGCAGGTGCTGACCAATCTGCTTGACAATGCGTTCCGCCATACGGCGGAAGGGGCGAGCGTGTCGATAAGCGCGGAAGAAGCGGAGAACAAGGGAGAACGGATGGCGCTGATCGGGGTTGCCGACCAAGGGCGCGGCATTCCTCCCGAAGATTTGCCTTACATCTTCGAGCGCTTCTATAAAGCCGACAAAGCCCGGACACGGGGACATAACGGAGGAACGGGCTTAGGCCTCGCCATCGTGAAAAACATCGTGGACGCGCATCACGGCACCATCAAGGCGGATAGCGAAATCGGCCAAGGTACGACATTTTCCATCATGATTCCTATGGATCAGCACTAAATCGAAAAAACCACTTCCGCGGAGGAAGTGGTTTTTTGTTGAATGATCGAGATAAATCTTGTTGTTCGTGGAACAAGTTATGAATAAGGACTTAAAGCGCGATTTCACGGACGTTGTTCAGCTCAGGCAGCTTGCCCAGTTCGGCAAGCACTTCTTTTGGCGTTTGCTTGTCGACGGTAAGCACCATGATTGCCGCGCCGCCGATGATTTTACGGCCTACCTGCATCGTTGCGATGTTGACGTCGTTGCTGCCTAGAAGCGTGCCTACGCGGCCGATAATGCCCGGTTTGTCGTGATGCGATACGAGCAGCAGGTTGCCTTCCGGCGATACGTCGACCGGATATTGATCGATTTGAACGATTCTCGCTCCGTAGCCGTTCAGCAGCGTACCGGCGAGCAAGCGCTCTTCGTTCTTCGTTTTGAGCGACAGCGTGACGAGGTTGGTAAAGCCTTTGCTTGCCGCTGTCTTCTGCACAACCACGTTGACGTCGCGTGTTTTGGCAAGGTGCATCGAGTTCACGATATTCACTTGTTCAGTGCCGAGATGGTGCGATAGCACGCCTTTCACGATATAACGCGTCAGCGGCGTCGTATCGACTTCGGACAGCTCGCCGGAGTAGCTGACGGTGATTTCTTTTACGGCGCCTTCCGTCAGCTGTGCCAAGAAAGTACCCAGCTTCTCGCCAAGCGTGAAATACGGCTGCAGCTTGTTCAGCACCGCTGCAGGCACAGGCGGCATGTTAACCGCGTTTTTGAACGGCTCGTTGCGCAGGATGTGCAGCACTTGCTCGGATACGTCGATCGCTACGTTTTCTTGCGCCTCGACCGTCGATGCACCAAGGTGAGGCGTGACGATCACTTTCGGATGCTTGAGGAACGGATGATCTTCGCGAGGCGGTTCCTCTTCGAACACGTCGAACGCCGCTCCGGCAACGATACCTTGATCGATCGCTTCAACAAGCGCCATTTCGTTAATGATGCCGCCGCGCGCGCAGTTGACGATCCGCATGCCTTTCTTCATCTTCGCGAATTGCTCGTGCGAGATCATATGGCGCGTTTCCGCGGTCAGCGGCGTATGCACGGTCATGAAGTCGGCTTGCTGGATAATTTGGTCCACGGAGCCGAGCTTGATGCCGAGCTTCTCTGCGCGCTCTTCCGTCAAGAACGGGTCGTAGCCGATGATTTCCATGCCGAACGCTTTGGCGCGTTTCGCGACTTCGCTGCCGATCCGGCCCATGCCGAGAACGCCTAAAGTTTTGTTATGAAGCTCAACGCCGAGGAACGATTTGCGATCCCATACGCCGTTTACCGTCTTCGCATAAGCTTGCGGAATATGACGGGCAAGCGCCATCATCATGGCAAAAGTGTGTTCGCATGTCGTGATCGTATTGCCGTCCGGCGCGTTGATGACGATGATGCCGCGTTTCGTTGCGGCTTCCAGATCGATGTTGTCGACGCCGACGCCGGCGCGGCCAACGACCTTCAGACGTTTGCCCGCTTCCATGATCCGCTCGGTCACCCGCGTCTGGCTGCGAACGAGCAGGGCGTCGTAATCGCCGATAATGGCAACAAGCTCATCTTCGTTTAAACCGGTTTTTTTGTCGACTTCGACGTCGGCTGCTTCGACCAGCTGTTGAATACCAAGATCGCTGATCGGGTCGGACACTAGAACTTTTAACATGGATAAAGCCTCCTTCAAGTTTTGCGAAGCGAAAATGCTCCGGTGTGTAGCTGCCCAATGGGCCATAAAAAATAAAAAAACTCACAATCCCATACGACTAGCGTATTGAAGGGACGAGAGTTTATTTCTTCGTGGTACCACCCTAATTCATTGCTTGTTCACACAAACAACCTTATCGGTCTTGCGACCAGGAATCGTAACGGTTTCCGCCGTTTGCGCCTACTGTAGTACAGATCTTCAGCGCAACTGCTCCGGACCGCTTCCGCGAACGTTTCACCTCCGGTTTGCACCAACCACCGGCTCTCTGCAGGTTTCCCGCTTGCATAATTCCTTCACAGCATTTGTCGAATATTAAACTTTTTCATAATGTACCATGCGTTGTCCGCACTGTCAACCATCATTTGTCGATGTATAACGAAAGATTCGCTGCCATTGGGCTGACCTTATTTTAAACGTATTCTATTGCCGGATGCAATGCGGTAAACTTGAACAAACATGAAAATTTCGTTATGATTCATTCCATATGATGCGTGTGCATGAAATGGGGGAGAGAGCGGTATGGATCATGCCGAAGACCACGTCAAAACGATATCGCCGCAGCGATTTCATGAGCTGCACGAGGAGAACGAATTGGGAGATGCGCTCGTGATCGACGTACGCGAGCCATACGAGTGGGATTTTTATCATCTGGACGGCACGATGCTCATGCCGATGAATACGATACCCGATCGCTTGCAGGAACTACCGAAAGACCGGACAATCTATGTCATTTGCGCTCACGGCGTTCGGAGCCATGCGGTTTGCCGCTTCTTAACGCAGCAAGGCTACGGCGACATCCACAATGTAGCTGGCGGGATGGCGGCCGTAGCCTTGTTAAACGGGTTTAGATACGATTGAAAAAAGGCAGGCTCGGAAGTTTTTCGTCATTGTACAGCTTGTCCTTCGTCCGAACGAAATCGCCCTTGCGGACAGCGTCGGTATTAACAAGCAGGTCAACGATCGATTGCACGTCCGTGAGCTTCATTTTGCCGGCTTGACCCGATAAAATCAGTTCGTCGATGCGTGCCGTCAAATCCTGCGGATCAAAAGAGACATAGTATTTGCTGTATTGAAGCAGGTTTGCCGACCATTTGTTCTTGAGCGTGAGCGGTGCTTGCTTCCAAATCGTAAGCGAAATCGATTTGAGCTTTAGCAATTGCTCCGGATAATCGGCGTCGACGGACTGATGCCATTTGACGATCGCTTCATAATATTCGGATTCGGCTTGCAGCGCGAAATTTTTGGCTTCTATGAAATAAGCGTCCTTGTCGATTTCATTCAATAGGATACTGCCCTTAAGACCGTTTGCCTGAGCTATGAATTTGCCGCTGGCTTCGGAGAAGAGCTTCAAGCTTTTCAAAAAATTGGTCTGTGCGTTTTGCAGCAACGGCGATATTTCGGGCATCGGCAGCTCGCCGACTTCATTGAACTTGGAATCCGCAAGCTTCTGCAATTCGTTCAATACGCTTGAAGCGTCGGTCGTTCCGTCATGCAAGGCGATGCTGTCCAGCTTCTCGAACCATGACGATTGAAATTCCCGGTACGGGGTCAATACCGTATGGTAGAATGAAACGAGATCCTGCTGGCTGTAGGCAACGGCCAACTGCTTGGTTTTCTTTTGCTGCTTCTGGTCGTATTTGGCTTCGGTTTTTTCCGCACCGACTTTGACACCATAGAAGAATGCACCGACTGCACAAACAAGCATAAGTATGAAGACTAGGCTGAAAATGTATTCGTATCGAGACAGTCGTTTTTCCATGAATAAGCTCCTTCTATTCATTTTGCTAATAGTATAGGTGATAATGTGAAAAATGTGAATATACTCCCATAGAATAGGATAGGTAGGACGGCGATGAAAAAGTTCAATCTACGCGATAAGCTCAAAAACATCAAGCTGCAAAAAGTATCGATCGACGATTTGGACGACAGGATGCTGCTGATTAACTTGTACATGACGCAAGGCCTTACTCTTCTTATCGGCATTATTATCTTATTTTTTCAAAAAAGAAACGTATTTTCGTTATTTTATTTTCAGGAAAGTTGGAATTTTGCCATATGGGGCGGTATTTTTGCCTTGCTGGTCATCCTTGTCGACCTGGCGGTTTCGCGATTTGTGCCCGAAGACGCGACGGATGACGGGGGCGTGAACGATAAGCTGTTCCGTAATCGCCCGATCTGGCACATCGCCGTCATTTCGTTTATCGTTTCGGTGTGCGAGGAGTTGCTGTTCCGCGGTGCAATCCAGCATGCCTTCGGGCCGTACTGGACCAGCATTCTGTTCGCGGCGATCCACATCCGGTATTTGCGCCACTGGATACCGACCGGGCTAGTCTTCAGCATCAGTTATGGCCTAGGCTGGATCTATATTCAGACCGGAAGCCTATGGACACCGATCGTTGCCCATTTTATCATTGATTTGATTATGGGCTTGATTATTCGGTTTCGGAGGGACACATGAGCAGGGTGGAAAGGTTTCAAAGCAATCGGAATGTAAAACGTACCCAAACGGATTACCGACAATCGATTTCGGATCTTATCGATCCCGATGATGTGATACCGCCGCGCAAAACGCTGCATCCTTCGAATAAAGGAAAACTGACGCGCTTGTTCGTCAATACGCTAATCCTATTGTTTATTTTGCTCGTCGCCGGGTTGCTGCTATGGGGACACAACCTGACGAGCATGGGCACGTAACGTCATAACAACGGAGGGCTCCGTATGTTGTATGTATTGTCGGCTGTCGTCGTATTAGGCTTCGTTTGCGTCGGTCTAATGGTTCGCGAGGCGTTCCTCGTAAACGTGGATGTGCGGAGTTTCGAACTGCCGCGGCTGCCGGATTCTTTTGCCGGGACCCAGTTTTTGTTCATCTCGGATGTGCATCGGCGGGTGTTGTCGCAAAAAACGATCTCACGGCTGAAGTCCGGCCATAAGATAGAGCTTGTATGCATCGGAGGCGATCTGACCGAAAAAGGCGTGCCGCTGGAACGCGTGCGCCACAACGTTGCACTGCTGCGCCAGTTGGCTCCCGTTTATTTCGTGCATGGCAATAACGACTACAAGACGGACTATCGCAGGCTTAATATCCTGCTGCAGGAGCTGTCGGTTCGGATTCTGGATAATGAAGCGGTGCTGCTGGAAAAAGGGAACGAGGCGGTATGGCTTGTCGGCGTGGACGATCCAAATACGAAACGCGACAATGTACGTCTCGCGTTCGCCGAGGTGAATGACGATACCGTGTGTACGCTGCTTCTGGCGCATGATCCGATGATCGTGGAACGTCTCGGCGATAAAGCGATTGATTTGATTCTGTGCGGCCATACGCACGGCGGACAGGTGTGCTTGCCCGGATTCGGACCGATTTACGGCACGGCGGGCGGGCAGCCGATCAAATATACGGCCGGCTTGTTCCGGTTCAATCGGAAGGTTCGCGGCGGACGCGAGCTGGAAACGCAAATGTTCGTCAGCCGAGGTTTCGGAACCTCCGGAATGCCGATCCGCGCCTTTTGCAAGTCGGAAATGCACGTCATTACATTAAAAACATATAACAAAGGCAGTCGCGTTTGATACGCGCTGCCTTCTTTATTTTGGAAATTTTTCGTATTATATTGCCTGGAGTTATCTTGCCTCGAGTTCGATCGTATTGGGATCAACGAAGCCGTAGCCTTTTTCTTTAAGCTTCGTAAGCAGCTCATCCAGAGCTTCCGTCGTCCAAGGCAGCTCGTGCATCAGGATATTGCTGCCCGGGTGAAGCTGATCGAGTACATTCGCGATAACTTTCTCCGGTTTGTTTTTCGTGCTTTTGTCCCAATCAAGGGAACCGTTAGACCATGTCATATACAGCATGCCGTTATCCTTGGCAACCTTGCGGACATGATCGTTGCCCTTGCCGAACGGCGGACGGAAAAATTGCGGCGCGCTGCCGGTCAAATCTTTGACAATCTTTTGTACATCGTTCATTTGCTGATCGATCTTCGCGTCGGTTTCCTTTTTCAGGTCGATATGATCCCAGGAATGGTTGCCGATAATTTGGCCGCGTTCGTGAATGAGCTTAAGCAGGTCCGGATTTTGTTTGACCCGGTAGCCGTTAACGAAGAAAATCGCCTTCGCTTGATGCTTATCCAGTGTGTCCAACAAGCTTCCGAGCGTTTTTAAATCTTTGGGCCCGTCGTCAAAAGTAAGCAATACGACGTTTTTGCTTGATTTGTCCGGGTCGTTCGGCACGATGTTGAACACCTTATTCATATGATACAGTTTTTCCGAGGTCGCAGGAGTCTCGGCACCCGTATCGCCTTTGTCGCTGCTGTCATCCGTTTCTTTCTGCGGCGGAACGGTCGTTGTCTCTTCATCCTTCGGCTGCTTCTTGTCCGGCTGCTGAACCTCGGAGTTCGTTGCTTGCGTACCGCTGCCGGTATCGTTGCCTGACGGGTTGCCGGCAGCCTTCTGGCCGCAGCCCGATAGCAAAAGGCCGAGAACAAGTGCGGCCATCATCCATTTCTTCGTCATCTGATCACCTGTCGTTTCGTTATAATGCGCCGCATGGCTGTTTCCTTCTTATTGTAACACAACTCGCCATTCATCGGGTCTCGTGCGAATTTCCTAATTTTAATCGGTATGCCCGGGCATGCTCCGGCAAACGATAGTAGCGGGCACATTATCATGCTTACTTCAAACCATTGGAGGTCATGAAAACCATGCGCTGGACAGGATTTATTGTAGGCGGGATACTCGGGGCGGCCGCTGCCGTATATTTAAAACGCCAGAACAAGCCGATGCTGACGAATCTTACCGATATGACCGGTAACGTCAATCAGATGATGAAATCGGCGAGAGCTAAAATGCTCGACATGGCGCTCACCAAAAAATTCGGCACGAACAGCGCTGCAACCGGCACAAGCAGCATGAGCGGCGCACCCAGCATGAGCGGCGCAACCAGCAGCTCCAGCACTTCCAGCTCCAAAAATGCCGCGAGCCTTGGTCAAGTCGAGCAGATCGTCAGCAAAGACCCGCAACTGAAGCAGCAGGTCGATGCGATTCTGCAGGACAACAAAGTGCCCGCAATGCCGACGCAATAGCGTGCGGCCCAACCGAACGAAGAATCATTTTTACAGCCTAAAAACTGTAAGAATGATTCTTTTTTTAAATAAATTTTTTATAGTGCATTGACATAAAAATAATGATAACATGGTAATGCAAACATTTTTGATCACATATTATATGATTTTTCATACGCTGTTATAACAGATGTTGCAAGGAGGATCCTTTCATGAAAATAGAACGATTAAGTCAAGACAAGATAAGGATTTTCCTGACTTTCGACGACTTGAAGGAACGGGGCATACAGAAAGAGGACATGTGGAGAGAAATCCCGAAGGTCCACGAGCTTTTCAGCGAAATGATGGATCAAGCCTATTCGGAGCTCGGCTTCGACGCGACGGGACCGCTTGCGGTTGAAGTGTTCGCGCTGCCGGCGCAAGGTATGGTCGTCATCGTGACCCGCGGCAAAATCGATCAGAACCCGTTCGTTTCCCAATTGGAGGAAGAAGAGCTGGAAGAAGTGTACGAAATGGAAGTGACGATGGAGCAAAGCGACGTCATTTCTTATATGTTTCACGATTTCGAGCATTTGCTGTCCGCTGCCAAAATGATCAATCACCACCTGACTGACGGCGGTACGCTTTATTCTTATAAAGGCAAGTGGATTCTTCACCTTGGGGCGATCGAGATGGAAGAGCAGCGCTATCAGACGCTGATCGCCATGTTGTCCGAGTTCGGTGAAGCGTGCTCCTTGACGCAAGCGGTCCTTGAAGAGTACGGGAAAACGGTAATTGCCGACGATGCAGTGAAAGTGTTATGCTCTCATTTCGATTCATAATACGATGATCAGATAGTCAAAAGACGGCATCTTACAAAAACGGATCGTTTTTGCAAGGTGCTTTTTTTGGAATTGGCGAGGATTCGTCGTCCTTTCGTATAGAGGAGGAGCTGTCCGCTCATCCTAGTTTTATGCGCAAAAACGCAAAAACTGGAGGTGGATTGCTTCATGGCCGTAATCGAAGCTGCGAGGAACACCGATATTTTACAAGCGACGCAAATTGTCATACACGAGGCGTTAACGAAGCTTGGGTTTTCCGAAGAAATGTACGAACTGCTGAAGGAGCCGCTCCGCGTCTTGACCGTACGCATACCGATCCGGATGGATGACGGCTCCGTCCGAATATTCAAAGGCTACCGCGCGCAGCACAACGATGCGATCGGTCCGACGAAGGGCGGCGTACGGTTTCACCCGGCCGTTACGGAGGACGAAGTCAAAGCTTTATCCATCTGGATGAGCTTGAAATGCGGCATTGTCGATTTGCCGTACGGCGGAGGAAAGGGTGGCATTATCTGCGATCCGCGCCAAATGTCGTTCCGCGAGCTCGAACGGCTTAGCCGGGGGTATGTGCGGGCGATCAGCCAAATCGTGGGACCGACGAAAGACATACCGGCTCCCGACGTGATGACGAATTCGCAAATTATGGCGTGGATGTTCGACGAATACAGCCGGATTCGCGAGTTCGATTCGCCGGGCTTCATAACGGGCAAGCCGATCGTATTAGGCGGGTCCCACGGACGGGAGACGGCTACGGCGCGCGGCGTGACGATCATGATCGGCGAGGCGCTCAAGACGAAGGGCATTCCGCTTGCGGGAGCGCGGGTCGTCATCCAAGGCTTCGGCAACGCCGGCAGTTATCTGGCGAAGTTTATGAAGGACGCGGGTGCGAGCGTCATCGCCATATCCGATGCGTACGGCGGGCTATATAACGAAAACGGACTCGATATCGACGATTTGCTCGACCGGCGGGATTCGTTCGGCACGGTGACGAAGCAGTTCAAGAATACGATTACGAACCAAGAGCTGCTTGAGCTGGACTGCGACATCCTTGTTCCAGCCGCTATCGAGAATCAGATCACGATCGACAACGCGCATAAGATCAAAGCGAAGATTATCGTTGAAGCGGCCAACGGTCCTACGACATTGGAAGCGACCCAAATTATCGCGGAACGCGGCATACTGCTGGTGCCGGACGTGCTCGCCAGCGCGGGCGGCGTCGTGGTGTCGTACTTCGAATGGGTCCAGAACAACCAAGGATATTATTGGACCGAAGAAGAAGTCAACCGAAGACTTGAACAATTATTGGTGAAAGGTTACCATAATGTATATGAGCTTCATCAAACACGGGGCGTCCACATGCGTCTCGCGGCATATATGGTCGGCGTAAGGAAGATGGCGGAAGCGACTCGGTATCGGGGCTGGGTCTGACATCATGAACGTGCGGGGAAGGAGGATACGTTTTGGCATTGTTTCCAATCTTGGCAGCGGCGATTGCTCCGGGCATCGCATTGTTGGCTTATTTTTATTTGAAGGACCGTTACGATACGGAGCCCATTCATATGGTCGTCAAAATGTTCGTGCTGGGGATGCTGGTCGTCGTGCCGACGATCATCCTTCAGCGCGGCATGATCATGGCTTTCGGCGATCATATCTTCATCTCTGCGTTCCTCAATTCGGGAGCCGCGGAAGAGTTCATCAAATGGTTCGTGCTCTATCACATCATCTATAACCATACGGAATTCGATGAGCCTTACGACGGTATCGTGTATGCGGTAGCCGTCGCGCTCGGGTTCGCAACGCTCGAGAATATTTTTTACGCGTGGTTCGAGCAAACCAGCTTTCAGCAGCTGCTTGTAAGGGCGCTCTTGCCCGTATCGGGCCATGCGTTGTTCGGCGTTATGATGGGGTATTACATGGGCAAAGCGAAGTTCACTGAAGGGAGCAAGAGCAGGCGCTACTTGTGGCTGTCGCTGCTGTTCCCGATCATTTGGCACGGATTGTTCGATTATATTCTGCTCATGTTCAAGTCGTATTGGATTTGGCTGATCATGCCTTTTATGATCGTGTTATGGGGGCGCGGTTTGCGTAAAGTCAATCGGGCCAATGCCCGTTCGCCGTTCCGGGTATTAAAGCGCGAAGAAGAGGTTAAATTGTAGCAAATCGGTCAATACTGCACTGTAGCGATGGAGCGGGGCTCCGCAATACAGCCGGTATGGGGTGATGAACAGGTGCGTGTGAAAGTGACGATACGCTGCAAGCATTGCGGCGAGCGGTTTATTCTGCGCGGCAGAAAAGAAAAAGGCAAAGTCGACACCGGTTTTAAAATGTGCATTTGCAGCAACACCGAGCATTTTGACGTCGACGAGCAGCCGATGTAGGAGCTTCCCGGATAGGGAGGCTCCTATTTTTCATTTGGCGCATAAATTTCCTTTTCAGTTGTCAAACTATAGCCAAGTTTGTATGGAAAGGAGACTACATACATGTATAAACGACTTAGCGCGATCCTGTTTCCTGTCGCAACGTTGCTGTTTCTCGGAGCGATTTTCTGGGGGTACCAGGAGCACCAAGAGAAAAACTCGATTCTGATCAAAGCGGAAAACCAATACCAGCGGGCGTTCCACGATTTATCGTTCCATGTCGACAAGCTGCACAGCGAGCTCGGCAACACGCTGGCCGTCAATTCGGCATCGCATGGATTTCAGCGCAAAGGGCTCATTAACGTATGGCGCTTGACCAGCGAAGCCCAAAGCGAGATCAACCAGCTGCCGCTGACGCTGCTTCCGTTCAACAAAACGGAAGAGCTGCTGTCCCACGTATCGAAGTTTTCGTACCAGACGGCCGTCCGCGATCTGACGAAAAATCCTTTGACGAAGGATGAGCTCAAAACCTTAAAAACGCTGCATGCCAATACGGCCAAAATTTCAAAAGACTTGCGCAGCGTGCAGGACAAGGTTATAAAAAGCAATTTGCGCTGGATGGACGTTGAAACCGCACTTGCGACCGAGCGCAATACGCTGGACAATACGATCATTGACGGTTTCAAAACCGTCGATAAAAAAGTGGGCGAATACCCTGAAATCAACTGGGGCCCTTCGATGGCAAGCCTGCATGAGAAACGCGACATCAAGGCGCTCGGCGGCAAGCTCATGACAGCGGAGGAAATCAAGCATAAGGCCGCGCAGTTCATGGGAGCGCACGATACCTCGAATATGCATGTCAAGGAAAACGGCAACGGCAGCGAATTCGCTTCCTTCAGCGTTACAATGAAGAAACCGAATTCCAACGACGATGTGCAATTGGATTTTGCGAAATACGGCGGAGATCTGATCTATTTCATGGATTCCCGGTCGGTCGACGGGAAGAAGCTATCCGTCGCGGACGCGCAAAGCCAAGCCGATTCTTTTTTGAAACACCACGGGTACCATGACATGCGGGCCGTGAGCTACGACGAATATCATAATGTCGGAACCTTGACCTACGCCGGTGTACAGGGCGACGTTGTCAACTACAACAAGAAGCTGACCGTGCGTGTCGCGCTGGACAACGGCGATGTGACCGGCATGCAAGCAACCGACTATATATTCGAACAGAAGCCTAAGCAGCTTAAAGTCCCTGCTATGACTTCGAAGCAAGCCCGCAAAACGTTGAATCCAGAGTTCAAGACGACCCAGGAATCAAAGGCGCTGATCAAAAACGAACTCGGGCAAGAGGTGCTGTGCTACGAATATATGGGCTCGATCAACGGTGACAACTACCGCATTTTCATTAATGCGGATAACGGAATCGAGGAAATGATCGAGCGCGTGTCGCCGGCCGAGAAGAAATTAACCTAAAAGCACGTGATCGAGAAGAACTGTCCTTAGCGGGACAGTTCTTTGCCGTTTATCTTTTTTTTGTACTTCCCATTCGAAAAGGACGTGTTATAATCGTAGAGGAGCTTGTCGAGTTAAGGCGAAAACGGGGGGACGCAAGTTTGTATCCGAAAATCAATCAAATGTTATATTTTCAGGTCGCCTCGCCGGATGAAGAAGAAGCGAGAATCGAATACAAATCGCGGATCGCGGATGTAACGGACGATTACATATTGATGGAAGTGCCGATGAACGAGAAAACCGGCAGAATGAAGCGTTTATACATCGGTGATGAGCTCGCTCTGTATTTTATGGCGGAGGGCGGCGTCAAAAATTATTTTAACTCCTACGTGCTCGGTCATAAGGAGGAAGTTATCCGGCTTGTGGTTATCAAAAAACCCGAACTGGAGTCGATATCCAAAATACAGCGGCGCAACTTCCTGCGGGTCGGGGCGGAGCTTGAAATCGCCGTCAAGCTGATGGAGAAGCTGCAGTTTCTGGCCTATACCGAAGATGTGAGCGGAGGAGGCATTTCGTTTCGCTGCGACGGCAATTGGCCGCTGAAGAACGACGACAAGATCGCATGCTGGATCACGATTCCGTTCCGCAACGGAACGATCGACCATGTATGGTTTAAAGGAGAAATCGTCCGTGTGAAGCATTTGGAGACGGGCAAGCAGCTCGCGATGGTCAAATTTACGGAGATCCCGGAGCGCGAGAGACAGAAGCTCATTCGTTTCTGCTTTGAAAGGCAATTCGAATTTCGCAAGCAGTGAAACTTGCATATTAGATCTGCGATTGGACATACTACCGCCATTATATCTGGTAAAATGAGGTGGCTGCACGATGTCCGAACGCGATCCAGCCGAATGGTATATTCGTTTGTTTCTGCAATTTTCAAACCGGGTCGAGACGTATTTGCTGCGCACCGCGATCGTTCTTGCCGTTGCGCTGCTTATCGGTCAGCTTGCGTTGCGTATTCCTTCGCTGCGTGAACGTTTGTCCAAAGTGGACCGGTTGGAGGGCGTTCGATTGGAGGAGCTGACGATTCCAAATCCTTCCCGAAACCGTCCGTAACCAACCTGCGGCTTCAGCCGTTACTTTGCATCTGCCCGCTTACTATGGTATAATTTTCAACGTTACTGCAGGCAGAGCCTGCTTTTTTAACGCTAAAGGAATGTTTAAGGGCCGAGTTAGGAGGAGCCGATGGCAGTACATCAAGGATACCGCGGTAAAATCAATATCGCCATCGACGGGCCGGCCGGGGCCGGAAAAAGTACGGTTGCCCGGCTCGTGGCGAAACAGCTTGAATACATTTATGTCGATACGGGTGCGATGTACCGCGCGGTTACATTGCAAGCGATCCGAAGCGGCATTGACCCTTCGAGGGCGGTTGATATCGCCCGCATGGCCGAGTCTCTGCGTATTCAGCTTTTGCCTGGAGCGGACAAGCAGATCGTGCTGCTTAACGGCGAGGACGTGACCGAGCTCATCCGTTCCATCGAAGTGAATCGGAATGTATCCGCCGTCGCCCAAATCGAGGAAGTCCGATTGAAGCTGGTGAACGCGCAACAAGAAATGGCCGCCCGCAAAGGGGTTGTCATGGACGGCCGGGATATCGGAACCCATGTGCTGCCGGATGCGGAAGTCAAAATTTTCTTGACGGCAAGCGTCAGGGAACGCGCGGAACGCAGGTTCAAAGAAATGGGAGACCAGACCGAGGTGACGCTGGAGCAGCTGGAAAGTGACATCGCCTTGCGCGACCGTATGGACGAACAACGCGAAATATCGCCGCTTGTCCGTGCCGAAGACGCGTATTTGCTGGACAGCTCGGGAATGTCGATCGAAGAGGTCGTTGAGGTCATTATCGATCGATGCAGAACCAAATGGGGCGAGGAGAAGTAAACTATGTTATATACCGTTTGCAGAGCGATACTGAGAGCGATATACTTCCTCATTTACAGGTTCGAGGCCGTAGGCTTGGAGAACATTCCCAAAGACGGGCCGACGATATTGTGCTCGAACCATATCAATAATCTTGATCCGATGACGGTTGGCATCAAAGTCGACCGCAAGGTTCACTTCATGGCCAAAATCGAATTGTTCAAGGTTCCTGGGCTGAAGCAGCTCATTACGGCGCTGGGAGCATTTCCGGTCAAACGGGGCGGGGTCAGCAAAGAAACGATCCGCACGGCATTGCAGCTGTTAAGCGAAAACAAGGTGATGGGCATTTTCCCGGAAGGCAGGCGGAGCTCCACTGTCGGCATGGGCAAGAAAGGCGCAGCCAGCATCGCTTTCCGCAGCAAAGCAACGGTTATTCCTTCGGCGATTATCGGCAGCTATATTCCGTTTACGAAGATAAAGATCATTTACGGGCCGGCAGTCGATTTGAGCGAATTCATCGACAATCCGTCCGCTGAAGCGGCGGAGCTTGCGACCGAGAAGATCATGGACCGCATTCGTCGAATGAGCGAGACCGGCACCTATTGACGGCCATAACCATACGATGTGCATGTATGGAAAACCGCATTTGGAATTATACTACAATTACTATGGCAACACGCAACGAGCATCGTTTTCGCGCCATGCTGCGCGTTAAACATAAAGCTTTTTTTACGAACATATTGCCCGGTTATGTTATTGGGGTTAAAGAATCGAGGAGGTATTCCATATGACAGAGGAAACAAACGTACAACAAGACCAACAGGCGCAAGACATGACGAATATCGTGACTTTGAAAAAAGGCGATACCGTTAAAGGCACGATCGTTAAAATCGAAGACAATCAAGCTTTCGTAAGCTTCGGTTATAAATACGAGGGTGTCATTCCGATTCGCGAGCTTTCGTCTATTCAATTGGAAAACGCGGGCGATGCGGTTCAAGTCGGCCAAGAAGTGGAATGCAAAGTCGTTTCTATCGACGACGAAAAAGAAAAAATGATTTTGTCCAAGCGTCTCGTGGACAGCGAAAAAGCTTGGGACGTGCTGCAAGCCGATTTCGACAAGCAAGAAGTGATCGATGTTGTCGTTGCCGACGTCGTTAAAGGCGGCCTGGTTGTTGACGTGGGTGTCCGCGGCTTCATTCCGGCATCGATGGTAGAGCGTCATTTCGTTGAAGATTTCAGCGATTACAAAGGCCGTACGCTTCGCGTCAAAGTGAAAGAGCTGGACCGCGAGAACAATAAAGTCATCTTGTCGGCCAAAGACGTGCTGGATCAAGAATTCGAAGCCAACAAGCAAAAAGTGATGGCCGGATTAAACGTAGGCGAAGTGCTGGAAGGCAAAGTACAACGGCTGACTCCGTTCGGCGTATTCGTGGATATCGGCGGCGTTGACGGGCTTGTACACATTTCCGAGCTGGCTTGGTCGCATGTCGACAAACCGTCCGACGTTGTAGCGGAAGGCCAAACGGTCAAAGTGAAAGTGCTGAAGGTGGATCCTTCCATCGGCAAAATCAGCCTGAGCATCAAAGCGGCACAACCAGGTCCTTGGGAAACTGCAGGCAGCTCGTTCAATATCGGCGACATCGTTTCCGGCGTCGTGAAACGTCTTGTTACGTTCGGCGCGTTCATCGAGCTGGCGCCTGGCGTTGAAGGCCTCGTGCACATTTCGCAAATTTCCCATAACCACATCGGCACTCCGCATGAAGTGCTGAAGGAAGGCCAAACGGTTCAAGCGAAAGTGCTGGACGTCAACCTGAAGGAAAAACGGATCAGCTTGAGCATCAAGGAAACGGAAGAAGCTCCTGCCGCTCCGCAAAAACCGGAAAGAACAAGAGCGCCTAGAGAAGACAACAGCTCGGTTAACCTGCCTCCTGCACAATCGCTCAGCATCACGCTTGGCGAACGCTTCGGAGACAAACTGAGCAAATTCAAATAAGCAATCTTCAAATGTCTGAGACATTTGTTAAGCAATTGGCAAAGAAGGTCGATCAGGGGGAATCGGTATGCGCGAGTCACGCAAGATGGATCATATCCGTTACGCGTTGTCGCTTGGCCCTAGCGGAGAACATGGCTTCTCCGACATCCGGTTCGTTCACAATTGCCTGCCCGGCGTTTCAATGGATCAAATTGCTTTGGATACGACAATCGGCGATCTCAAGTTGAGTTCGCCGATTGTCATTAATGCGATGACGGGCGGGGCACACGAGACGGAAGAAATAAACCGCGAGCTTGCCGTTGCCGCGCGGGAATTGAAGCTTGCCATGGCGGTAGGCTCGCAAATGACCGCGTTGAAAAACCCCGATGTCGAGTCCAGCTACAAGGTTGTACGCAAAGTAAACCCGAATGGCATCGTGTTTGCCAATTTGGGCGGGGAAGCGACGGTAGAGCAGGCATTCCGCGCAGTGGATATGCTGAACGCGAATGCGCTGCAAATTCATTTGAACTGTATGCAGGAACTTATTATGCCGGAAGGCGACCGCGATTTTCGCGGCGCCCTGGAAAGGATCTCCGAAATCTCGGACAAGCTTCCGATTCCGGTCATCGTCAAGGAAGTGGGCTTTGGCATGTCTGCCGAATGTGCCGTTCGATTGAAGGAAATCGGCATCCGCATCATCGACATCGGCGGTGCCGGAGGAACGAATTTCGCGGCAATCGAAAACGCGCGAAGAGATATTCCTTTATCCTCGCTGAACGATTGGGGTATTCCGACTTGTTCATCCTTGATCGAATGCTCACAGATTTACCCATATGGCGGCATCATCGCCTCCGGCGGCATAACGGATTCGCTGGACATCGCCAAAGCGCTCGCGCTTGGCGCTTCCGCGGCAGGCATTGCCGGGGCTTTCTTGAAAATATTGCGACAAGATGGAACGCAGTCGTTGATCGACTCGATCACGCATACGGAAAACGGACTGCGTTTAATCATGACTGCCCTCGGTTCGCCGAACATCCCCTCGTTATGGAATGTCCCGCTTGTGATCGGCGGCGCAACGGCGGAATGGTGCCGTGCCCGCGGAATCGACGCTCGAACATACGGCTGCCGCAGGCCAGTTTGATTAAAAAACGATAACCGAACAAATAATAGGAGCAATTGAGGTGAATTCCGATGAATCCGGGTTACTTGTCCTTATTGCTCCTATCCATTACGTTCATTTTGTGCGCAAGCGGCTGGAAGGATGTTATTTTGCGAGGGATTTCCCACAAATACATCCATCTTTTTTTTGCGCTCTGGTTTATCGGTTTGTGGATTTACATACCGCTGTTTCCGCGAGCGGACTTGAATGGGGCTTATGTCGTGCTCGCCTTGTATGCGTTCGGGACGTTCGCTTCAGCCAAAAGCGGGCAATCGCTCGTGTACGGTTTTTCGGCGGTTTTGCTGATGGGCGCTTTTTATGCTTTGTTCAGTCAGCTGCACCATTTGCCGCAGATCATTACGCTGCATCACGTGCAATATGACAATGCATTGCTATGCGGTGCTGCAGCCGCTCTATTGTTTCGCAAACCACGCGAACAGGTCGCGGCGATCACGCTATCGCTGATGTTAGGCGATGGTTTGATGCAATGGCTGGCCCCGTCTATGCCCAACGGAACTCTCGTTTTCGGATCGCCGGCATTTTACGATCTGTGGTGGGTGACCGTAACGGTTTCGAGATTATTGTCAATCGCAACGGAACGTGCGGTCGCCGGGTGCCGCACATTGATCGAAGCCGTCTGGGCCAGGCGAAAATGAATGATTAGCCAAGTTGGGTGTTTTTTGCTAAAATATCAGATGTGTTGGACAGAAAGTTAGAGGAGTGAAATTATGGCAAAACCGGTCATTGCCATCGTCGGACGTCCGAATGTCGGGAAATCGACCATTTTCAATCGGATTATCGGCGATCGTGTGGCAATCGTTGAAGATAAACCCGGCGTAACGCGGGATCGGTTATACGGTACTGGGGAATGGAACGGCGTTTCATTCAGCGTTATCGACACCGGCGGGATAGAAATTGAAGGCGAAGACGAGATTATGCGTTCTGTCCGGATGCAAGCGGAGCTTGCGATTGAAGAAGCGGATGCGATCATTTTTATGGTCGATGCCAAAGCGGGCATTACGATTGCGGACGAAGAAGTGAGCCAGATGCTGTTCCGTTCGCAAAAGCCTGTCGTCGTAGCCGTCAACAAAGTGGACAATATACAACGTCAAGACGATGTATACGAGTTTTATAGCCTAGGCTTCGGCGACCCGATCGCTATCTCGGGAGCACATGGCGTAGGCATCGGCGATTTGCTGGACGAGGTTATCGAACGTCTGCCCGAGCTGACGGACGAAGAATATGACGAGGACGTCATTCGCGTGGCGTTGATCGGCAGACCGAACGTCGGCAAATCATCGCTCGTGAACGCCATACTTGGCGAGGAACGCGTGATCGTGAGCAATATCGCGGGAACGACGCGCGATGCGATCGATACGCCGTTCGAGAAGGACGGTCAGCGTTACGTGCTGATCGATACGGCAGGCATGCGCAAACGGGGCAAAGTTTACGAAACGACGGAGAAATACAGCGTCATGCGCGCGATGAAAGCCATTGAACGGGCCGATGTCGTGCTTGTGCTGATCAACGGCGAAGAAGGCATTATCGATCAAGACAAGCATATCGCAGGCTACGCGCACGAAGCGGGCAAAGCGTCCATCTTCGTCGTCAACAAATGGGATGCCGTTGAGCGGGACGAAAAAACGATGCAGCATTTCACGCAAACGATAAGGGATCATTTCCTGTTCATGACGTATGCGCCGATCGTATTTTTGTCCGCCAAAACAAAGCAGCGCCTGCATAAGCTGCTGCCTGTCGTTAACCATGTCGCGGAGCAGCACTCGCTGCGGATTCAGACGCCGGTGCTGAACGATATCATTTCCGACGCCGTGGCGATCAATCCTCCGCCGACCGACAAAGGCAAACGCATGAAAATCAATTATGCAACGCAAGTGGCGGTCAAGCCGCCTACGATTGTTGTGTTCGTCAACGATCCACTGCTGATGCATTTTTCATATGAACGCTATTTGGAAAATAAAATCCGCGCCGCCTTCACGTTCGAAGGGACGCCGATCCGCATCTTAACGCGCAGGAAATCCGATGACGAATAGGGGAGAATAATGTGTTTCTTTGGATCGTTTCGATCGTAGTCAGCTATTTGCTCGGCTCGATCAGCTTTAGCTTCATTGCAGGAAAGCTGCTGAAAGGCATCGATATACGCCAACACGGCAGCGGCAACGCCGGCGCGACGAATACGCTCAGGGTGCTCGGCAAAGGGCCTGGCATCGCCGTATTGCTGCTTGATGCAGCCAAGGGTGTCGCCGCCGTAGCGGCCGGGTACTGGCTCGGCGACGGCGAAGCCTGGATTCCGGTGTTATGCGGAATCGCCGCCATTGCCGGCCACAACTGGCCGATTTATTTTGGCTTCAAAGGGGGAAAAGGCATCGCTACGACGATTGGCGCCATGGCGACATTGGCCTTTTTCCCGACGCTCTATGCAGGACTGATCGCGATCGTATCGATCGCCATCACCAGATATGTTTCATTAGGCTCGCTGCTGCTTTCCGCATTTTTGCCGATCTTTGTTTATACCCTCGGCTGGCCGATCGAAACATTCTGGGCAAGTTTGGTATTGTTTGTTTTTGCCTATTGGCGTCATCGGAGCAATATCGTTAAGCTGATACGCGGCAAGGAAAACAAGCTGGGCTCGAAACGTTCATAACGCAAGGGGGAGAAACGTCATGGTGATCAAAAAAGCTGCCGTGCTCGTTGCGGGAAGCTGGGGGACCGCACTCGCTTCCGTTCTTGCGGATAACGGGATCGACGTGACGTTGTGGTCCAGGAACGAGCAGCAGGTTGATGAAATCAATACGCATCGCCGAAACTCGAAGTATTTGCCCGGCGCGACGCTGTCTCCGAATATTTTTGCCACAACGAGCATGGAAAAAGCGGTCGGCGCAGCCGAAGCCGTCGTATTGGTCGCCCCTTCGGGAGCGATGCGCGACGTTGCGGCCGGGATGAAGCCGTATTTGCGTCCGGAGGCGCTGGTTATCCATGCGACGAAGGGCTTCGAGACGGGTACGCTGAAACGGATGACGTCCGTCATTGCCGAAGAAACCGGCCGCGCCGAAAGCGAAATCGTCGTTTTGTCGGGTCCAAGTCACGCCGAAGAGGTCGTTCGGCGCTGTCCGACGACGGTTGTCGTCGCGGCGCAGGAAACCGCCAAAGCCGAGGCCGCACAGGACTTGTTCATCAATTCGTATTTCCGTGTATATACCAATCCCGATGTGACGGGGGTCGAGCTGTCGGGTTCGCTCAAGAACATCATTGCTTTAGGCGCAGGCTTGTCGGACGGGCTGGGCTTCGGCGACAACGCCAAAGCCGCGCTGCTGACGCGAGGCCTTGCGGAAATTGCGCGGCTTGGCGCCGAGATGGGAGCGAATCCGCTCACGTTCGCAGGTCTTGCGGGGGTTGGCGATCTCGTCGTTACGTGTACAAGCAAGCATAGCCGCAACTGGCGCGCAGGCTCGCTGCTCGCGCAAGGCAAACCGCTGGCTGAGGTGCTTGACGCGATGGGAATGGTCGTGGAAGGCGTCAAAACGACACAAGCCGCATACGCCTTAGCTCGTCAATATGATGTGCAGATGCCGATTACCGATGAACTGTACCGGGTGCTGTTCGAAGGCAAACCGGCTAAAACCGCGGTGGAAGACCTGATGGGCCGGGGCCGTACGCACGAAATCGAGGAAATTGCCAAAGCCGCCAAGGAAAATTGGCTGAAGTAATCAAGATGACCGCCTAACACCAATCCGCTTTCGTCCTCATAAGATACTACCATCTCGAATGAGGAGGTTAAGCATGGGCAGAGATTTAAACAAAGAAGTATTGAACACCGTCAAGAAGAAGACCGGCAATAATATCTCTGAAAATGCGGTGAAACAGCTGGCCAGCACCGTAACGCCAACAACGATGCAGAACGAGGCGCAACTGCGGCAATTGATCAAGCAAGTTTCGGCCATGGCGAACGTCCCCGTTTCGGAAAATACGATTAACGATATTATTCAGGCGATCCAGAGCAGCGGTCTTAACCCGAACAATCTGGAATCTTTAATGAAAATGATGATGAAGAAATCGTGACAAAAGGCCTCGGCCTTTTGTTCTTTTTTTATAACGATGCTATAATGAAAGTTAGTTTTTTGAACCTGAAATTCGATTGACGGGGAGAGTTTTATGGCATCATTATTCTTGCTTGTAAACGGCATGTTGATCGGTTATGCCGCGATCAGCAGCATGGACAAAATGTGGGCGTCTCTCATCGGGCTAGGTTTAATGGTCGTTGCGGCTTTGACGGTTTCGTTTGCCCGCTGGAAGACGAAGGGCGTCATCAAAGCGATTTTGACGATCATCGCGTTTGTCATCCTGCTGGTCGGACTGCTGTACGGGCTTATTTCCATGCTGTAACAAGTACGATAATACATACGGAGGATTTGCACAATGCTGGAACTTAGAGGACGCACCAAAACAATAACCGTAGAGCCCGAAGTTGGGATGAGCCTGCTTGATCTTGCGTTAAAGCACGGCGTCGATTGGAACTTTTCTTGTACCCGGGGGACCTGTGCGCGGTGCCGCTGTTTCGTCGAAACCGGAATTGAGCTGCTGGCAAGGCCTACAGACGAAGAGGAAGACCGGCTAGAACCCGAAGAACTGGAAGCCGGCTTTCGTCTCGGGTGTCAAGCCTTGATCAAACAAGCGGGAATGATCGTTGCGATCAACAAGCCTTATTTCTAATTCCGATTATCGAAAGGAGCATCGGCTATGAACCCTATGCCGTTGTCCGTCCGACAATCGGTGGAGAAGATTGCCGAGGCGCTTCATGACAAGCCGCTCCGCTGGCTGCTGGGAGGCAGCTGTGGTTTGCTGCTCCAAGGCGTTGCGCTCGATCGAGAGCCGCGCGACGTGGATTTGTACTGTGACGATACCGACGCACCGGCGATTGCCGCAGCGCTTTCACCTTATGCTACGGATGAGCTACAATATAATGAAACCCCGATGTATCGATCGCGGTTAGGACATTTCGACATTGCAGGCATTCCGATCGAGCTGGTCGGGGGATTTCAGGTCGAAGCGGGCGGATCGAGCTATGAAGTCGAGATCGGCGCGTTCCTCGAAGCCGCTGCGGTTCGAATAAAGGTTGGGGAGGCGGAGCTGAAGCTCATGCCGCTTGCGCATGAACTCGTTTTTAATCTGCTGCGCAATCGTCCTGACCGGTATACAGCCATTGCCGACGCCATGCGCAATGACCAGCAGCCCGAGCGGCACTGGGCGATCATGCGTGCTTTGACGCAGCGGAACCGGCTGACGCAGTCGATATTGCAGCGAATCACCGAATTAACGGGGATGGCCTTTTAAAGAAAGGATCGATATGGATGACGCCAGAGGTCACCTTTTTGCCGGATCATAAAAAAACAAGCGTCAGACCTGGGACTACGTTGCTGGATGCGGGGCGCCGAGCTCGGGTCAATATTCGTACAAGGTGCGGAGGAAGAGCCGCCTGTTTGATGTGCAAGCTGATCGTCGAGGATCAATCGGGATTATCACCCGTAAGCGGGAACGAGCGGTTAAAGCTTGGCGATCTGGTTCAGCGCTCGTACCGTCTTGCCTGCCAAGCCCGCGTGACGAATCATGTGACGGCAACGATTCCCGAGGATCCGCTGAAGGCGGCGGTTCGGGCGCAGCTTGCCCTGCAGCAGCAGGAAGATCAGGGCATATGATTATAAATAAAGGAATGAACTTATTTTGATGAAGCTACTTTCGCTACGAAACCGTCAATCCGCGCGGCTGTTTGCGTGTTTGCTCACATTGTCGGCATTGGTTGCGCTCTCGGGATGCATGTATCCGAAAGAATTGCGCAAAGAAAATCAGGTCTCTTATAAAGAAAGCGTACTGCTCGTGCAAAATGCGGTCGATCAGTATCAGAAGGATACCGGGCTGCTGCCGATCAAAAACAGTTCCGTGGAAACGCCGCCCTACGAAAAGTTCGTCATCGACTTTTCGAAGCTGACGAATCGCAATTTGCTTAGCGACGTGCCGACAAGTGCGTTCGAAAACGGCGGGAGCAATTATTTTCTGATCATTAATGAAGAAACGAAACCGACGGTTCGCCTGATGGATCTTGTTACGTATCAGAAGGTAGGCGATCTGGAGAAGCTTGTAGCGGATTATGTCGCAAGCCACAAGGGCGAGGTGCCGGCCGGCGAAACGGTGGCCAAAAACTTGTTCCGGCTTGATTTTGACAAGCTGGGCCGCAAGCCGGAGCAAATCCGCAGCGTATTTTCCGGCCAATACGTCGGATTTCTGGTTGACGCCAGCGGCAAAGTGTATGTGGATTACGCGATGGACGTCATGAAAGCGATCCAGAAATCAGGAAAGACGGATTATGATGCGAACACCGACTTGCGTACCGTGCTCGTTGAACAGTCGTTATTCGTTCCGGTCAAATCGACTCCCTACTATTGGATCGACAATGAACCGAAACCGTCATCGAAATAGTTTGCTAGCTTGTACTCTACTTTTTTATAAAAGTAGAGTTCTTTTTTTGCCTGAAATTCCATATATCATACTTGGAAGGTGTTCGCGGCAAGCTGGGAGCGGGGAGACGGTCGATAACAGCAAATATTTCGTGGACTAGGCGTCATATTTTCCGGTTTGACTCATATGATGTTACTAGTCCAAATGCATGTACGAGTTCCGTCGCTAGAGCGTGTTCCGAAGGTACACCCGAATAGGGACGATGGCGGCATCGTATCATTTCTTAGGAGGGAATCTCAGTGGAAAAGATCGATATTTTTAAGGACATCGCAGAGCGTACCGGCGGGGATATTTACCTCGGGGTCGTCGGCGCGGTCCGTACGGGAAAATCAACATTCATCAAACGTTTCATGGAAACGGTCGTATTGCCGAACATCACGAACGAATCGGATCGGATTCGCGCGATTGACGAATTGCCGCAAAGTGCGGCCGGAAAAACGATCATGACGACGGAGCCGAAATTCGTTCCGAACAATGCGGTCCGCATTCGCGTAGCCGAAGGGCTGGAAGTGAACGTCCGGCTCGTCGATTGCGTCGGCTACACGGTGGAAGGAGCGAAGGGCTACGAGGACGAGAACGGCCCGCGGATGATTACGACGCCTTGGTTCGACGAACCGATTCCGTTCCAGGAAGCTGCGGAAATCGGCACGCGCAAAGTCATTCAAGAGCATTCGACGCTTGGCGTCGTCGTGACGACGGACGGAAGCATCGCGGAAATTCCGCGCAGCTCGTACGTTCAAGCCGAAGAGCGCGTCATTAACGAGCTAAAGGAAGTCGGCAAACCGTTCGTGCTGATCATCAACTCCACGCGTCCGCGCAGCGAAGAAGCGCTCCATCTGCGCAACGAGCTGGCGGCCAAATACGATATTCCGGTCATGACGATGAGCGTAGCGTCGATGGGCGAAGAAGACGTCATGTCGGTCCTGCGCGAAGTGCTTTACGAGTTCCCGGTACACGAAGTGAATGTCAATTTGCCGAGCTGGGTCATGGTGCTTGAAGACAACCATTGGCTGCGCAGCCGTTTTGAAGCGTCGGTACGCGATACGGTGAAGGACATTCGCCGCTTGCGTGACGTCGATCGCGTCGTTGCGCAGTTTACCGAATACGACTTTATTTACCGGGCCGGCTTAAGCGGCATGAATATGGGCCTTGGCGTCGCAGAGATCGACCTGTATGCGCCGGATGAATTATATGATCAAATCTTGATGGAGGTCGTAGGCGTCGAAATTCGCGGCAAAGACCATCTGCTGCAGCTAATGCAGGAGTTCAGCCATGCGAAGAAGGAATACGACCGGTTTGCCGACGCGCTTGAAATGGTCAAGACGACCGGCTACGGCATCGCGGCACCGTCGCTTGCCGAGATGGTGCTCGACGAGCCGGAGCTGATCCGCCACGGATCGCGTTTCGGCGTGCGGTTGAAAGCGACGGCGCCTTCGATCCATATGATCCGCGTCGACGTCGAATCCGAGTTCGCGCCGATTATCGGCACGGAGAAGCAAAGCGAGGAGCTTGTCAACTACCTGATGCAGGACTTCGAGCAGGAGCCGCTGAAGATGTGGGAGTCCGATATTTTCGGAAGATCGCTCCATTCCATCGTCAGGGAAGGCATTCAAGGCAAAATCGCCATGATGCCGGACAACGCCCGCTACAAGCTTCAAGAAACGCTCGGCCGGATTATCAACGAGGGGTCTGGCGGATTAATCGCCATCATTTTATAATATCAGAAAGGTTCAGCGGAGCTGAACCTTTCTGATATTTCAAGAAAAGCTTCCTCTTACGCAGGGTCATTCATCGTGGAAAGGACTTCGAATAAAAGCTTTTCTTACCATAATAGAATTTATAAGTTTTCCACATATAACGCAGTTAATCTAAATTCTATTTGGCAAGAAAAACTTCCGCTATAACGCGGTCGCTCATCCTTGAAGGACTTCGATAGAAGTTTTTCTTATCATCATTTTTGTCAGATTAGGTATAATAGCCTATATTAGGGGAGCACCAAACCGGTGCTTCTTTTGTTTTTTGGCGTCAAATTCCGCAATCCACTTGAAATTCGTTTAGCAGTGTATTACTATAAATTTGTTCCGCTTAGAATGTATAATTTGTCGCGAAACGGTAAACACAGAAAGATAACAAGCAATTATCTTTCGGGGAGGTGAATGACGTGAATAAATCTGAATTGGTTGCAAAAGTGGCTGAAGTTACGGAATTGTCCAAAAAGGACGTTACGAAAGCGGTTGATGCTGTTTTTGATGCTATTTCCGAGGCGCTGCAAAGCGGCGATAAGGTACAATTGGTTGGATTCGGCAATTTTGAGGTTCGCGAACGTTCCGCACGCAAAGGACGTAACCCGCAAACTGGGGAAGAGATCGACATTCCAGCAAGCAAAGTGCCGGCATTCAAACCTGGCAAAGCGCTGAGAGACGGAATTCAATAAAAGATCGTACATAACGGGTAACAAATCGGGCGTCACGTAGGTGGCGCTTGTTTTTTTGCCGAGGGATGCCTGGATTTGGATTGACATTCTTGTTTAATTGGGCTAGACTCTATGGTGCGAGTATCGCAGTGTCGGGGTATGGCGCAGCCTGGTAGCGCGCACCCTTGGGGTGGGTGAGGTCGCACGTTCGAATCGTGTTACTCCGACCAGAATCGAAAAAGCCCGCAGTAATCGGACGATGGACAAGACGTGAGACTATGCGTAAATTTGGTAAGAAAACAGAGTTAAACATGGTAGCTTCTCGAGAGAGAAGTGTTTTTTATAAGATCTAATAATTGCTAACAAGGAGAGGGTCGCATGGATCAAACCAACAACGAATTTATCGTCGTTAAAGCCAAGGAAAGCGGCGTACATGTCATCGGCTTGACGCGTGGTCAAGATACGCGATTTCATCACACGGAGAAGCTGGACAAAAACGAAGTGCTGATCGCGCAATTTACCGATCACACGTCGGCGATCAAAATTCGCGGAAAAGCGGTCGTATATACGAAGCATGGCGTCGTTGACACCGAGCAGTAATTTGGAGCAGCAGGCATAGCCTGCTTTTTTTCGTTGTACAATGATGTAAAGGGGTTTTCCGCGGAGGTGGGTTTCCGGGTGAAAGGCTATGTTCGGTTCCTCTATACATCAATCGCATCAGCCGGCATTGCCGTGCTGGTGTCCTTTGTACCGTTGCTGCAAACGACGTTCGCCAAAAAACAAAACGATCTGTCGGTGTTTCAAACCTTACATAATAAGCAGCTTCAGCAAGTCAATCTAGTGGATGCTCTGGTTCGGCTGCCGCTCGCGCTTGACATTGCCCGTGCTCAGTGGGAGGATTCGACGCTCAAGGTCGACTTGCGATATTCGGCGGAGATGCGGGGGCCGGCACCGTTTTATGAAGATTTGTACGAGCTGGTACGGTTCGCCTTCGAGCAAACGACGAATGTTCAAACTTTACGGGTCCGGATGATAGGCAATTCTCCTCAAGGCGGCAACCGGCCAGTGTATGTGACGGCCACCATGAGACGATCTGATTTCGAATCCAATGATATGAAAGCGCTGGAGAGCCTTTCTCGATCGCCGGATGACGCATTGCCGGCCAAGCTGCATTTGAAATTTACGGACATTTGGAACCGGGATTTCGGCGCGAAGCCATTCGAATCGCCGCGGTTTCGCCAATAAGTTCAACACCTTGTCACAATTGGCCCAAGGAAAGCGAAACGGAAAGCATGTGCGAGTTTGTCCCGGTTATGCTATAATCATGTAGATGGGCGCATCTTTTGTAATACTAGGAGCATAGGTCGGAGGCTTTGCATGAACAATTACCGAATTCCCGAAATCGCTAAAAAATATGTGGAATACGATATGATCGTAGCCCATACGCAGCTGCCGGAGTTTCCGGATGACCGGACACGGCTGCTATATATGTTTTTGGACAAAAGCTCGTCGGTACAGCATGTCAGCGAGCTTTATTCGCTTGTCACCTCGCTTGTACAGATGGGGCTTGATACGCATGATTTAATCGATGCGGCCGATACGGCGCTGGCGGAGAAGGCGATGCGGTCGCGTCAGCTTAAAGTGCTCGCGGGCGATTATTACAGCAGCCGATTTTATCAGCTATTGTCTCAAGCCGGACAGATCGAGACCGTCAAGCTGATTTCTCAAGCCGTCTGCGACGTGAATCGGTTGAAAATGAGCCTTTATTTGAAAATGAAGCAGCTGAAAATGTCGGCGGAGGAATACGCAGCGCACCATATCGGCATTAAATCGGTGCTTTTTTTACCGTTTGCGAACATGATGGAAGGCGCATATTCCATCATGTGGCCGGAACTGATGCACAATCTCAGCCAGTGCGAGCTCGTTATCAAGGAATTGGAACGGGACGATTCCCCGGCAAATTTCAACGGCAGCTGGGCCTTTTGGCACGTCTTGCAGAACGGCGCAAGAGATGAGAAGAAACGTCTTCGTGACGGCGTTCTCGATTCGGTAGGCATCCGCACGATATTGATGAAATATAAAATACGCGACCAGTTGACGGGAATGCTCAGCCACTCGGTTGCGCAAATTCAAGCGATCGGGCAAAAGTTCGATTCGGACGCCATTCGCCGGGAGCTCGCAAAAATCGGCGAACCGTTCCAACGATACTTGACGGGCCCGGTGCTGAAGGAAGTTTGAGGTGACCGCTATGGATGGAAAGGCAAAAGAAAAGTTCGTTCATTCCGTATTCGAGAGCATCGCGCCCAAGTACGATCTGATGAACGATATTATCAGCATGGGCCGTCACAAAGCGTGGCGAAAATTCACGATGCGGAAAATGAACGTAAAGCCGAACGATTCGGCGCTCGATATATGCTGCGGCACTTGCGATTGGACGATCAGCTTGGCTCAAGCCAGCGGTACGGGACGCATCGTGGGGCTGGATTTCAGCCAGAATATGCTCGATTACGGCAAGGCGAAGATCGATCAGCTGAATCTGGACAAGCAAATTCAACTCGTTCGGGGCAATGCGATGGATTTGCCTTTTGAAGACAACCAGTTCGATTACGTGACAATCGGTTTCGGATTACGCAACGTGCCGGACCTCGTGCAAGTGCTGAAGGAAATGCAACGTACCGTCAAGCCCGGAGGCATGGTCGTGTGCCTCGATACGTCGAAGCCGACCTGGCAGCCGTTTAAGGCAGTGTATTATTTATATTTCCGGCACATTATGCCGCTTATCGGCAAGTTGGTTGCCAAACGTCACGAACAGTACAAATGGCTGCCGGAATCGTTAATTACGTTCCCGGATCATAAGAAGCTGGCGCAAATTTTTCGCGATGTCGGTTTGACCGACGTTAATGCTTACCCGCTGTTTGGCGGCGTCGCCGCTTTGCATATCGGGATCAAGGAGAAGCAAGTGAAATGAAAAAATTTAAAGTCTTCCTAGAAATGATCAAGTTCGAGCATACGCTGTTCGCATTGCCTTTTGCATTCATGGGCGCAATCTTGGGCGCTGTCGTGATCTCGGACCGACTTCCGACATGGGCGGAGATCGGTTGGATTATCGTAGCGATGATTGGCGCACGAAGCGCGGCAATGGGGCTGAACCGCTTGATCGACACGGCGATTGACAAGAAAAACCCGCGGACCGCGAACCGTGCGATCCCGGCCGGATTGCTCGGCATCAAAGAAGTTCTTATTTTCATCATCATTTCGTTTATTTTGCTTTTCGTCGCAGCGTCCCAGCTCCATCCTTTGTCGATGAAGCTGCTGCCGATCGCTGTATTTTTAATGGTCATCTACTCTTATACGAAACGTTTTACTTGGCTCTGCCACGTTTTTCTCGGTTTTACGATCGCGCTTGCACCGCTTGGCGGCTGGGTTGCGGTAACCGGACAGGTAGATATTACGGCAATCATTTTTTATGTAACGGTTGCGCTTTGGACGGCTGGATTCGATGTTATTTACGCTTGTCAGGACTATGAGTTCGACCGGAAGGAAGGTCTTCATTCCATCCCGGCGCGATTCGGCATTCGCGGCGCACTTTGGATTGCGCGCGCGTTTCATATCGTCACCGCGATCGGCTTTATTACCTTGCTGTTGATCACCGATTTGAGCTGGTGGTATTTGATCGGCACGATCGTGGCGAATGCGATCTTGTATTATGAACACCGTTTGGTGAAACCAACCGATCTTAGCAAGCTGAATACCGCATTTTTCACCATGAACGGAATATTAAGCTGTGTCGTATTTTTCTTCACGTTCCTGGACTTGGTGGTGCTGCATAAATGGTAATCGGCGATTCGCGCACGAAGAAAAAATGGGTTGTCGGCATTACAGGCGCAAGCGGAGCCGTTTACGGTGTCCGCTTGTGCGATTACATGCTGCGTGCAGGCTATCATATTCATCTGATCGTAACCGACGCCGGCTGGCGCGTGTTGAAGGAAGAGCTTGGCTGGGATGCTGCGCATCGCCAAGCGACAATCGAAACGAAATTCGGCGGCCTGTCCGGCGATTTGACGTATCATCCGGTGCAGGATATCGGCGCGAGCGTGGCTAGCGGATCTTACCGGACGGACGGCATGGTCATTGTTCCATGCTCGATGGGCACTTTGTCCGGCATTGCGCGCGGCGCATCCGACAACTTGCTTGAACGGACGGCTGACGTGATGCTGAAGGAAGGACGTCCTCTGCTGCTCGTCCCGCGCGAAACGCCGCTGCATGCGATTCATCTTGAGAATATGCTGACGCTGGCTCGAATGGGCGTGCGGATCATCCCCGCGATGCCGGCCTTTTATTACAACCCGCTGTCGATGGATGAAATGATCGACTTTATGGTAGGCAAAGTGCTGGACAACATGGGGATTGATCATCAATTGTACAGAAGATGGGGCGATACGAATGACCGATCTGCAGCAGGAGATCATCCGAATCGGGAAAATTAACTATACGAACGTATGGCCGATGTTTTATTACTTTGACCGAGCGAAGCTGAGCGCGCCGATTGAATTGGTCGAGCAGGTTCCGACGTCGCTCAATCGCGCCATGCTTGCCGGCACCGTGGACATGGGGCCGATCTCGTCGTTTGCTTATGGCGCATCGTTCGATCAATATGTCTTATTTCCCGACATGTCGGTCAGCGCGTTCGGCAAAGTGAATTCCATCTTATTGTTTCTGAAAAAACCGCTCTCCGAAGTCATTCACGGTACGATTGCGCTGCCGACGACATCGGCGACATCCGTAAATTTGCTGAAAATTATCGTAGAACGTTTTTACGGCGGTAAACCGATTTATGTTGACGCCGCCCCATCCCTGCCCGACATGCTCGATGTAGCCGATGCGGCACTTCTGATTGGCGACGATGCGATTCGGGCAAGCTGGAGCAACGAAGCGTACGAGGTACTCGATCTGGGCGAGCTGTGGCGGGAGTTTACAGGCTGCAGCATGACGTTCGCCGTATGGGCGATCCGCAAGGAGACCATCGCGCTGCGTCCTTCCCAGGTGAAGGAGATCGTCGAAGCCTTTCTCGAGAGCAAGCGCTTGAGCTTGAAGCAGCTGGATTCGCTGTCTGAGACGGCATTTCGGCAAATCGGCGGAACGGTGACGTATTGGCATAACTACTTCTCGCAGCTGATCTTTGATTTTGGACAATCGCAATGGAATGGTTTACAATTATACTTTCAGTATGCATGGGAGCTCGGATTAATCGATCATAAAGTTCCGTTGCAAATCTGGTCCGGACAAACTGTCGTGCAGGTGAACGAATGAAACTATTGGATATTTACGCCACACTTAAAAAAGACTTTAACTACATCGAAAAAGAACTGGCTCATAGCGTACAAACCGATCACGATCTGCTCAGCGAATCGTCGAGCCACTTGCTGAAGGCAGGCGGCAAACGGATTCGTCCCGTATTCGTGCTGCTGGCCGGCAAGTTCGGCCAATACGACGTGAAACGGCTGAAGGACGTCGCCGTTCCGCTGGAGCTCATTCATATGGCTACGCTCGTCCATGACGACGTTATCGACAATGCCGATACGCGCCGCGGACAGCTGACCGTCAAGTCCAAGTGGGACAACCAGGTGGCCATGTATACCGGCGATTACATTTATGCCAAAGCGCTAACGATTGTCACGCAGTTGAACAATCCTGTGCTCCATCAAATATTGTCCAAGGCGATCGTACAAATGTGCATCGGCGAAATGGAGCAAATTCGCGACTTCTTCAATACGGGGCAAACCGTCCGCAACTATTTGCTGCGCATTCGGCGCAAGACGGCGCTTCTTATTGCGATCAGCTGCCAACTGGGAGCCGTTGCTTCCGATGCGCCGGCCAAAATCAGCCGCATGCTGTACCGGTTCGGGTACAATGTCGGCATGGCGTTCCAAATTCGCGACGACATTCTGGATATATGCGGCACGGAGCAGCAGCTCGGCAAACCGCCTGGGAGCGATATGCGCCAGGGCAACATTACGCTCCCGGTATTGCTCGCGTTGAAGGAGCCGGATATCGCAGGCAAGATACTCGAAGATATCGCGGTCATCCGGGCAACCGAAGGCAAATCGGACAACAGCCGGGTGCTGGATCTGATCCGCAACAGCGCGGGCATCAAATGGGCGGAGCAGCTTGCGAACCGTTATATCGACAAAGCGATTAAAGCTTTGGATACACTGCCCGATATCCCGGCAAAAACGAATTTAATCGATGTCGCCCATTTCGTGGCGAAGCGCTCATACTAATTCATTGCTCCCGGCGTTCACACATCAGGTATGATGTGGTAAAGTATAGACAACAATGGTGATATAAGTTGGTTTGCCGGAAGGGGGAATATAGTGTGGAAAGAACTTATTTGATGGTCAAGCCGGATGGCGTGCAGCGCAGCGTGATCGGCGAAATCGTAAGCCGCTTCGAGAAAAAAGGTTTTCAGCTCGTCGGGGCCAAGCTGATGCAAATCACGAGGGAGCAAGCGGAGTATCATTATGCCGAGCATCAGGGCAAGCCGTTTTTCGAGAGACTCGTGAGCTTCATTACGTCCGGACCGGTTTTTGCGATGGTTTGGGAAGGCGAGGAAGTCATTGCCTTATCGCGAATGATGATCGGCAAAACCAATTCGCTTGAAGCCCTGCCAGGCACGATTCGCGGCGATTATTGCGTACATACGAACATGAACTTGATTCATGGCTCCGATTCCCCGGCAAGCGCCGAGAGGGAAATTTCGAACTTCTTCAAGCCGGAAGAGCTGTTAAGCTACGACAAAGCAATTCAGATTTGGATATAGAATAAGCCGCAAGAAGCCGGCAACGATGGCGAACGCCACGTTGCCGGCTTTTTTTTTGGCTGCTGCGAAATACTGAATGGAATGGAGTAGGGATAAAGTCTGATTTTTCGGAAGCCGCCATGTCAAGCAGGAAAAATATGCACGGGCAGGGAATAAGTCATGAAACGACACCGATTTGGCGAAACATGTCGTACTTGGGTTGGAGCGTGATTTCAGCATGGAGGATCAAGATTTTGCACTGTTTATTAAGCGAGTGAAGGATGCCACCGCCATTGATTTGGCTCAATACAAAGAAGCCCAGATGAAGCGCAGGCTGACGACGCTGCGGCAGAAGCACGGCTACGGCACGTTCGTTTCATTTTTTGATGCGATGGTGAAAGATAAGAAGCTTTTCTATGAATTTCTCGACCGGATGACGATCAACGTATCCGAATTTTGGCGCAACCCGAATCGGTGGGAAATTCTCGAACAGAGGTTCATTCCGGACATGCTGCGGGGTACTAGGCGTCTTAAGCTGTGGAGCGCCGCTTGCTCGACGGGGGAAGAACCGTATTCCTTGGCGATGATCTTGGCGGAGAAAGGCGTGTTGAACGAAGTTCAGCTTCACGCGACAGACATCGATGAAGGCGCCTTGGAGAAGGCGCGTCAAGGCGTATACATCGATCGTTCCGTCCGCGACGTCCCTGCACCCTATGTGAAAAAATATTTTCACAATGAAAATGTAAGTTATATCATAAAGGACGAGTTGAAGCGAGCGATCAAGTTTCAAAAGCAGAACTTGCTCGTCGACACGTTCGAATCGAATTTCGACTTGATCATTTGCCGCAATGTCATGATTTATTTCACGGAAGAAGCGAAGCATATTTTGTATCACAAATTCGCCAAGGCGCTAAAACCGGGAGGCATCTTGTTCGTCGGCAGCACGGAGCAAATTTTTTCGCCGGGCCAATACGGCCTCGAATCGGCGGAAACATTTTTCTACCGCAAGGTATAAAAACGAGCGGCACGTATAGTTCCTTCCAATTATTCCAATACTATGGACACCAGATCATTTGGAGGTCAATCGCATGGATAAGCGGAAGGTCATTTCGGCATATCGACGAGGATTCATCACGATTCAAGAATGCGCGCAAATCCTAGGAATCGACTCGATGCAAATCATCGGTATGATGAGCGACCCGCAGCTTGCGGACAATCCGCAGCTTTTGAAAAAACAGCCGGTGAACAGTTAAAAATGTACGGGGATTCATGCACGCTATCTAAGCCGAAATTCGGCAAGGATAGCGTTTTTTGTATTCCAACGCCTATCGAGCCGATCGCCGCGGACTGGGTTCATTTTCTTGTCAAACCGGCACGGCTATACTATAATTAGCAAAGAAATGAGGACAGAACGTGGCTGTATGGCGCATTGAGCTTGTCCGGAGCTAGGGGGAAAACCATCCATGAGTTTACGATATTTAACAGCGGGCGAGACGCACGGTCCGCAGCTAACGGCAATTATCGAAGGATTGCCGAGCAATATGAAATTTTCGTTCGAGGACTTGAACTTCCAATTGCACCGCCGCCAAAAAGGCCATGGACGAGGACGCCGGATGCAAATCGAGAAGGATACGGCGCAAGTGGTCGGAGGCGTTCGTCACGGCAAAACAACCGGAGCGCCGGTTGCGCTCGTCATCGAGAACAACGACTGGAAGCATTGGACAACGGTTATGAATATCGAGCCGATCGAAGGCGGCGACGTGGAGAAGCGCCGGGTTCATCGCCCGCGTCCGGGTCATGCCGATTTGAACGGCGGCTTGAAATACAACCTGCGCGATTTGCGCAACGTGCTGGAGCGTTCCAGCGCCAGAGAGACGGCGGCACGTGTCGCTTGCGGCGCCGTGGCCCGACAGCTGCTGGCGGAATTCGGCATCAAGGTTGCCGGGCAAGTGATTCGCATCGGCGAAATCGAAGCTCCGACCAACGATTTGCCGGTTGACGAGTTGATTCGGCTCACGGAGGAATCATCCGTTCGCGTCGTCGACAAGGAAACGGAACAGAAGATGATGGACCATATCGATCAAATTAAAGCGGACGGCGATTCGATCGGCGGCATCGTCGAATGTATCGTCGAAGGCGTTCCGGTCGGCTTGGGCAGCCATGTGCAATGGGATCGCAAGCTGGACGGCCGGATCGCGCAAGCGGTCGTATCGATCAATGCGTTCAAGGGCTGCGAAATCGGCATCGGCTTCGAAGCGGCCAAGCTACGCGGCTCGAAGGTGCATGACGAAATCATGTATTCGGAGGAAAGAGGCTTCTATCGAGCAACGAACCGTCTCGGCGGCTTCGAAGGCGGCATGACGACGGGCGAGCAAATCGTCGTACGCGGCGTCATGAAGCCGATCCCGACGCTATATAAGCCGCTGCAAAGCGTCGACATCGATACGAAGGAAGCTTTTACCGCTCAAGTGGAACGTTCGGATGCTTGTGCCGTGCCGGCGGCCAGTGTCGTCATGGAAAGCGTCGTCGCTTGGGAAGTGGCGAAAGCGTTCCTCGAGAAGTTCGGCGGCGACTCCATCGAGGAAATCCGCGCGAACTTGAACAACTACTTGGCGCAAGTGGAGCGGTACTAAGATGCGGGAGCTAACAGTTGATCTTGGCGACCGTTCGTATCCGATTTATATCGGAGAAGGGATATTAAACGAAATTGCGTCATTATTCGAGAAGCATCGAATCGGCAAAGGTTCGCCTTTGCTGATCGTCACGGACGAGCATGTTGCGCCGTTGTACTTGGAGAAAGTCGAGCAGCTACTGCAAGCCGGAGGCTACAAAACGGCGCATGCCGTCGTTGCCGCAGGCGAAAAATCGAAGTCGCTCGCCGTGCTCGAGGATGTCGTCAAGGTTGCGCTGGAGGCCGGACTCGATCGCAAATCGACGGTCATTGCGCTAGGCGGCGGCGTTGTCGGCGACCTGGCGGGATTCGTTGCCGCAAGCTACATGCGCGGCGTCCGCTTCGTGCAAATTCCGACGACGATACTGGCGCACGACAGCAGCGTCGGCGGCAAGGTGGCGGTCAATCACCCGCTGGCGAAGAACATTATCGGCGCATTTCATCAGCCTGACATGGTGCTTTATGACATTGCAGCGTTACAGACTTTGCCCGCACGGGAAGTACGCGCCGGATTGTCCGAAGTGATCAAGCATGGGCTGATCTGGGACCGTGAATTCGTCAATTGGTGCGACGAGCATGCGGAACAGCTGCTCAGCCTGGACTCTGAAGCGCTGAGCTACGCGTTATACCAAGGGTGCCGTGTGAAGTCGATCGTCGTGTCGCAGGATGAGCGGGAAAACGATCTTCGCGCGATTTTGAACCTAGGGCATACGATCGGGCATGCGCTGGAGGCCGTAGCCGGCTACAACGAGCTGCTGCACGGCGAAGCGATTTCCATCGGCATGGTTGGAGCTGCACGGCTCGCCGTCGAGCTCGGCAACCCTGCATACATCCACGACGAGACCAAGCGGATATTCGGAAAATTCGGACTGCCGGTTGACATTCCCGCGCATCTGGATGTCGAGCAAATCATGAGTGCGATGATGCACGACAAAAAGTTCAATGAAGGCAGCATGGTGTTCATCGTGCCGACCGACATCGGCAAAGTGGAAATCAACAAAAACGTTTCCGCGGCTCTTGTGAAGAGCATTGTGGAGCAATTGAAACGGAGGCCTGCATGATGGCATTACGCGGCATTCGCGGTGCGATTACAGTCAAGCATAATGAAGAGAAGGAAATTTTGGACGCAACAATCGAGCTGCTTAACGATATCGTAAAACAGAATAGCATCATTCCCGAAGATATTTGCAGCGTGTTCGTTACGATGACGACAGATCTGGACGCAACGTTCCCGGCAAGAGCGATTCGCCAAATGAACGGATGGGAACTTGTGCCGCTCATGTGCAGCATCGAAATCCCGGTACAAGGCAGTCTGCCGCTATGCATTCGGTTGATGGTTCAGGTGAACACGGAGAAGAAACAAAACGAAATCGTCCATGTATATTTGAACGACGCAGTCAAGCTTCGTCCGGATTTGGCGGGCAAAGCGTAGAAAAGCTTGAAGCCGTTACGGTTCAGCGGTGCAACGTGCGCGAAGCCGCAGCATGACCGTCTGCTTAACAAGCGGCTTAAAAAAACGCTGCGCACCCTATTGACGCCGCGGCGTCCAATCGGTTATAGTGGATTCAGCAAAGTTGAGAAGAGTAGAGTTAAGTTGAGATGAGAAGAGAAGAGTCGAGCATAGCCTAGCTGAGGGAATCGTGTATTTCGCATTTTTTTGCGATCCCTTTTGTTTGCTATTTTGCTAAGGATTCATACTTCATAATCAACGAACCGGCCTCTACTTTGGTAGAGGTCTTTTTTATTTGTTCAACATAAATTCTCATCATGCAAAAGGAGATGAACGCTCATGTACACACCGCAACTGACGCAAGTGATCCAAATGGCGGAACGATACAACCTGATTCCGGTCGCACGGTCCTTTATGGCCGATACGGAGACGCCGATCCGAGTATTCCAGCATTTCTACGAGGAGCCTCGGGCATTTTTGCTGGAAAGCGTGGAGGGCGGTGTGAAATGGGCGCGTTATTCGTTTATCGGAACGGACCCGTTCATGCTCGTCCGCGGCAAAAACGACAAGATGGAAATCGAAGTGAACGGCGTCGTCCATACGGCGACGGAGAAGCCGCTTGAGCTGCTGAAGGCGCACCTTCGATCGTACAAAAGCCCGGCGCTGCCGGACCTCCCGCCGTTTACGGGCGGAGCGATCGGATTTTTCGGCTACGACCTGCTGCAGCATTACGAGAAGCTGCCGGCACACCGCATCGACGATCTGAACATGAACGATCTGCAGTTTATGTTCTGCGACCAGGTGATCGTATTCGACCATTTCAAGCAACAGATCCAAGTGATCGCCAACGTCCATATTCGCGAGCATGCGACCGATGCCGAAATCGCGGAGGCTTATGCCGCGACGTGCCGCAGAATCGACGCTACGATCGAGCGCTTGAAGCAGCCGATCACGATGGCGGCAACGCCGCATCGCCCGGTGCCGCAAGATATCGAATTGGGCGAAGTTCACTCCAACGTGACGAAGGAGCAGTTTCTTGCCAACGTCGACAAAGCGAAGGAATACATTCGAGCAGGCGATATTTTTCAAGTGGTGCTGTCACAGCGTTTCAACATCGATACGACGATTTCTCCGCTGCATGTTTATCGCGTGCTGCGCACGATGAACCCGTCGCCGTACATGTACTATTTGAAGATGGACGATGAGGTCATCGTCGGCACGTCGCCGGAAGCGCTCGTCAAAGTTGACGGCGACCGCGTGGAAACGAGGCCGATCGCCGGAACGAGACCGCGGGGCCGGACGCCGGAAGAAGATTTGGCGCTGGAGAAGGAGCTGCTGGCCGACGAGAAGGAACGCGCGGAGCATCTGATGCTCGTTGACCTGGGGCGCAACGATATCGGTCGGGTGTCCGAATTCGGCTCGGTCAAATGCGATTCGTACATGGAGATCGAACGATATTCGCACGTCATGCACATCGTCTCGAACGTGATCGGCAAGCTGCGCGAAGACAAAGATTTCTTCGACGCCTTCATCTCCTGCTTGCCGGCCGGCACCGTATCGGGCGCGCCGAAGCTGCGGGCGATGCAAATCATCGCCGAGCTGGAGAACGAAGCGCGCGGCGCTTACGCGGGCGCGATCGGCTACCTCGGATTTTCGGGCAACTTGAATACGTGCATCACGATTCGGACGATTATTTTCAAGCAAGGCAAAGCTTACGTTCAGGCGGGGGCCGGCATCGTATGGGATTCCGTTCCGGAGAACGAATACGTGGAAACGATCAATAAGGCGAAAGCGCTGCTGAAGGCAATCCGCGCGGCGGAATCGATTTTCGCTCCGGAGGAGCCTGCTCCGTATTATGCGGGAACGGCGAATCTCGACTATTTTGTTCATTCATCGTAAAGTAGGGAGGTAGAATCATATGACGGTTCACTATGAAACGCCGTTTACGATACAACATGCGATAGCGAAGGTGATCGGCGGAAACGATTTGTGCCGCGAGGAAGCTCGGGATGTCATGAGTTCGGTCATGGAAGGCGAAGTGACTCAAGCGCAGATCGGCGGCTTGCTGACGGCGCTGCGCATGAAAGGCGAAACGGTTGACGAAATCGCCGGTTTTGCGGAAGTGATGCGCGAGAAAGCGAAGCGGGTGCCTACGGAACGGAAAGGGCTGCTTGACGTGGTCGGTACGGGCGGCTCCGGCATTCATAAATTCAACATCTCGACGGCTTCGGCCATTATCGTGTCTTCGGAGTCGGTGCTTGTGGCGAAACACGGCAACCGGGCGATGTCGGGCAAAACCGGCAGCGCGGACGTGCTGGAAGCGCTTGGTGTCAATATTAACCTGACCGGCGAGCAGGCGGCGCAATGTCTGGACGAAATCGGCATCTGCTTTATGTTCGCCCAGCTGTACCATACTTCGATGAAGCATGTAGCGGCTCCTCGCAGAGAGCTTGGCATTCGGACCGTATTTAACGTGCTCGGTCCTTTGACGAATCCGGCGGGAGCCGACCGGCAGCTGCTGGGCGTATACGACCGCAAATTGACGGAGACGCTCGCTTACGTGCTGAAGGAGTTAGGACTTGAGCGGGCGATGGTCGTATCCAGCCATGACGGGCTCGATGAAATCAGCATTTCGGCGCCGACCCAAGTTTCCGAGCTAAAGGACGGCGCCATTCGCACCTACGATATTTCGCCGGAAGAGCTTGGTTTGCAATCGTATCCGCTTAGCGAAGTGATGGGCGGCGACCCGGCGACGAATGCGTCGCTCATCCGACGCGTCTTTCAAGGCGAGCAGGGCGGTTATCGCGATATCGTGCTGGCGAATGCGGGAGCGTGCATTTACGTGTCCGGCCGAGCGGCGACGCTGCAGGAAGGCGTGCACCGCGCGGCGCAAGCGATCGATTCCGGACGCGCGCTAAGCAAGCTTGAGCAACTTATACATTACACGGGAGAACTGAGCCATGTTTCTTGATAAAATCGTAGCGACGAAACAACACGAAGTGGAAAAACTGAAGGCAACCTTCTCCTTGGCGGAGATGGAACGGCAAATTAGCGGCATGGCTCCGTGCCTTGGCTTTGCGGACGCGCTGTCTAGCCGCCGCCATCGTGCAATGGGATTGATCGCCGAGGTGAAGAAGGCATCCCCGTCCAAAGGGCTGATCCGTGCCGATTTTAACCCCGTAACGCTCGCTCAGGCATATGCCGCGGCCGGTACGGACTGCATTTCGGTGCTGACGGATGTCGAATATTTTCAAGGGTCCAACGACTATTTGACCCAGGTGCGTCAAGCGGTGAACGTGCCGCTTCTGCGCAAAGATTTTACGATCGATTATCGCCAGGTCTATGAAGCGCGTGCGATCGGTGCCGACGCGATTCTGCTTATCGCCGCGATTTTGACGAAAAAGCATATGCAAGAACTGCTTGGCGTGGCGAGCGATCTTGGTTTGGACGTACTCGTTGAGGTTCATGACCGCGAAGAACTGGAAACGGTACTGGAACTGGACGGCGTCCGATTAATCGGCGTCAATAACCGCAACCTGAAGACGTTCGTAACCGACTTGAAGACGACCGAGGAACTGATCGGATTGATGCCGAAAGGCGTGACGATCGTCAGCGAAAGCGGCATTTCGAGCCCGTCGGAAATCGAATATTTGCAATCGATCGGCGCACAGGCCGTTCTCGTCGGCGAACATTTCATGCGGCAGGGCGATGTCGGGCAAGCGGTAGCGGATTTGCTCGGGCCTCTGGCGAGCGAAGTCGAAGGTGCTGGACGATGAGTCCGGAACAGGCTCGCGCGGCCGGAACGACCGTCAAAATTTGCGGGTTGATGTCCGTCCCGATGATCGAATCGATGCTTCACCTGCCGATCGATCATATCGGTTTCATATTCGCTCCGAGCAAAAGGCAGGTGACATCGGAGCTGGCAAAAGATATGATAGAAGCTGTGCGGAAAAAAGCAGGCCGCCGGCCATTGACTTTTGGCGTGTTCGTGAACCCGTCCATGGAGCAGCTGGAGCAGTTGCTCGCCGTTGCTCCGCTGGATGTCGTGCAGCTGCATGGCCAGGAGACGCCGGAGTTTTGCCGGCAGGTGAAAGACCGGCTGCCGGTTGATGTTTACAAAGTGTTTTCCGTTGCAGAGTCGGTCTCGGCGGAAAATGCAGGCGAAGGCGAAACGGCTGAAGATCGGCAAAGCGCGGAAGCGATTGCCGCTCAACTTGACCCATACCGCGGCTGCATCGACGGCATGCTGCTGGACACGTACGACCCGATCGTTGGCGGCGGGACAGGCAAAGCATTTGCATGGGACCGGATCCCGCCTTACGCGGCTTGGACCGCTCAAGAAGGCATTCCGCTCCTTATTGCCGGCGGGTTGGACGCCGACAACGTCCAAGGACTAGTTTCCGCGTTCCGTCCGAACGGAGTGGACGTGTCAAGCGGCGTCGAAACGAACGGCGCCAAAGATATTGCGAAAATTACTGCATTTGTTGAAAGGGTGAAGCGATCATGAATCAAGTGCCTGACGAGAACGGACGTTTCGGCAAATTCGGGGGCAAATATGTGCCGGAAACGTTAATGAACGCGCTGATCGAATTGGAAGAGGCTTATAAGCACTATTCGAAGGATGCGGAGTTTATCGAAGAAGTCAACTATTTGCTGCACAAGTATTCCGGACGTCCGACGCCGCTTTATTATGCGGAGCGTTTGTCGGAAACGCTTGGCGGCGCGAAAATATACTTAAAGCGCGAGGACCTGAACCATACGGGCGCGCACAAAATCAACAATACGATCGGACAAGCGGTTCTTGCCAAACGAATGGGCAAGAAGAAGGTCATCGCCGAGACGGGCGCAGGCCAACACGGCGTTGCGACGGCGACGGTAGCCGCATTGCTCGGCATGGAATGCAAGGTGTTCATGGGCGAAGAGGACATGAAGCGCCAGCAGTTGAATGTGTTCCGCATGCAGCTGCTCGGCACGGAAGTCGTTCCTGTCACGTCCGGCACGCGCACGTTGAAGGATGCGTGCAACGAAACGCTCCGTTACTGGGTGAGCCACGTACACGACACGTATTACATTCTCGGTTCGGTTACCGGACCGCACCCGTATCCGATGATCGTGCGCGATTTCCAGCGGATTATCGGCGACGAGTCGCGCAAACAAATCCTGGAGACGGAAGGCAGACTGCCGGATTACGTCGTAGCGGCCGTTGGTGGCGGCAGCAACGCGATGGGGATCTTCTATCCGTACGTCGGCGACGAAACGGTCAAGCTTGTCGGCGTAGAAGCCGCGGGCAGAGGGGTCGACACGGAATTCCATGCGGCGACGATGACTAAAGGCAGCCACGGCGTGTTCCAAGGTTCGCTTAGCTACGTGCTGCAGGACGAGTTCGGCCAGGTGCAGCCCGCGCATTCGATTTCGGCAGGACTGGATTACCCGGGCATCGGGCCGGAGCACTCGTACCTCAAGGATAGCGGACGGGCAACGTATTATCCGATTACCGACAAGGAGGCGCTTGATGCGCTGCAGCTGCTGAGCCGCACGGAAGGCATTATTCCGGCGCTGGAGAGCGCTCACGCGATCGCGCAAGTGGTAAAGCTGGCACCGACGTTAGGCAAGGAAGAAATCATCGTCGTTAGCCTTTCGGGCCGCGGCGATAAAGACGTCGAAGCGATCATGTCGTATTTGGGAGGCGAGTCGAATGAATCGCATTGATCAAGCCTTCAGCCGGCTGAAAGCGGAGAATAAGACGGCGTTGATCCCGTTTCTTACCGTAGGGGATCCCGATATCTCGACTTCGATCGAGATCATCAAACAACTGGAGCTGGCCGGAGCCGACATCGTTGAACTTGGCGTGCCGTATTCCGATCCGCTCGCGGACGGTCCGGTCATCCAACGGGCATCGCAGCGCGCACTCGAGCATCGCATTTCGATCCTGGACTGCATCAAGGCGGCGAAGCAAGCGAGAGAGCAGGGCATCGAGCTTCCTTTTATCCTGTTTACGTATTATAACCCCGTCCTGCGCCTTGGGCTTGAGCGTTTCTTCGGGCTGCTAGCCGACAATGAAATCAGCGGCATCATCATTCCGGACTTGCCGATCGAAGAAGACGGCCAGGTACGTGAGCTGTCCAAGCAATATGGCATTCATCTGATCCCGCTAGTTGCGCCGACGTCCAGAGACCGGATCGTTCGCATCGCACAAAACGCTTCCGGATTCGTCTACTGCGTATCGTCGCTCGGGGTAACCGGCGTCCGCACGCAATTTGCCGAAGGCATCGATGAGTTTCTTGAGACGGTGAAACGTTCCGCATCAGTTCCCGTGGCCATCGGATTCGGCATTTCGACGGCGGAGCATGTCAAACATTTCTCTACGATTTGCGACGGCGTTGTCGTCGGCAGCGCAATCGTGCGCCAGATCGAAGAGGTGCTTCCTCTGCTCGCAAACGCGGAGACGAAAAGCGAAGGACTCGCTGCCATTCAGCAATTCGTGAGGAATTTAAAAGGCTAACCGAACTCCTGTCACATAAGCTTCAACGTGCCTTCGATCGAACATCGGCGGTACGTGAAGCTTTTTTTGCGGCAATGAACGGCTTCCCTTGCGAAAATCCGGGTGGAAAGTATGGTCCAATTCAGTTACAATACTTGATATATTGGATGTCATAACCCAAATGCTATCATGCATTCTATTCTATGTTGAGGTGACTTAAGATGCAGCCGAAATCGAATATTGTTCATTTACCTGTATACCAGCCGGGCAAACCGGTGGAGGACGTGAAGCGCGAGCTTGGACTCACCGAAGTAATCAAGCTGGCTTCGAATGAAAACCCGTACGGTTCCTCGCAAAAAGCGAAAGACGCAATCGTGAGCGAGCTGCAAAATACGCACATTTATCCGGATGGCGGCAGCGTTTCTCTTACTGCTGTATTGGCCGAACATTTAGGCGTGCACCCGAAGCAAATTATTTTCGGAACCGGTTCGGACGAAGTGATTCTAATGATCGCGCGCGCGTTCCTTGTGCCGGGCGATGAAACGATCATGGCGGATCTGACGTTCTCCGTGTACAAGCATAACTCCCAAGTCGAAAACGCTGTTCCGATCGAAGTTCCGCTCGTGAACGGCACGCACGATTTGGACGGCATGCTGGCGAAGGTGACGGACAAAACAAAAATTATTTGGATCTGCAACCCGAACAATCCGACCGGGACAATCGTCTCCACGGAAGCGCTGGAACGTTTTATGCAAAAGGTTCCTTCCGATGTGCTCGTCGTACTGGACGAAGCATATTGCGAGTTTGTCATCGACCCAAGTTATCCGAACGGGCTTGAGTTCGCCCAAAAATATAAAAACGTCGTGCTGCTGCGCACGTTCTCGAAAATTTACGGCCTTGCCTCGCTGCGCATCGGTTATGCCGTCGGCGACCCTGAAGTCATCCATTCGATCAATCAAGTTCGCGAGCCTTTCAATACGTCCAGCTTCGCTCAAGCTGCGGCAAGGGCCGCTCTGCAGGATTCGGAATTTATCCGGTTCTGCCGCGACGAGAACGCAAAGGGCATCGCTTATTACCAAGAGCATTTCGATCGTCTGGGGTTAACTTATTTCCCGGCTCACGGCAATTTCATCATGGTTGACGTCAAACGTCCGGCAACGCTCGTATTCGACGCGCTTCTTCGCAAAGGATTGATCACTCGCGCAGGCTTTGGCGTGTATCCGAATTGGCTGCGTATCTCCGTAGGCAAGCCTGAGGACAACGAGAAGCTGATCGCCGCGCTGGAGCAAGTTTTAAGCGAAACGGCAGTACAAGCTTAATCTATAAGATAGAAGAGGAATCCGATGATTAAAATAGCGATATTCGGGGTTGGATTGATGGGTGGCTCGCTCGCCTTATGCTTTAAGGGGAAACCCGATCTGGTTGTCGTCGGCCATTCCAACAATCCAGCCTCCGTGGACAAATACCTAAAGCACGAGGTTGTCGATTACGCGACAACCTCGATGCGCGAAGCGGCGGAGGACGCCGATTTTATTTTTCTATGCGGACCTGTTGGTGTGCTTGCGGATAACCTCCGGCAATTAAGCGAATTGCCGCTGAAGCCGGGCTGTATCGTCACGGACGTCGGCAGTACGAAGAAATCGATCGTAAGCTACGCCAGGAGCATCGATTTGCGCGGTGCGTATTTTATCGGCGGGCATCCGATGGCCGGCTCCGAGCGTTCGGGAGTGGCGGCCGCTTCGGCGCTGCTCTATGAAAATGCTTTTTACGTGTTGACGCCGGATCCCGATGTACCGGAAGAAGCATATGAGCGCTTGACCCGTTTGCTTACGCACACGAAAGCGCAGCTCGTCCGGGTGGAAGCCGGGCTGCATGACGACATTGTCGGCGCTATCAGCCATTTGCCGCACATCATCGCGGTTGCTTTAGTCAATCAGGTTTCCGGCTACAACGAGGAAAATGAGTTGTACAAAAGCTTGGCGGCAGGCGGATTTCGCGACATTACGCGGATTGCCTCGAGCGATCCGGTCATGTGGCGCGATATTTTGGTTAACAACCGGCAAGTCATGTTAAAGCTGCTTAAGGATTGGAACGGCAAAATCGACGAGTTTATCGGACTGTTGGAGCAAGGAGACGGCAAAGGCATCGAGAAGCTGTTCCAGCAGGCGAACGCATTTCGAAGCCAACTGCCGGAGCGCCGCAAAGGCGCGATTACGCCGGTATTCGATATTTACGTCGACGTGCCCGACCATCCCGGCATTATCGGCAATATCGCCTCTGAGCTCGGCAACCGCGGGATCAACTTAAGCAATCTGCAAATTATCGAAAGCCGGGCGGACGTCCCAGGCATTTTACGTTTATCGTTCCGGCATGAAGCGGATATGGACCGGGCCGTCGAAGTATTACAAGCTTTGAATTATCCCGTACATGTATAAGATGGAGTTCCTCTAAGATACAATGTATTTTAGGGGAATTTTTTTTAAAAGATTATGAAACGCTTACAAAGTAGGTATTGACAAAATGAAAACGGATACATTATAATAAAAGTACAGTATGGTTTCTCTCCACTCCTATCCAAATAAATTGCACGTGTTGTGCGGCCACTCAGCGATGAGTGGTTTTTTTTTGCTTTCAATAATATTTATATATATCTGTTTTTTCCGCGGCATGTTCTGTCGAGCGAAGCAGGATTTTTGCTGAAAAGACAGAATTAAGTTGTATTGAACCTTTTTGCCGTTTCCATCGTCTAATAGATGAGGGACTCCGTCTGATTGTTTGGAGCAAGGGAAGACATTCGTAATTTTTTTGATTTGAGGCGCAACTTTTTGCTCCCTGCCTAGTCAAACTATATAGTCGGTTTGAACTGGGAGGAAAGCTTGGAATCGCGAGGAGGGTCGCGGGCAATGACCGATTCCCAGTTAATTCGAGAAATTAAAGACGGAAACGTGGAAATGTATTCGGAATTGATGCGGCGCTACCAGCGGAAAATTCTGGCGTTTATTTACCACATGTTGAAGAGCGCACAGCTGGAATTGATGGCTGAAGATTTGTGCTCGGAAACTTTTTATAAAGCTTATCGAAGCTTATACTCGTTCCGAGAGGTAGACGCTTCGTTCGCCACATGGCTATATACGATCGCCCGCAATACGGTACTAAGCGAGCTGCGCAAGCAAAAAACCGGCAACATCTCGCTGGATGAAGGCTTGTTCGTCCCGGAAGCCCCGGCGGATTCGCGTCCCGACTCAACGCTGCTGAGGAATGAACGGATCTCCATGGTTCGCGACGCAATCAACAATTTGCCGGAGAAGCAGCGGTCCGCTTTAATTTTGCGGGAATACGACCAGATGGACTATCAGGAGATCGCCAATATACTGGGACAAACGGTAAGCTCCGTCAAGTCGTTGTTATTTCGGGCAAGAGCCAGTGTGAAGACACAGCTGGAGCCATACTTTCTTGAACCGATTTTTGAGGAGTATGAAGGGATGAACTCACGATGAAATGTGAATCGATACAAGAGCTGTTCGGCGATTATTGGGATTTGCCGGCAGATGATCATAAGCGTGCTCAGGTTGACGATCACATTCGCGAATGTGCCGAATGCTCGGAACAGTTCAGCTTCTGGAAGGAAAGCACGGAACTGATCCAATCGATGTCGAAGTTCGAAGAACCTGTTACATACGATCGAATCTCCAACAACGTCATGGATCGAATTTATTCCGACGAATCCTGGAGAATTCCGGTCCATCATCGGAGCTATTCGTTTTCTCTCCGGCTGAGAAGAAACGCAACGGCGATTATCGCGGTATGCTTGGCGTTGTTCATTTGCAGTTTTTTATATTCCATCGTTTACGATACGCCCGATCGGAACGTCCAAGTGCTTAGCAGCGCATCGGGACTCATGCCTGCCGCAAGCGCCGCGGAAGACGGAGGAATCGTCGATTCGGATTTTTACTTAAATGTACCTACTGCAAGCATCAGCGACCCGTTCGTATTGAAAATGACGCCGACTTACCCGCATTATTGGGTGGCCGTTTCGTTATTCGGTCTCATTTTCGCCCTGCTCATCATGAATTGGTTATCCCGTACAAGAGCATAGTTAACGACTTCGCCTGAGTGCTGCTTAGGCGAATATTTTTTTTCATGAAAGGATCAAGGAATATGACGACAATCGGATTGATTAGACACGGAGTAACGCCTTGGAACGCGGAAGGGCGAATTCAGGGACAAACCGATATACCGCTGAGTGACGAGGGGATCGGGCAAGCAAAAGCTTTGGCGGAACGTCTGGCGAGTGAACGGGGAGCCTGGGATTACGCGATTTCCAGCGAGCTGGGACGCGCCAAGGAAACGGCCCGAATTATCGCAGAGAGGCTGGGTATCCCGCTATTGGAAGAGGATCGTCGATTCAGCGAAAGATCGTTCGGGTCTTTCGAAGGAACGACGTTGAAGGAGCGCATCGATCGGTGGGGGACGGAATGGAAGCAGCATGATCCCGGCGCGGAAACCGATGAAGCGCTGCGGCAAAGAGCCGTCGAAGGGATCGAGGCTTTGTGCGAGCGGTACGAGGGACGCCGTATTCTGATCGTTACGCACGGCGGGTTACTCGCGCAACTGATTATCCGCTTATTCGGCGAAGATCATCAGGAACATATCGGCAATACGTCCTTTACCGTCATCCGTCAGAACGATCGAGGCTGGGACAAATTGATCTACAATTGTACGGCCCACTTGGCAACAACCCGCAACTAGCTCCGCTTTCACACGATTTTCTCCTCCACATAGGAATATTTTTCTGCAAACATCCCATAATGGTACTAGCGGTCTGAATACGGACAGGGAGTTTGCGGAGGTATTTCATGAATCTAGCCGATATGCTTGTCTTTGCAGACATTCATCAATTAAGTAGAATAGCGAATAACTATGAATGCGAGTGCAACGGAAACTCAAAAAACGATTTGATTCAATCCATTCTGTCGACGGTAAACCGTAGGGAAGTTTTTGAGCATCATATCGATCGATTGAGTCTCGAAGATTTGCGTTTTTTGAATTCGCTGCTGTACGATCAGCGAACCGATTTTAGCCTGGAGGAACTGATCGCCCGGGTGCAGCAGACGAAATTTGCCGAAGGCGGGGAAGCCTGTGACACTTCGAGTCAAGCTTCGACCAATCCTCGCGATGTCATCGCGAAGTTTAAGCAATATGGCTGGCTGTTCAATGGATACTCGCAACAGACGAAATATTTGTTCCAGGTACCGCAAGACTTGAAGAAACGGTTCGGCGATACGCTCGCCAAACAATTCGAGCAAAAGCTGACGGTTGTCGAGGAACCCCAGATGTACCGCGACGAACAGATGATGATACTCGAGGACATCTATGTTTTTATGCATTACCTGCATGATCAAGACGTTGCTTTGACAGCGGATGGGACCATGTACAAACGGAATCTGCAACAGATCCTGGACCGGTTTGCCGTGAGAGAAGAGCCTGTAGGCAGGGTAGGTTGGCGATTCGGTTACGGAAGAAGGTTCAAAGACTATCCGAACCGTTTCTCCTTTGTCTACGACTATTGTCATTTCCATGAGTTGATCAGCGAACAAGGCGACCAATTGTGTTTAACAGCACTAGGCAAAGAACGTGTCACGAACGGGCAGAGGGAATTGCTGACGCAAGTATACCGCTTCTGGCTGCGCCTCTACAAAGGGGCGATTCCCAACCTGCTTTCCCTTGTCCACTGGGTGGAACGATTATCCCGAAAGTGGGTGACGTTTCATTCGTTGTACCAAGTGATCGGTCCTTTCATAAAACCGTTCTATTACGATTCCTCGGAATCGATTATGGAACAACGGATCGTTCAAATGATGATGCACCTTGGCTTGGTTCGTGTCGGCGAAGCGGAGGGCTTCGGAAAAACGGTGATGGTAACGAAGCTGGGCAGCGGAGTCATCCATGGCGTCTACGTGCCGCACGAGGACAAGATCGAACTCGCTCCGGAGCGATGAGTCTTATTGAGCTCCTGCCGATGGAACGGTATGATGAATATAGTAATCGTAACGGAGTGATGACAAATGATATATATTCCATACCAAGGTATTGAGCCAGCCGTTCATCCGTCGGTATACGTGGCGGACGGGGTCAAAATCATCGGCGACGTGACCGTCGGCGAACAGTCGAGCATATGGTTCAACGCCGTATTGCGTGGTGATTTGGCGCCGATCCGCATCGGCAATCGCTGCAATATCCAAGATGGCGTGGTGGGTCATGTAAATACGGACCAACCGCTGATCGTCGAGGATGAAGTTTCGGTCGGACATGCCGCGATTATCCATGGCTGCCATGTAGGCAAAGGTACATTAATCGGCATGGGGGCTATTGTATTGAACGGTGCGGAGATCGGTGAATATGCTTTAATAGGAGCAGGATCAATCGTTACGGAGAACAAAAAAATCCCGTCGTACACGCTTGCAATGGGAACTCCCGCCAAAGTCGTCCGAGAATTGACGGAACAAGATTTGCAACGGATGAATAGAACGATGGAGAGCTACGTTGCGAAAGGCGGCGAATACAAGAGATAGCTACACCGACGATTCCTAGTTTCGCATGCGACAGGCAAAGCACTTGCTAATGATGCGGCTTTCTACGTAGAAAGTCTTCAGGAGGTACGTCCTATGGACAAAATTAAAGCATCTTATGAGGTCATGTTGGGTCTCGCTGCGGAAATGATTTTGGATGAAGCGATACGCAAGCATCGGGAAGACCATATATACAAAGAAATCGACAAAGCGCTGGCATCCGGTGACCGAACGACGTTCCGGCAGCTGACGGAAGAATTAAAATCGCTTCATTCGTAGGAAGACTTGCCGATAAAGCAAGTCTTTTTTTTATGCGTGCGAACATGTATGATACAGTACAGGAGAGTGATAGGATGAAATTCAGCGACATTCGCCGCGAGGATTGGCAGGCGCTACACCCGTATTTGGACACCTGCCTGCTGCCTTTGACCGGTCTAACGGGACAAGAAGAGCCATGGCAAGTGACCGACGCGCTGGAGCGGCTGCGCGATGTGATGGACATGGTGGAAATCCCGTATAAGGGGAGAATCGTAACCTACCCGGCCTCTCATTACGGAAACGATGATTCGAAGGCCTACGCGGAATCTGCGAATAAGCTGTGCCGGAACTTGAAAAAAAGCGGTTTCAAATATGTGATCGCGATTGCCTTCGATGAGTTGGTGGGGGAACTCGAATTGCAAGAGGCTGATTTGTTCATTCGACCGCAAATGTGGCAGAACGAAGAACATGACGCACCGGGCAAGGTCGTATCCAAGCATGTCGAAGCGTTATGGAAGTCGGGAAAATAGCGCCAGCCCTGCATAAAATAGCGGTTATCAGGGAAAATAAAATGGCAAAGGATTACGTCGTCCAATTGTGACAAAATCTCAACATTTGCTTGAACTGATTTTATATTTACGAACAATCGGAACGCGAAATTCTTGACGCTCCCATATGACTGGGATATTATTATAATGTCCTTGTTAGTCGTGGAACTTCGATTAGACAGACGCGAGAAATGGTTGGTAAAGGGGGTAGAACACGAGATGCACAACGCTAATAATCACGATCACCACGATGAAGAAATGAAGCCCGTAGCTCGTAAAGAAATGTCCCGTCGACAATTTCTTTCATACACGCTCGGAGGAACAACCGCATTTTTGGCTATGGGACCGGTTATCCCGATGCTTCGATTCGCGGTAGATCCGATTCTCGAGAAAAAGGCTGGAGCCGACTGGGTTAAAGTTGCTAAAGAAAGCGACGTCACGACCGAGCCGAAAACAGTCTCCTTTAAAATCCATCAGGTTGACGGTTGGTACGAAAGCGAAGCCGAGCTTACCGCTTGGATTGCAAAGGATGAGAACAATAAGGTTTATGCCTTGTCCCCGGTATGTAAACATTTAGGCTGCACGATCGGCGGATGGGAAGCTGACGCGAAAGGTGAATACGTATGCCCTTGCCACGGCGCACGTTATGACAAAAACGGCAAAAACTTGGCTGTTGCGCCGGTTCCGCTTGACGAGTACAGCGTCAAGGTAGATGCAGGTAATATTTACTTGGGCGCAATTGTACCGAACACGCGGGTAAAATAATAAGGAGGCGTAAAGTCGGATGTTTAAAAGTGTCTATAACTGGATTGACGAACGTCTTGATATAACGCCGATGTGGAGAGATGTCGCAGACCACGAAGTTCCTGAACACGTTAACCCTGCGCATCACTTTTCCGCATTTGTTTATTGCTTCGGCGGCTTGACGTTTTTTATCACGGTTATTCAAATTTTGTCAGGCATGTTCCTGACAATGTACTACGTCCCCGACATTATTAACGCTTACGCGAGCGTCGACTACTTGCAGCATCAAGTAGCTTTCGGTTCGATCGTGCGCGGCATGCACCACTGGGGAGCGAGCTTGGTTATCGTTATGATGTTCCTACATACCTTGCGCGTGTTTTTCACAGGTTCTTACAAAGCACCGCGTGAGATGAACTGGGTTGTCGGGATGTTGATTTTCTTCGTCATGCTGGGTCTCGGACTTACCGGGTACTTGCTGCCGTGGGATAACAAAGCTTATTTTGCTACAAAAGTTACGATGGAGATCGTTAACTCCGTTCCGATTATCGGTTCGTATTTGAAGGAATTGGCGCAGGGCGGTACGATCGTAGGCGCTCAGACGCTTACACGCTTCTTCGCGATTCACGTGTTCTTCCTGCCAGCAGGCTTGCTTGCCTTGCTAGGGGCGCATTTCTTTATGATCCGCAGACAAGGCATTTCGGGACCGCTATAACAGAAGGGAGGGGCATTTCATGGCGCATGGCCACAAGTCGAACGAAAAGGTTGTTTTTGTAGGGGATTCGCGTGTGCGCAAGAAAGATACTACCAACCGTCCGATCCCACCCGATTATACGGCGTTTCCCGGTAAATCTGAAGCGTTCATTCCGAACTTCCTGCTTAAAGAGTGGATGGTAGGTGCTGTCGTACTCGTCGGGTTTCTCGTCCTGACGATTGCCGAAGCTGCTCCGCTCGGTTATCCGGCAGATCCGACGAATACGGCGTTTATTCCGATGCCGGACTGGTACTTCTTGTTCATGTATCAATTGCTGAAATACCCATATACGTCCAATGCTTACGTTGTAATGGGTACGGTCGCGGTACCTGGCGTCATGTTCGGTGCGTTGATGCTGGCTCCGTTTCTCGATACGGGCAAAGAAAGACGTTTCTACAGACGTCCGGTTGCTTCCGCATTGATGTTCCTGGGCTTGCTGTCCGTTATCTACTTGACGAAGGTATCTTGGGCTCATTATCAAGAAGAGCTAGCCATCAAAAACATGGTTCCAGAGCATATCGAGCGTGAGGAAAAAGCCCGCGAAGCCGCTGAGAAAGGCCAACCGGCTCCGAGCAAGAACAAGAACCAAGAAATTGCTCTTGTCGCTCCTGACGATCCGGCCAAAGAACTGATGAAAACCGCAACTTGCTTATCCTGTCATGGTGACAACCTGAAAGGCGGCAACGGTTTCCCATCGCTTCGCGGTATCGGGGACACGTTAACGAAAGACGATATTCTTGGAATTATCCACAATGGACGCGGCGGAATGCCTCCTATGGCAGAAACGGCCAAAGGCAAAGGGTTAACCGATGCCGATATCGAAAAAATCGCCGATTGGTTGTCCAAACAAAAGAAAGCACAATAATGCAACTTACCAAAACCTGATCGCAAGTGCGGTCAGGTTTTTTGCAAGAGGAGGAACGTAAGTCCATGTCGTTAGCTTACTTTTGGAGCAAGTCGTTTTTAACGAGCAGATGGATGCTGTGGAGTTTGTTTTGGGTTAACTTGTTGGGAACGTTTTACGGTTACATTTGGTATGGAAATCAGCTCGAATATACGCTGAACAACAATCCGCTATGGCAGATCGTATTTGTGCCGGACAGCCCGACGGCGTCTTTGTTTTTTACCGTTTCGATTTTATATTTGTTAGTTCGGAAGGACGAGCCTTCGGGTAAAAAATCATTTTTTCGCGGTCTGATGGAGGCGCTTGCCGTCGTCACGTCGGTCAAATACGGCATTTGGGCGGTTGTCATGATTTTTGCGGAAGCGTCATTGGGTGATACGCTCGTTTGGCAGGATTGGATGCTAGTGGTTTCGCATCTTGGAATGGCGGTGGAGGCGTTGTTGTTCGCCAGGTTTTTCACTTACGGGTATTTGGCGACCGGCGTCGCGGCCATCTGGACGATTTGCAACGATTTTGTCGATTACCAATACGGCGTATATCCCACGTTGTCTTCGGCATTGGTGGAACGCTTGCCTCAAGTCGAATTGTTTACGGTACTGTTGTCCGTATTCAGCATCGTATGCGCTTATTCGGCCATTTGGCTGACGCGAAGAACGAAGGTCTAAAAGCTGGAATCCCTCCATATGTTAGGTACAAGCAGATCTTGTACTTTTCATCAGCTTATGAAGCAGGAGGGATTTTTTATGTTTTCAATGCGGTATTGCGTGCGACTTGGGAAGTTCGCTTGCGCGGCGATGATTTTGGCGGGAATGTGGGGGACAAGCAGCACGGTACGTGCGGAAGCGGCGCAACCTGTATCTGAGATCGTTCTTACAGAAGCTCCTGTCCAAGAGACCGATGCGCGGAACTCGATAACGAGATTAAATGAAACGGCGGATTCCATGTACCGGAATGTCGCCGGTGGAAATATATTCGAAGCGAGAAAACAACTTTCTCAGATGGAGAAAATCATTGAAACGACCGGCTTTGACGGGTTAACGGTAGAGGGCATCGAAGCGTTGACGTCAAGTATCGTCGACGCCAAGCGAGCCTTTAATTCTTTAACGTTGCCTCATGAACAAGCAGTTCTTGCAGCGGCTAGGATAAGGCTTGCAACCGATGCTGTGGCGCATCCGAAAAACCCGATGTGGCTGCAGTACTACAAAATCGTTACGGATGATCTGGACCGAATTGCCGATTCCGTTAACCGTCATGATGCGAACAAATCCAAGTTGGCGCTTCAGGATCTAAAACAGCATATTTCGGTCATCCGACCGGCCCTGCTTATTAATCGCGCTCCCTATCAAGTGGAGATGGTGGATTCTTTTTTGATATTTCTACAGTCTCAGCTGTCCACCATACCGGTTCAAGCCCAGACCGTCGACTCCGGGATCAAACGGTTTAAAGCCGTTGTGAACGATTTGTTCATGAAAAAGGAAGCGCCTGTTTACTTGCCGGTCGTTCCAAACAACAATCCGTGGATCGGATCCATCTGGATCGGACTTGCAATCATAACCGCATTAACCTACGTCGGCTGGAAAAAATACCGTGCTGAACGCGACTATACCCGGGTCCGACGGGAGCCCGGGCATCTGGACAAAAAGCAATAGGAGAAAGGGACACGTTATTCCTCTCGAAATCCCTCGCCAAGAACATCGTGCACTTCATTTATAATGATAAAAGCGCGAGAATCAATCGATCGTACCAACGTTTTCAGCCGTCGCATCTCGTGTCGGTATACGACGCAATAAACGACTTCCTTCGCTTTTTTGGAATAAGCGCCCGTCGCGGGTATGAGCGTGACGCCGCGATCCATTTCCTTCGTAATGACATCGGCGATTTGCGGTCCGAGATCTGTGATGATCGTAAACGCTTTGGCTGCGTATGCGCCTTCCTGAATGAAATCGATCATCTTCGAGGCGATAAACACCGCAACAAACGTATATAAAATTTTCTCTTTCGGGATGTAGAACAAAGAGCCGCCGATTACAATGACGTCAATCGCCAGAATGACCTGTCCCATGCTCCAGCCCTTTTTTTTGTTGCAGATGCGGGCGATGATGTCCGAGCCGCCGGTCGTGCCGCCGAAACGGAAAACGAGACCAAGGCCTACTCCAAGCGTTACCCCGGCATATAAGACGGCGAGAATATAGTCGTTCTCGGCATGGAGCGGGACGACAAGTCCCCATCGAATGAGCCGCTCCATCACCCAAAGGAAAAAAGACAAGGACACGGTTCCGAAAACGGTGAGCAGAATCGCCCTTCGTCCCAGGATGCGCCATCCCAGGAAGAACAAAGGAATGTTCAATAGCAGCGTCGTATACGACGGCGGAATGCTCATTGCATAATTCAAGAGCAACGATATACCGGTTATGCCGCCTTCCATGAGCTGATTCGGTATGACGAAGTAATGCAGGCCAAATGCATAAATGGCGGTACCGATGACGATCGGAATAAAAGTACGAAGCTGCGCGGTAAAAATACTGGTGTTCATGCCGATCCCCCTGTTATGAAAATAGCCGAATAAGCCCGCTCTCATTATACCGTTTTTCTTTTGTTTATCAAAAAATGATTTGTTTTCAAAGCGCCTTTACGTTAACATAGAGGTTAACACAGCCGTGTACAATTTGACTCCATAGGAAGGGATCTTCATGACCGAAAAGTCTCTTTCCGAAATGCAACGAGAAGTAGATCGTTACATTTCGCAGTATAAAGAAGGATATTTCAGCCCGCTCGCGATGCTGGCCCGGATGACGGAAGAGGTTGGCGAGCTTGCGCGAGAGGTCAATCACCAGTTCGGCGAGAAACCGAAGAAATCGACGGAGGCCGAGAATTCGATCGAGATGGAGCTGGGCGATATCTTGTTTATCGTCATTTGCTTCGCTAATTCTTTGGGCATCGATTTGACGAAAGCGCACGACCAAGTGTTACATAAGTTCAGTACGCGAGACGCCGATCGCTGGACGAAACTGGACACAGAACAACCTTAGCGTTCATATGCTATATCATCTCCTTTTCTGCAGGATTGCATGAAAGCCCCGAGGTGGTTGGTATGAACGGCGAATACTTCATCAAGAAAGCATACGAATCGATCTTAAGCAATGACTTCGAGCAGGCGATCGGTCATTTCGAGCAAGCGATTGCGCTTGAGCCGGCGAACGCTTCTTACCATTTCAAGCTGTCGGTATCGTACGCGCGCAGCAATCGGTTGTTCAAGGCGCTCGAGCATGCCGAACTCGCGATCAGGCTGGACCCGGTGCGCCAGGAATATCGCGCACACCAACAGCATTTGCAGGCCAAGCGTTGGATGCAATCGGCCGAGAAGGCGCTCCAGCAAGAACCCGCGATGCCGCATTCAGCGGTATTTGACTTGAACCGTGCGATCGAGCTCGATCCGTTATCGATCGAAGCTTATTTGCTGCTTGGCATATCGTACAGCGAGCTAGGCGATTATTTACAAGCGATACAAGCGATTCGCGAAGCTTTGAAGCTTGACCCGCAGCATGCCGCCGCGAATAAGCTCATGAACGATTATCAAACCAAATTAAAAGCTTTTTTGCACTTATAAGCGAAGGGAATAGGTGGAATACAATGACACAACGAATTCGGGTAGCAGTAGCTGGAGCAACAGGCCGGATGGGGCGGGAAGTCGTCAAGCTGGCGCTGGAAGACCCTGAGCTGGAGCTAGTCGCCGCCATCGCTTCGAGGGCGGGTGCCGTCGATGCCGGTCGTATGGTCGGCATGGATGCATGCGGCATAATGGTACAAAACGATTTGGAGCTGGCGCTCGTCGAGAGCAAGCCGGATGTGCTCGTTGATTTTACGACGCCGCATTCCGTATATGCGAACACGATGATCGCGATTAAACATAAAGTCCGTCCCGTCATCGGTACGACAGGATTTACGCCGGAGCAAATCGAAGAGTTGGACAAGCTTTGCAAAGAGCGTGAAATCGGCGGATTGATCGCGCCGAACTTTTCGATCGGGGCGATTCTAATGATGAAATTCGCCGCGCAAGCGTCCAAATATTTTCCCCATCTCGAAATTATCGAATATCACGGGGACCAGAAGCTGGATGCGCCGTCGGGAACGTCGATCAAGACGGCCGAGCTGATTTCGGAAGCGCGCCAGGAGCTTCGCCAAGGCAACCCGAACGAAGTCGAAACGATCGAAGGCGCGCGTGGCGGGTTATATAACGGCTTCCGCATACATAGCGTACGGCTTCCGGGCGTATTCGCCCAGCAGGAGGTCGTTTTCGGAGGCTTCGGACAAACGCTCAAAATCCGGCACGATTCGTACGATCGCGCGGGATACATGCCGGGTGTCGCCGTAGCGGTCAAGAAGGTGATGACCTACACGGGTCTTGTTTACGGTTTCGAACATTTCATCGACTAACGCAGCGTTTAGAGGAGAACAGAAAGCCATGCTAAAAATCGCATTTATCGCACACGATCGCAAAAAAGACGAAATAGTGAATTTCGTTATCGCATACGAGCACGTATTTCATGGGCACCAGCTTTATTCGACCGGGACAACGGGTTCGCGCATTATGGAGCAAACGAAGCTGAACATTCATCGTTTCATGTCCGGACCGCTCGGCGGGGATCAACAGATCGGTGCATTGGTCGCGCAAAACGAGATGGATCTCATCATTTTCCTTCGTGATCCGCTAATGGCGCAGCCTCACGAGCCGGATATTATCGCACTGCTTCGTCTTTGCGACGTGCAAGGCATTCCTGTTGCAACGAATATCGCCACCGCGGAAATTTTGGTAAAGGCTTTGGACCGCGGCGATTTTGCATGGCGTGAGCTTGTCCATAAATACAAGCCGGGTGAACAATAATGGAACTCGATATTCTTATATTCGGGGCTCATGCCGACGACGCCGAAATCGGCATGGGGGCGACGATCGCCAAGCATACCGCGGCCGGTTACCGCATAGGTATATGCGATCTGACCTATGCCGAAATGTCGTCCAACGGAACGGTCGAACGCCGAATCGGGGAAGCGGAGGACGCCTCCCGCATTCTTGGTTTAACGATGCGTTCGAATCTGAGGTTGCCGGACCGCGGCTTGTTCGTGACTCCGGAGCACATCTTAGCGATCACGCGGGAAATTCGCAAGCATCGCCCGCGCATTGTTTTTGCGCCTTATTGGCAGGACCGCCATCCGGACCATGTCATGTGCAGCAAGCTCGTGCAGGAAGCCGTTTTTAATGCGAAGCTGCGCAAATACGCTCCGGATCTGGAGCCGGTTACCGTCGAGCAGTTTTATTTTTATTTTATTAACGATTTGCACGAAGCCGATCTGATTGTAGATGTTTCGTCATGCTATGATGCCAAAATCGAGGCGCTGCGCGCGTACAGGTCGCAATTCGAACCGCCGCGCGAAGGCGCCGATTTCGTAAGGACGCCACTCAATCAAGGCTATATCGAACGTGTAGAAGCGCGAGACAAGATGCTGGGGCAAAAAAGGCTCGTTTCTTATGCCGAAGGCTTCGTAACGAAACAGCCCTATGCGGTGGAGTTGTTTTAAGAGCGGAACGCACTACCCTCGGGCGCTTACGACGCAAAATGCCCTGCATCGATTATGAGCAGGAGGTCAATCGATGAGAGACAAATTAAAGATCGGGATCACATGTTATCCCTCTCTCGGAGGCTCCGGCGTTGTCGCGACGGAGCTCGGCAAGCTGCTGGCCGAACTAGGGCATGAGGTTCATTTTATTACACACAGCATCCCGTTTCGGTTAGGCAAATTTCAGAAAAATATCTTTTACCACGAAGTCGAAGTAAACGACTACTACGTGTTCCGATACCCGCCATATGATTTGTCTTTGGCGAGCAAGATGGCTCAAGTCGCCAACATGCAGCAACTGGATTTACTGCACGTGCATTATGCCGTGCCTCATGCGGTGTGCGCCTATCTTGCCAAGAAGATGGTCGGCGATCATTTGAAGGTCGTTACAACACTTCACGGTACCGACATTACGGTACTGGCGCAGGACGAATCTCTGAGCGACTTGATTCGCCTTGGCATTAATGAAAGCGATGCGGTGACTGCCGTTTCGCAGGATTTGATCAACGAAACTCGCTCCTTGCTTTCGATCGACAAGGAGATTGATCTGACTTACAATTTCGTCGACAAACGTATTTATTATCCGAGAGATTGCAATAATCTTCGTTCGGAGTTTGCATCGCCCGATGAAAAAATATTAATGCATATTTCGAATTTCCGACCGGTGAAGCGGGTAAGCGACGTCGTCGATATTTTCGCCAAGACGAACGAGAAGATTCCATCCCGTCTGCTGCTTGTAGGTGAAGGGCCGGACTTGCCGAAGGTTCAATGCAAGATCAAGGCGATGGGCATTGAGGATCGCGTTCATTTTCTTGGGAAACAGGACGATGTGGCTCAAGTGATCTCTCTGGCGGACGTCATGCTGCTGCCGTCGGAGAAAGAAAGCTTCGGACTTGTCGCCCTAGAAGCTATGGCATGCGGCGTGCCTACGATCGGCTCGCAAGCCGGGGGCATACCGGAGCTAGTTACGCATGGCGAGACCGGATTCCTCGCACCGATCGGCGATACGTCGGCGATGGCGGATTACGCCGTTCAGCTTCTTTCGGACGAGACCTATTATGCCAACGTTTCTCAGGCTTGCCTGGATCGTGCGCGATTCAGGTTTTGCAACGATCTGATTACGGCGCAATACGAACAAATCTATTACCGTGTTTTAGGCATTCCGATGCCCGAAAGGGAAGTGAATTGCGGCTAAACCGGATTCGATCTTGACGGGGTGTGGCGGTTGAACATAGAAACGTCGATGAAGCAGGAAGCGAGGCAGGTTGTAGAACGGCTCCAATCGAATGGACATCAAGCTTATTGGGTAGGCGGCTGCGTGCGCGACATGCTGCTGGGACGGCCTGTCAAAGACATCGATATTACAACGTCCGCCCATCCCGAGGAGGTCATTCGTGTATTCGACAAAACGGTGCCGACCGGGCTCGCGCATGGCACGGTGACGGTCATTATGCCGAAACATGCTTTTGAAGTGACGACATTTCGTACCGAGTCGGCCTATGAGCTTCATCGCCGTCCGGCCAGCGTCGAATTTGTCGGCGATGTCGGCATGGATTTGGCGCGGCGCGATTTTACGATCAACGCCATGGCGATGGATGATCGTGGAGCTCTGATTGATCCGTACGGGGGACAAGAGGATATTCGCAGGAAGCGGATCCGATGCGTCGGCAACGCCGACGAGCGATTTCAAGAGGATGCGCTGCGGATGATGCGCTGCGTAAGGTTTGCGGCCAATTATGGATATGAAGCGGCTTACTCAACGTGGAAAGCATTGCTCCATCATCGCGGCCTGCTTAAGCATATTGCAATGGAACGTATCCGCAGTGAGCTGGACCGGATCATGGAAGGGCCGGACCCGGATCGGGGCATTGGCTTGCTGGAACGTAGCCGGCTCCTTCGGTATACGAAGGTTGATCTCGAGCTTCCTTCCTCAAGTTGCAAACGCACAAATTTAAAGCTGGCAGAACTGCACGAGGCAGAGCTTCGGTGGTCCTGCCTGCTTATGCATCTGAACGTGGATGCGTCTAAGGGGAAACGGCTACTCGAGCGCATGACCTTTTCCAAGACGAAGATCGTACGAATTTGCAAGCTGCTGGAGGTTCATGCATCCGTCACAGGACTAAATGAAGATCCCGAGCGGTTACAAGACGGTTGGAAGCTGATCTCCCTTCAATATGGACGAGCCCCTTTGTCGGATTGGCTCCAACTTATGCATCACGAGAACAAACATGCGCAATCTAATCTTATGCGGCATGCAAGTGAAGCCGTGAAAGCGAAAATTGCCGTGCTGCGGTCTGAGGGCGAACATTGGTTAGAAGAAGTTCAGGTACGGTCATTTCGAGAGCTTCAGGTTACGGGAGATGAATTAGTGCGGCATTTGGGCTCGGAACTTGCCGGACCCCGAGTCGGCGCCGCGCTCCGGATGCTGCTCGAGCAAGCCGCGCTTGGCCGGATCGCCAATCGGAAACAAGATTTAATCGAGTACGCTATTAAACATAGAGAGTTGATCTTTTCATGATGGAACGAATCCTTCAATTGTTCGACGAGAACCCCGATGCGTTCGTATCGGGCGAGATGTTAAGCCGCCACCTCGAATGCAGCCGGACCGCGGTTTGGAAGCATATTCAGTCATTGCGCGCCAAAGGCTACGAATTCGAAGCCGTTTCTCGCCGCGGGTACCGGCTTACTCGCAAGCCGGAGCGACTCGACATCGTATCTTTACTGTCGCGTCTCGCTACCAAAACGATGGGACGCAATATCAAGCATTTCGATTCGCTTCCTTCGACCCAGACATTGGCTCATCAATTGGCGCGCGAAGGAGCTCCGGAAGGAACGATCGTTTTGGCCGAGGTACAGACGGCGGGGCGAGGCCGAATGGGACGTGCTTGGTATTCGCCTAGCGGCAAAAGCATCTCGATGAGCATTGTGCTACGGCCGCGCTTACCGATGCATTTTATCCCGCAGCTGACGCTGCTGGCGGCGGTTGCGCTTCATCGCGCCATTCGGCAGATGATCGACGTGCAGGTCGATATCAAGTGGCCGAACGATCTGCTGATCGGCGGCAAAAAAATATCGGGCATTCTTTTGGAATCCAATGCAGAGGACGAAAGACTGGTTCACGTCATTGCGGGCATCGGAATTAGCGCGAATATTGCCGCTGAGGACTATTCCGACGAGTTGAAAGAAAAAGCGACCTCGCTGATGATCGAATCCGGTAAACGGATCGATCGCGAAGCGTTGATTTGCGCGTTTCTGCAAGAATTCGAGGTGCTTTACGAGCTATGCCATGAGCAAGGTTTCGCGCCGATTCGCACCTTGTGGGAAGCCTCCTGCGTCACGTTAGGCCGTAACGTCAGAGTCGATACTGCGGGAGGACTTGTCGAAGGCGTAGCGACGGGTTTGGATGACCACGGCGCGTTAATCGTACGCAATGCGGATGGACAATACGTCCACGTTTATTCCGGCGATGTTCAATTCCAAATCAGGAACAGTTAGCGATAGACGGCGGAGGATGATTTTGATATACTTTTGGTAACATGCGACGGATTGACGCGAGGCGATATCGGAAACGAATTGCACTTTGCGAAGATGGGCATGTTGAAAACATGTTGAATTTTTAGCTTCATATGCGCGAATGTTGCGCTAGTTGATTCTGCTCTGAGCCGAAGGGACCGAGACAGAAGGACAGCGATCCTTTTTGGTATTGGTACCCTTTTAGCGTCGGCTAAAAGGTTTTTTGTTTTTTTCTAGAAGGAAAGCAGATCTACATATGACAAGGAGGAGAACGGTATGAGCCGCATGAGTGTTACCCGGTTAAAAAAAATGAAACAGGATCGCGTGCCGATTTCTTTTATTACGGCATACGACTATCCGTCGGCGAAGCTTGCGGAAGAAGCGGGGGTTGACGTCATTCTGGTTGGCGATTCGCTCGGCAACGTCGTGCTTGGGTACGACTCGACCATTCCCGTTACGCTCGACGACATGGTATATCATACAAGAGCTGTAGCCAGAGCTTCGCAAAAAAGCTTCATCGTCGCAGACATGCCGTTTCTCACGTATCACGGGTCAGTCGATCAAACGTTAAAAAATGCGGCGCGCCTAATGCAGGAAGGCCATGCCAACGGGATCAAGATGGAAGGCGGCGCCGAAATTTGCCTGGCGGTAGATGCTTGCGTCAAAGCGGGAGTGCCGGTGATCGGCCATCTGGGCTTAACCCCGCAGTCGGTTTATCAAATCGGCGGGTACAAAGTACAGGGCAAGCATGCCGAAGACGCACAGAAGCTGCTCGAAGATGCGCTCGCACTTGAACGGGCAGGCGCTTCGGCGATTGTTCTTGAGCTTGTTACGGAAGAAGTTGCGGCTCATATTACGAGCCGGCTGTCTATTCCGACGATCGGGATCGGAGCAGGCCGAGGCTGCGATGGCCAAGTGCTGGTGTTCCACGATATTTTGCAATATGCGTCGCCGTATTTCGAGAAAAAATTCGTCAAAACTTATGCGAATATCGGAGAACAAATACGCGGCGCCATTGCCGAATATGTACGTGAGGTCAAAGAGCGTCAGTATCCCGACGAATCCCATATTTTTTCGATGGATGAAGATACGGTCGCTTCGCTTTACGGAAGCGGGGGCGGCGTCCCTACACCGGGGAAGGAAGGTACGGTTAAATCATGAACGTATTTACGACGATCCGGGAACTGCGCGAGCATTTGAATGCCCGGAGACAAGAGCGCACAGCTAGCGGCGGCCAAACGACCATCGGTTTCTTTCCCACATTGGGTTATATGCATGAGGGGCATGCAAGTTTGATCCGCCGTGCAAGAGAAGAATGTGACGTTGTCGTGATCAGCATTTTCGTCAATCCGTTGCAATTCGGACCGAATGAAGATTTTGACCGTTATCCTCGCGATATGGAACGGGATCTGGCGATTGCCGAGAAGGCGGGTGTCGACGTGGCATTCGTTCCATCCGTGGCGGAAATGTATCCGACGCCGATTCGAACGACGGTAACGGTATCCGAAGTAACGGCATCGCTATGCGGTGCATCGCGTCCGGGACATTTCGACGGCGTAGCGACCGTCGTTTCAAAGCTGCTGAATATCGTGCAGCCGAACAAAGCTTATTTCGGCATGAAAGACGCGCAGCAGGTCGCCGTCATCCAGCAGATGGTGAACGATCTGAACATCAATGTCGACATCGTTCCTTGCCCTACGCTTCGCGAGCCGGATGGCCTCGCCATGAGCTCGCGCAACGTCTATTTAAGCCCGGAGGAGCGGCAGCAAGCGGTCGTGCTATCCGAATCTCTCGTCCTTGCCAAGCAGTTGTGGCTCAATCGAGAGCGGATCACAGCTGGTCAACTGCTTGAAGCGGTTATTAACCGGCTCAAATTGGCGCCGCTGGCTGTCATCGATTATGCGGAGTTGGTTACTTTTCCCGATCTGCAGCCTGTTGATCCGTCATTGGATCGAGCGGATATCGATCAGACTCTGCTTGTGGCTCTTGCCGTCAAATTCGGGAAAACACGGCTTATCGACAATTGTCTATTACAACGATCATGACCAGGAGGTGCCGCAATGTTTAGAACAATGATGAAATCCAAAATACACCGTGCCACCGTAACGGAAGCCAATTTGAATTATGTCGGGAGCATTACGATCGACGAGGATTTAATGGATCTCGTGGACATTTGGGCGAACGAAAAGGTACAAATCGTCGACAACCATAATGGTGCGCGGCTGGAAACATACGTGATACCAGGACCACGCGGTTCCGGAGTCATTTGCCTGAACGGCGCCGCGGCACGACTTGTACAACCCGGCGACACGGTAATCATTATCGCCTACAGCATGATGACCGACGATGAGGCTCGCAGCTATAAGCCGAAGGTTGCCATCATGGGGGAAGGGAACAAAGTCATCCGCACTTTGGACGAAGAAATCCACGCCACCATCATGTAATCCGTTCAATCGCTTGTCACGCCTATGTAAACGATGGAACGGGGTATGAAATGTCCGCCTTGAACAAAGAATGAGGGTACCGACTGCGATAACCGTAATTCACTTTGCTTAAGGTGGGATGCATGCGATGTTTCAGCACTTATTCGATTCGATGAACCAGACGCTTGACAACATTATTCAGCATTACCCGACCGCAGCCGTCTCGCAGAAAAAAAAGCTGAACGAACAATTATCCGTCTTGAAATCGATGAGCGATCATGTGATCGAGCAATGGCTTTCGTTTGAGGAAAAGATGGCTCAATTTTATGAAAATGCGCCGAGTCATTCTGCGTCTCAAACAGCGGAGCCCGCGTTGAAATCGGAAATGTACGAGTACGACTCCATTGGTAAATTCGAGCAAGGCGCTTGCGACGAAAGCTTCATTAAAGGGCAAGGCTACTATAAATTGTTTATGTTTCGGCAGGCGATCGAATTGTTCGAGCAGGTCGTTCGAACCCAACCGGATTTTATCGTCGCCCGTTTATATTTGGCCATGTCTTACTTAAAGATCGGCGACGGCAACGAAGCATACCGCCATTTTAAATTCATTATTCCGATGACGGACAACGTCCGGCTAAAGGCGATTTCTTACAATGCGCTCGGCTGCATTCAAATGCTGAACCGCCATCCGGAGATGGCGGAGCATTATTTTCAGCTGGCACATAAAACCGACCCGACCTTATCGGACCCGTTGATTAATTTGGAGGTTTGTGCGTATAATCAGGGTACGCTGCAATATGGGAGCGGCTTAACGCATTAGCAGGAGTGAACCGATGAAATTTGCCGTTATCGATTTTGAAACGACAGGAAACCAACCTGCGGACGAATTGATCCAGGTTGGTCTTGTCGTTATTGATGAACAATTACAAATTAGCCGAACTTATACATCCTTCGTTAAACCGAATATCGAAATTCCCCCGTTTATTACGCAGTTGACCGGCATTTCCGCTGAAACGGTAGCCGATGCGCCAACGCTTGACGAGATGATGATGGAGCTCGTTCCGCTGCTCGAAGGAACAATCATCGTCGGACACCATGCGGTGTTCGACGTCGGCTTCCTGCAGCAGGCGCTCGACAAATGCGGATATATGCCCTATAACGGACGTGTGCTGGATACGATCGAATTTTTACGCATCTTGTATCCGTCGTTGTCGACCTATCAGTTGTCGGCGGTATGCGCGGAATTCGGCATCGAGCATGAAAGGCCGCATCAGGCGGACAGCGATGCGCTCGTCACCGCGATCATCTGGCAGCGCTGCATGGAGCGGCTCGCATCGTTGCCTTTGTTGACTTTGCAAAGGCTTTCCTACATGTTCGAAGGCGATTCCAGCGATCTTGCCTGGTTTATCCACGGCGTAAGGCAGCAGAAGGAAGTCAACACCGCAATCGATCCGGATACGGACCGTTATTTCCGCCAGTTTACGATCAAAGTGCAGGAATGGACGGAAGAAGAGCCGGCACGCGGCGACGAATTGGTTAATCCGCTTCGGGATGAGACTTTTGCCGATTTCTACGAGCAATTCAAGCAGCGGCTTCAGCAGCAGTTCGAGACCTATGAGCCTCGGGCTTCGCAGGAAGAAATGATCGGGAAAGTATTCGAATCGTTTGCCGGCAGCAACCACTTGATGGTTGAAGCGGGAACCGGCACGGGCAAATCTCTCGGTTATTTAATCCCGGCTTTGTTCTATGGTATCCAGAACGATAAAAAAGTAATCGTCAGCACGCACACGATCAACTTGCAGGAACAGCTGCGGCAACGCGATATTCCGCTGCTGGAGTCCTTGTTTCCGGTATCCTTCCGAGCTGCCGTACTGAAAGGTCGTAGCCATTACTTATGTTTGCGCAAGTTCGAGAATAAAATCAATACGAACGATTTTGTCAATCCGCGCGAGGATTTGATGACGGCGGCGCAAATGATTGTCTGGCTCGGCGAAACGACGACGGGGGACGAAGAAGAGCTGCATTTCGGACAGAAAGGCGGCGACTTCTGGGGTACGGTTGCCAGCGACACGGATTCCTGTCTGAACCGGGCTTGCCCTTGGTATAAGAAATGCTTCTATCACCGAGCTCGTCATGAAGCGAATATTTCCGATGTCATCATTACGAATCATTCTTTGTTGTTTACCGATGTAAAGGCGGAGAATCGCGTCCTGCCCGCATACGAGCAGCTTGTGATCGACGAAGCGCACCATCTGGAGGAAGTGGCGAGCAAGCATCTCGGCTTGCAGCTGCAATATTTTCAGCCCGTGAACGTGCTTCAATATTTGTACAAAGATCACCGCAGCGGCCAATTGCCCACCTTAAAATTCAAAATCGGCAAGCTGGAGCATGCGAAGACGGAAGAGCGGGTGGCGGAAATCGACCGTATCGTGCCGAAGCTGATCGCGGTCAAAGAGGAATGGGATAAGCTAACCGAGCTGTTGTACCTGCTTATGATGGAGAAAACCGATCCGTCGCAAAACGAAGGGCAATTCGTTTACCGGATTCGACCCGATCAGCCGCCGAAGGAATGGGAAACGCTGCTCGTGACGGAAGGCAACATTTATACGGAATTAACCGATAGCTTGAAATCGCTGGAACGATGGATGACGGAGCTAAAGGAAGACGACAACGATGAATTGGACATCCAAGGCCAGCTGACGAACATTAACGGTGCGGTTAACGATTTGTACCGTTTTCGCGACGGGCTTCGATTGTTCATGAAAATGAGCAATCCGAACGATGTGTATTGGATTGAAGCAAACGCCGCGTACCGCAGCAAATCGCTACATCTTTACGCAGTACCGGTCGACGTAAGCGAGCAGCTGAAAACTTATTTCTTCGAGGCGAAAGAAAGCGTCATTATGACGTCGGCTACTTTGTCCGTGCACAAGTCGTTCCAGTATGCTTGCGAGCAGCTTGGACTAAGCGGCAGCGAAAATACGGGCAAGCTGAAGACCGTTCAGCTGTCCTCGCCGTTCCAATACCGTAAGCAAGCGCTCGTCTGCATTCCGCGCGACTTCCCGAACGTGAAAGGCACGGTAGGCGACGCCCATTACATCGAAACGCTGGTGAAATCGCTGAGCGAAGTGGCGATCGAAACGAAGGGACGGATGCTCGTCTTATTTACTTCGTATAAGATGCTGAAGCAAGTCTATCAGCCGCTAAAGGACGCGCTTTCGCAGGCGGGCATCCACGTGCTCGGTCAAGGCATTGACAGCGGGAATCGCAGCAAGCTGACGAGAAGATTTCAAGAAACGGGCGCTGCCGTATTGCTTGGCACGAGCAGCTTCTGGGAAGGCGTTGACATACCGGGCGATGCGCTTACTTGTCTAGCCATCATCCGTCTTCCGTTCCAGCCGCCGAACCATCCGGTGATCGAGGCCAAGTCGGAAAACTTGCAGAAAATGAACCAAAACCCGTTTATGAAGTTATCCGTGCCGCAAGCGGTAATCCGCTTTAAGCAAGGTTTCGGGAGACTCGTTCGGACAACGCGCGACCGCGGCATCGTCATTATTTACGATACCCGTGTGATCGAAGCCTACTACGGCAAACATTTTTTATACTCCCTCCCGGGGCCAAAAATCGAACATATGCGGCTGGATCAGCTCGTGCCGCGCATTAAGCAATGGTTCGAACCGGAAGAAGAGGAGGCAACGATGTGAAGACGTTGAAAATATCGGAAGCGGTTGTGCGAAGGCTGCCGATTTACTTGCGGTTTCTGAATGAGCTGAGCATGCGGGAAGTCCAAACCGTGTCTTCGCAGGATTTGGGCGTGAAGCTGGATTTGAACCCGGCGCAAATTCGCAAGGATCTGGCGTACTTCGGCGAGTTCGGACGGAAAGGAATCGGTTACGACGTTGCGTATTTGATCGAAAAAATCCGGCAAATATTAAAGATCGACCAGCAAATCAACATCGCGCTCGTAGGCGCCGGCAACTTGGGCCATGCGCTGAGCAATTACAACGCCTACTTGCGGGACAACATGAAAATCGTCGCGATCTTCGACATCCACCCGGAAAAGTTCGGCAAACCGATTAACAACCTGCATGTCCAGCCGATGCATGAATTGAAAGAAACGATGGAACGATTCAATATTCGCATCGGCATCATTACGGTCCCAGCCGCGGCGGCGCAAGCCGTTGCGGACCAATTTGTCGAAGCGGGCGTCGAGGCGATCTTGAATTTTGCGCCGATCATTCTGAAGGTGCCGAGCGAGGTTCGCATCCATCATGCCGATTTTACGACGGAATTGCTCAGCTTAGCTTATTATTTGGAGAATGACAATTGACGATAACGAACGTGAGGAAAACCTGCTCCCAGTGATATTATCCCCTTTAAGTAGACACTCAAAAAAACCTTCATGGTATCATGGAGGTTCGAGTGACACTTGGAGGGGATCTTTCTATGGCGAAAAAGGGACAAGTATTT